>NZ_CP086112.1:80000-380000 GCF_016806835.2 Skermanella rosea | reverse complement strand
GACTTCATGGCGGCCCAGGCGGTCGCGTCCCACAAGGCCGGGATCAAGATCATGTCGCCCGGCTCGCTGCTGGCCGACCCGGTGTCCGCCGTGTCGCTGTCGCTGGGCCTCGTGTTCGGCACGGCCGGGCTGCCGCACATCATGATGCGCTTCTTCACCGTTCCCAACGCGAAGGAAGCGCGCAAGAGCGTGTTCTACGCCTCCGGCTTCATCGGCTTCTTCTTCCTGGTGGTCGGCATCCTGGGCCTGTCCGCGATCACCATCGTCGGTACCGACCCGCAATTCTTCGAAGGCGGCGTGATCGGCGGCAAGATCATCGGCGGCGGTAACATGCCGGTGATGCATCTCTCCAAGGCGCTCGGCGGCGACCTTTTCCTGGGCTTCCTGTCGGCGGTGGCGTTCGCGACCATCCTGGCGGTGGTGTCCGGCCTGGCGCTGGCGGGAGCCTCCGCGATCTCCCAAGACATCTATGCCCGCGTGATCCGCAAGGGGAAGGCGTCCGAGACGGAGGAGATGCGGGTCTCCAAGATCGCCTCGCTGGTCCTGGGCGTGCTGGCCGTCGTGCTGGGCATCCTGTTCGAGAAGCAGAACGTCGCGTTCCTGGTCGGCCTGACCTTCGGCATCGCGGCCTCGGCCAACTTCCCGGTGCTGATCCTGTCCATGTACTGGAAGGGCCTGACCACCCGCGGCGCGCTGCTGGGCGGCCTGACCGGGCTGGTCTCGGCGGTGGTCTGCGTCGTGCTGTCCAAGGCGGTGTGGGTCGTCGTGCTGGAGAACCCGGCGCCGGTCTTCCCCTACGAGCACCCGGCCCTGTTCTCCATGACGCTGGCCTTCCTGGTCACCGTCGTGGTGTCCAAGCTGGACCGCAGCCCGTCGGCGGAAAAGGAGCGGGCCGCGTTCGAGGACCAGGAGGTCCGCTCGCAGACCGGCATCGGCGCCTCGGCGGCGGTGTCGCACTGACGGGTTGGGACCGACCGATCCGGGCCGGCGCCGGCACCTTGTTCTTTCCGGCGAAGGGGAGCATTTTCGTCGGGGATGACGGAGGTATCGATGGCAACGGTGATCGACAGGATCGACGTATCGTCCAGGCCGACCCTCAGGTCGGTCGCCGAGACGGTCCGCGCCAACGGCGACCGTTTGCATGAAGCGGGCATTGGGCGGATCGTCGTGTTCGGATCGGTGGTCAGGGGTGAGGACGGCGAGGACAGCGACGTCGACGTGCTGATCACGCCCCTGCCTTCCGTGACCGTCAGCGGCCTCCGCCTGGCCGGATGGAGGAATCTCCTGATGGGAATGCTGGGACGCGAAGCTGACGCGGTGGCGGGCGAATTCCTGCGGGATGCCGTCCGCACCTCCGCCGAGGCCGAAGGCGTGGAAGTCTTCCATGCGGTGAGTGGCGCCTATTGCAAAAGCGCCGAAACTGCCCGGCGGCTTGCAGCGTTCCGCGAAGCGACCGGAGACCGGACCGCGGGAACTGTCGCCGACCTTCTGGCGGAGTCCCGGCGCGACCGCATGAACAGACTGGCCGGAGTTGCCGGCGTCATGTAACTGGAGTTGTCCTCTTTGGTGCGGGCTGCGCGCATCAATCTCGAGCCCGTGGTGACAGCTTGTGGAAGCGTCGTGCCGCCGGACGCCTGGGCAAAGCAGGCTCGGGCACTTTGATCCCAAGGCTGCCTCTTGCCGAGGGGTTGGAGCGGTCCCCGATCAGGTTGAACCGCTCCGGTCCTCGCAGCCGGCCGTTCCACTCGCCGCACTGTGTTGCGCCATGGACGCAACCTACGGCTCGATGCAGGGCGGCGGTGATGCGGCCGACGATCGTAGGTTGCGCCCATGGCGCAACGCATCGGATCAGCTGTCTCGGACGCATCGACCTGATCGGGTACAGCTCTAGGTTCCGGGCGGCCGAGGGTCAGGCGACGGCCTTGACGATCTCCTCCGCCACCTTCTTGGCATCGCCGAACAGCATCATGGTGTTGGGGCGGAAGAACAGTTCGTTGTCGACTCCGGCGTAGCCCGAAGCCATGGACCGCTTGATGAAGACCACCGTCTTGGCCTTCTCCACGTCCAGGATCGGCATGCCGTAGATCGCCGAGGTCGGGTCGGTCTTGGCGGCCGGGTTGGTCACGTCGTTGGCGCCGATCACGAAGGCCACGTCGGTCTGGCCGAAGTCGCGGTTGATCTCCTCCAGCTCAAGCACTTCGTCGTAGGGCACGTTGGCCTCGGCCAGCAGCACGTTCATGTGGCCGGGCATGCGGCCGGCGACGGGGTGGATCGCGTAGCGGACCTCGACGCCCTCCTTCTTCAGCAGGTCGGCCATCTCGCGGAGCGCGTGCTGGGCCTGGGCCACCGCCATGCCGTAGCCCGGCACGATCACCACGGACGAGGCGTTCTTCATGATGAAGGCCGCGTCCTCCGCCGAACCCGCCTTGACCGTGCGGTCGCCGGCCGGGCCCCCCGCGGCGGAAGAGGCCGCGCTGTCGCCGCCGAAGCCGCCCAGGATGACGTTGAAGATCGACCGGTTCATGCCCTTGCACATGATGTAGGACAGGATGGCGCCGGAAGACCCGACCAGCGCGCCGGTGATGATCAGCAGGTTGTTCTCCAGCGTGAAGCCGATGCCGGCCGCCGCCCAGCCGGAATAGCTGTTCAGCATCGACACCACCACCGGCATGTCGGCGCCGCCGATGGGCAGGATCAGCAGGAAGCCGAGCGCCAGCGCCAGCAGCACGATGATCCAGAGCGCCACGGTGGAGTTGGACACGCACAGCCAGACGATGGCGAGCACCAGCACCACGCCCAAACCGGCGTTCAGCATGTGCTGCATGTTGAAGACCAGCGGCTTGCCGCTGACCAGGCCCTGGAGCTTGGCGAAGGCGACCAGCGAGCCGGTGAAGGTGATGGCGCCGATCGCGACGCCCAGCGCCATCTCGATCAGGCTGCCGGTGCGGATGGCGCCCGAGGTGCCGATGCCGTAGGCCTCCGGCGCGTAGAACGCCGCGATCGCGACGAACACCGCCGACAGGCCGACCAGGGAGTGGAAGGCGGCGACCAGCTGCGGCAGGGCCGTCATCTCGATCCGGCGCGCGATGACGGCGCCGATGGTGCCGCCGATCGCCAGTCCGACCAGGATCAGGGTGATCGACAGTCCGGAGACGAGGCCCGGCAGCATCAGCGTGGTGACGATGGCGATCACCATGCCGGCGATGCCGTAATTGTTGCCCTGGCGGGAGGTCTCGGGACTGGAGAGGCCGCGCAGCGCCATGATGAAGCAGATGGCGGCGACCAGGTATGCCAGCGGGGCTAGTGTGGCCATGTTGGTTCAGGGCTCCCTTTATGCCTTCTTCTGCTTCTTCTTGTACATCGCCAGCATGCGCTGGGTGACGATGAAGCCGCCGAAGATGTTGACCGAGGCCAGGATGACGGCGAGGAAGCCAAGCATCGTGGAGAAGGTGAAGCCGGCCGTGCTGCCGGTCGCGATCAGCGCGCCGACGATGATCACGGAGGACACCGCGTTGGTGACGCTCATCAGCGGCGAGTGCAGCGCCGGCGTCACCCGCCACACCACGTAGTAGCCCACGAAGCAGGCCAGCGCGAAGACCGTCAGGCCGGTGATGAAGAAATTATGCTCGGCCATGGGCTCACGCTCCGGCGTTTGCGGGTTGGGGGGTGGCCGGGGCTGTCGCGAAGGTCGGATGAACCACCGCGCCGTCGCGGGTCAGGGCGATCGCCTTGACGATCTCGTCGTCCCACGGCAGGGCGAACTTCTTCTCGGCGTCGAAGCACAGGTTCAGCAGCGCCAGCAGGTTCTTGGCGTAGAGCGTGGAGGCATCGACCGCGATCCGGCCCGGCACGTTGGTGTGGCCGACGATCTTGACGCCGTGCTTGACCACGATCTCGCCGGGGACGGAACCCTCGACGTTGCCGCCGGACTCCACCGCCAAGTCCACGATCACCGACCCGGGCTTCATGGTGGCGACCATGGCGTCGGTCACCAGCCGCGGGGCCGGGCGGCCGGGGATCAGGGCCGTGGTGACGATGATGTCCTGCTTCTTGATCGTCTCGGCGATCAGGGCCGCCTGCTTGGCCTGGTATTCCTTGCTCATCTCCTTGGCGTAGCCGCCGGAGGTCTCGGCCTGCTTGAACTCCTCGTCCTCGACCGCGACGAAACTGCCGCCCAGCGACTGGACCTGTTCCTTCACCGCCGGCCGCACATCGGTCGCCGACACCACGGCGCCCAGCCGCCGCGCGGTCGCGATGGCCTGGAGCCCGGCGACGCCGACGCCCATGATCAGCGCGCGGGCCGGCGGAACCGTGCCGGCCGCCGTCATCATCATCGGGAAGGCGCGGCCGAACTCGTAGGCCGCGTCCAGCACGGCGCGGTATCCCGCCAGGTTCGCCTGGCTGGACAGCACGTCCATGGACTGCGCCCGGGTGATCCGGGGCACCAGCTCCATCGCCAGCGCGGTCACGCCCGCCTCGGCGTAGGCCGGCAGCAGGTCGCGGGAGCCGTGGGGATTGAGGATGCCGGCCAGGACGGCGCCGCGCTTCATCAGCGGAAGCTCGTCCTCCAGCGGGCGCTGGACCTTGAGGACGATGTCTGCGTCGGCATAGGTCGCGGCGGGGTCCGGCGCGATCTCGGCGCCGGCATCGGCGAAGGCCTGGTCGGGGATGGAGGCGCCGTCGCCGGCGCCGGTCTCGACCACCACGTCGGCGCCGAGAGCCTTGTATTTCTTGACCGTGTCCGGGGAGGCGGCGACCCGCCGCTCAGAGGCGCGCCGCTCCTTCGGGATTGCTATCTTCATGGGGTGCTGCTCCTCCGCGATGCTTGTTCTTGCCTCCGCGCCGCCGGCCAAGAGCCGGGCGCAAAGGGGGCCTTGCCGCGGCCGGGGGAAAGGCCGCGGGGGACGAAATCCTGAAGGAAGAGACGGGTGGGCGGCCTTAAGCGGCCATCAGCTCGCGCAGATGGGCCGCCAGGCTCTCGGCCAGCCCGTCCATGGAATAGCCGCCTTCGAGCACCGAGACGACCCGGCCGTCGCAGTGGCGCCGGGCCACCGCCATCAGCTCGCGGGTCGCCCAGGCGAAGTCGCCGGCCTCCAGGTTGATGTGGGCCAGCGGGTCGCGCCGGTGGGCGTCGAAGCCGGCCGAGATCATCAGCAGGTCGGGCTTGAAGGCCTCCACCGCCGGCAGCACGAAGTCCTTCATGCCGCGCCGGAACTCCGCGGACCCGGTGAAGGCGGCCAGCGGCACGTTGACCACGTTGTCGTGGCGGCCCCGCTCCTCGCGCGCTCCCGTGCCCGGATAGAACGGCCATTCATGGGTCGAGGCGAAGAACAGGTCGGGCTCGTCCTCGAACATGGCCTGGGTGCCGTTGCCGTGGTGGACGTCGAAATCGACCACCGCGACCCGCTTGACGCCATGCCGCTTACGGGCGTGCTCGGCGCCGACCGCGACGTTGTTGAAGACGCAGAAGCCCATGGCGCGGGCCGGTTCCGCGTGGTGGCCGCACGGCCTGACCGCGCAGAAGGCGTTGTCGGCGGCCTTCTCGCCCACCACGGCGTCGACCGCCGCGCAGACGGCTCCCGCCGCGCGCAGGATGGCCGAGCGGGACGTGGCGGACAGGACGGTGTCGGGGTCCAGGTGGACGCGGCCGTGGCTGGGCACCGCCGCCAGCACCGCGTCCACGTAGGAGCGCTCGTGGACATGGGCCAGCTGCTCGACCGTCGCCTCGGGCGCCTCGCGCTGGTCGAGCTGGCGGAAGTCGCCGGAACCCAGCACGTCCCAGACGGCGTCGATCCGGGCCGGGCATTCGGGATGCCCCATGCCGGTGTCGTGCAGGCGAAAATCGGGATGGGTGAAGATCAGGGTGGTCATCGCTGCACCGGGCCGGGGGTCTGCGGGAAAAGGGTCACGGTCGCGGAAAAGGCGGCCGGGAGGCGGAACGGTCGGTTCCGCCTCCCGGTCCGTCTCAATGCGCCAGTTCCTGGGGGGCGAGTTCAGGGGCGGGAGCCTTGTCTTCCCGCTCCAACTCGCCCAGGCGGATGCCGATGAAGTCGCGCACGCCGACCAGCCCGACCAGGGTGAAGCCGTCGAGCACCGGGACGTGCCGGATATGGTTGTCCTGCATCAGCTTCAGCACATGGTGCAGGCCGTCCGTCGGCGCGCAGGTGATCAGGTTGCGGCTCATCAGGTCCGACACCTTCATCTGCATGACCTTGCCGCCATGCTCCAGCATGGCGCGGACGATGTCCCGTTCCGAGAACATGCCGACGACGGTGTTGCCCTCGGTCCGGCAGACATCCTTGACGACCAGCGCGCCGATGTTTTCCGCCTTCATCAGCTTGGCCGCGGTCTCCACCGTCTCTCCGGTTCGGACGGTCACGATGCGATGGTTCTTCGAGCGGAGAACGTCTTCTACCCTCATGACATTTCCTCCAGGTTTGCGACGGAGCGGAGCCCTTGTGCCGGGATTTACCCCGCCGGGCTTTACTGTGCCGCCACCGCCGGCTGTTCCGCCGGTTCCGGCCGGCTGGTCCTCGTGTAGCAGCCCGCCATTTCGCCGCGCTGCTTGACCAGGGCCAGCACGACGTCGATCGTCGGCGTCGGCACCCCGACCATCCGTCCCATCTCCTGGACGACGGTCAGCAGCGGATCGATCTCCATCGGGCGGTCGCGCTCGAGGTCCTGGAGCATGGAGGTCTTGTGCGCGCCGACGGCGCCCGCGCCGTTGATCCGGCGTTCCACGTCGACGCGGAAATGCACGCCCAGCCGGTCGCCGATCTCCTTCGCCTCCAGCATCATCGCACGGGCGACGGCGCGAGTCTCGGGATCGGACGTGATGACGTCCAGCGTCGCATGGGTAAGCGCGCTGATCGGGTTGAAGCACAGGTTGCCCCACAGCTTCAGCCAGATCTCGTCGCGGATCTTGTCCAGGACCGGGGCCCGCAGCCCGCCGGCGGTCAGCGCCTCGGAGAGCTTCACGATGCGGTCGGACGAGCTGCCGTCCGGCTCGCCCAGGCTGAACTTGTCGCCGTAGACATGCTTGATCACGCCCGGCTCGACCACCTCGGTCGCGGGATACACGACGCAGCCGATCGCCCGTTCCGGCCCGAATTCCTTCCACTGCAGGCCGCCGGGATCGACGCTTTCGACCACCCGGCCCTCGTACTCGCCGCCATGCTTGTGGAAGTACCAGTAGGGGATGCCGTTGACCGCGGTCACGATCGCCGTGTCCGGCCCCAGCAGCGGCTTGATCGAGGGGATCGCGCCGGTGACGGAATGGGCCTTCAGCGCGATGATCACGTAATCCTGGGGACCGAGTGCTGCCGGATCGTCGCTGCAGGTGGGGTGGACGGTGTCCTCGCCCTCTTCCGTGATCAGCTTGACGCCGTTTTGCTGCATGGCCGCGAGGTGCGCGCCGCGCGCGACCAGGCTGACGTCGGCACCGCCCTGGTGCAGGCGCACGCCCATGTAACCGCCGATGGCGCCCGAACCGAAAATGCAAATCTTCATGAGCGTCTCTCCCCGTTGGTTTATTGGCCCTTGAGGTTACCGGCCCGTTTTTCCGTGGCCCTTGATCTTTTTCAGACGATCTTTGGTGCGCGGATGGAGTCAGCCCCGCGTCGTTCTCTGGATCTTGGTATACATTATACTGTGTGTCAACAACAATCCGGTTGACGACCGCGCCATGCCGGGGACCCGGATCTATCGGACGCCTAAGGCGCCCCTGGGTCAATGCGCCCATTGTGGGAGCGTTGCGGTAAGGCGTATGAAACGGTAGAAGGGGAGCCCTGATAAGTATATTGTATTAGTAATGCGGTCGGCCAAATCCAGCCTGCTTACGGGGCGAGCGTTCCAGGGACGCCGGGTGGCTTGGCTCAACCAGAAAAGTAGAGGGTGACAGTCAATGACTGGTCCGACGTTGAACGTCCAGCCGCTCGATACCAGCACCAGTTTTCGCACTCAGGTCTATCATGCCCTGAAGCAGGCGATCACGGAGATGGATATCTACGACCACAAGACGGAGATCCGGCTGGACGAACGTCAGGTCAGCGAGAAGCTGGGTGTCAGCCGCACCCCGATCCGCGAGGCCATGACCCTGCTGGAGCAGGAAGGCTTCGTCCGTTCCCAGCCGCGCCGCGGCATCTTCGTGATCCGCAAGACCAAGCGCGAGATCCTGGAGATGGTCACGGTCTGGGCGGCGCTGGAAAGCATGGCGGCCCGCATCGCCGCCGAGAAGGCGTCCGACGCGGACATCCGGTCGCTGCGCGAGCTGTTCAGCGACTTCGAGGGCAAGAAGCCGACCGAGCACGTCAACGAATACAGCGACGCCAACATCGCCTTCCACAAGGCCATCATCCGCATGAGCGGCTGCCTGCTGATTCAGGAGATCACGGACAACCTGTTCATCCACATGCGGGCGATCCGCAAGCTGACGATCGGCCAGGACAACCGGGCGGAGCGCTCCATCGTCGACCACAAGAACATCATCGACGCCTTGGAACGCCGCGACCCGGCCGCCGCCGAACAGCTCGTCCGCGACCACACCCTCGGCCTGGCGAAGCACATCGAGCAGCACGGCGACTTCCTGGACTGAGGGCGACCCGTCCGAACTTGGGCCTCCGGCCGATTCCGGAGGCCCGGACGCACTGCCGGCGCTAAAGCAGCCGGGAGAACAGGCGGTCGTCGAAGACGAATTCCGTGGCGTCGATCATGGATACCCCTGCGGCATCGGGGTGTCCTGGATTGATCAGGATGTTGGTCTCGACCGGAATGATGACGGAGGGAACGAGGAGAGCCGCCGAGCGCTTCTCCGCAAGCCAAGCGGTACCGAAACGCCGGGATTCATCCTCGTTGGCCAGAACCGGGCTGTCTGGCGACAGCCTTTCCGCCGCCGCGGCGACCTCACCGGAAAATCGGATCCGGATCAGGCCGCCGGGGGTGGAGCGCTACGGCCTCACGGCTTGGCGGCCGCGTGGCTTGGGCCGTGTCCGTGGCCGTGGGCGGTGCCGCCCTGCCCGTCCGGGAGGACGATGCTGATGTTCTGCATCATGCCCTGGTCCTCGTGGTCCAGGATGTGGCAGTGCAGGACGAACTCGCCGATGTAGCGGCGGTAGCGGGTGCGGATGAAGATCTTGTACTCACCGGTCGGCGGGTTCGTCAGGCCCGAGGTGATCAGGCTCTTGACCCAGAGCGTGTCCTTCCAGACCCCCTTCAGGCCGGGATATTGCGGGTCCGCCGTGGTCTGGCCGGAACTGTCCACCGCTCCCGCGACGCTGACGTCCTTGCCGTCCGGGTCCAGGATCTTGACGATCTGGAACGGGTTGACGTGGATGTGGAAGGGGTGGCTGACGAAATAGGAGCGCAGCTCCCATTCCTGCACGCCGCCCAGCGGCAGCTTGCGGTCGATCCGGGTCGGATCGTAGGGCGAGGCGCCCTCGGGCACCAGGTTGCCGTTGGCGTCCGGGACCACGTCGAAGTCCTGGCCGACCTCGAAGGTCGTCGGGTCGTTCGAATAGGTGTTGATGAAGAACACCAGCTTCTCGCCGCTTTGGACCTCCGAGTCCTCGATCGTCGGATGGGGCACGAACCGGGTCAGCTTCAGCCCGTCCTTCAGGCCGGCGATCACCTCGTCCCGCACCTTGCCGGCATAGACCTTCTGCGCGGCGGCGACCAGCTGCTCGGTCAGCGCCCTGGTCACGTCGGTCACCGGGGCCTCGTCCTTCGGCCGGCCCGAGACCTCGACGAAACCCAGGATCTCGCGGCCGGACGCGGCCTCGCTGACGTTGCCCGCGGCCGAGGTCGCGACCTCGCTGATGCAGTAGCGGCCCGGTTCGGGGAAGACGACCAGCAGGTCGTTGCGGTAGCCCGGCTGGAGGGTGGTCGCGGTCACCGTCTGCGCCTGGGCCATGGTCAGGCCGTCGGACGCGACGATCTGGTACGGCACCGGGGCGCCGCCGCAGGTCTCCTCGACGAACCTGTCGCTGTCGGACGCCTTCAGGCGAAGCGAGGCCAGCGGGCCGACATCGCGCGACACCTTGCGGAACTGGACCGTGATGGTCTCGCGGACGCCGGCATGGACCAGCCGCCAGCGCTCCGCCTGGCCGGCCATCGGCCCGCGGAACTCGGGCAGGACCACGCCGTTGATGCTGGTCCAGCGGCCGGACGCCGCCCAGGTGCCCGGCCCGAACTGATCGTAGCTCTCTATGACTCCGACCTCGCCGGGCAGGCAGGTCCAATCGACGTTGCCGTCGGCATCCACCTTGATCTTTCCGTCGGCGCCCGTGCAGGCGTACTGGATCTGCTGGAACACCAGAAGCTGCTCGGGCAGGGCGCCGCCGTCGGGCTTGACCAGCAGGGTGTCCAGGTCGCCGTTGACCGTCTCGGTCGGCTTGCGGTCGCCGCGCACGATCAGCGCGCCGGCCATGCCGCTGGAGACCTGCAGCGCGGTGGAGCCGTGCAGGTGCGGGTGATACCAGAAGGTGCCCGAGGGATGGTCGGGCGGGATATTGTATTCGTACTGGAAATCGACGCCGGGCAGCAGCTTGACCAGCACGTTGTCGCTGTTGCCGGTCGGGCTGACCCACAGGCCGTGCGAGTGCAGGTTGGTGCCGTTGAAGCAGTGCGGCGTGTTGGTCGGGATCTTCGCGTCGAAGCAGTCGGGGTCCGCCGGCAGCCGGTTCTTCAGGTTGACCCGCACCGTGTCGCCCGGCGCCGCCTCGATGGTCGGCGCGATGAAGGGCCGGTCGGGGCTGGTGTCGGTGCCGACATATGTGCGCAGATGCACCGGCTGCCCAAGCCCGGTCGAGGGATTGTACAGGGTGCTGTCGACATACTTGATGGTGAGGTCGTACAGCCGCTCGCTGCCGGGGCGCGGACCGGGAGCCGGCAGCTTCAGCAGGGACGCGATGGGCGGCGGCGCCGCCTCGCCGAGCACCGGCGGGTTGGCGAAGACCCGCTTCGGCGACGCCGTGTCGGCTGCCGCGCCCGGCGTCATGCCGACAGGACGAGAGTGTCAGGGTTTTCGGTTCTCCCGCACTCATATGAGGAGATGCCGGTCAAGGGCGGAAAACCAAGGTCTTGTCCCTTTGTTCGACCGGCACGACCGTCCCTTCGTCCCGACCTGCCCGCATGCCGAGCATCGCGCGCAGCGGAAGGCAAGGCTGGCCCGTCAGGGCCACCGCCGTCAGGCGGCCTGGCCTTGCCGGAGCGAGCACGATGCTACCCTGCCCGAGGTCGGGAGCTGCGACCGCGACCGACCGTGCCGAAAGCGGATCTCCCATCCTGCGCGGCGGAAAGGGCGCCGCGGCAACTCATATCCGGTCGGCCGCCGTGGCGGCCGGACCCAGCTTCCCCGTGCGTCGGCTCGAGGGCCTCGGGAGGCCCGGAAGGGCGGGACCCATCTTTTGCGGCGGCGTCTTGCAGCCCTGTGCGGAAACGGTCACGCGCCCCTCTCGGCTCGGCGGCGGCCAACGACCGCCGGTTCAGTGTCCTCTCGGCAGGAGGTGGTTTCAGGCCCGGAGTTCAACCCCCTCCGGGATCACGCCGGTGCTCAGATATCTCCACAACGCAACAACCAGCTTGCGCGCCAGGGCCACGACCAGGATCCGGCGCAGCCGCCCCTTGGTCTGGCCGACGCGCTCGCGGAACCAGCCCGCCAGACGGCTGCCGGGCTGGTAGCGGGTCCACAGCCAGGCGACCTCGACCAGGATCGTGCGCGCCCGGGCGTTGCCCGCCTTGCTGATGCCCTGGTCGAGCTGAACCGAGCCGCTCGCCCACGGGCTGGGCGTCAGGCCGAGGTAGGAGGCCAGTTCCCGGCGGTTGGTGAACGCGCGGTGGAACACCTCGCGGCCCAGCACGGTCGCGGCGACCGGGCCGATCCCCTTGACCTGGCGCAGCAGGGCGATGCGCCGGTCGGCCACGGTTTCGACGCCGACGGCGTCGCGCTCGGCCTCGACTTCCCCGATCATCTCCTCGACCAGCCTGAGGCGCCGCAGCTCGCGCCGGATCTCGGCGACCAGGCAGGGCGGCAGGGGGCGGCCGTCGCCGGTGCGCAGCTCGGCCAGGCGCTCCGCCGCGTCCGGCCGCATCGGCAGGAAGTCCCGGACGCCCTGGGCCATCAGCAGGCCCTTGATGCGGTTGACGTGGGCCGTGCGCTCGGCGACCAGGCGCTCGCGTTCGCGGGTCTGGCGCCGGCGATCCTCGTCCTCAATGGAGGGAACGTGCACAGCGCGGCAAGCGTGGTGCTCGCCGCGCACCAGGGCCGCCAAGGCCCGGATCAAGCCGTCGACGTCGATGCGGTCGGTCTTGGCCCGGCGCGCCCGGCGGCTGACCAGCAGGCTGGCGGCGTCGAGCACGTGGTTGTCGATGCCGTTGGCGCTCAGGACGCGGTGCAGCCAGAAGCCGTCGTAGCCCGCCTCGTAGCAGCAGACCACCCGGAGCGGCTGCCCGAGCGCCGCTTCGGCCTGGCGGTGGGCGTGCCCGATCAGCTTGAGCAGGGCGGCGGTATCGCCGCCCGCGACGGAGTGATGGCTGATCCGATCCGAGAACGGGGCGCTGAGGGCAACCACCCAGGTGGCCTTCGACAATTCCAGCGCGACCAGAAGGGTGGCGTTCGAGGAAGAGACGCTCGGGGAGCGGGCGATTGAGATCTCCATGGCATTCCTCCGTGAAGCAAGACAATTACGCCTCAAAATGTGCCAAATCCCGCCTTTCCTGTCGCCTCATAGTATCTTTGCGTGGATTATGCAGCCAGAAGGACTCGGCGGCGGATCAGATCGAAGTTTCCGCGCCCGTACATCTGCCTCTTGATGAGCTTGAGTTTGTTGATCTGCCCTTCCGCTTGGCCGCTGCTCCACGGCAGGGTCAGAGCGGCCTGGATCGCCGTCTGATCCTGGCGGAGGCCGGCGGCGAAGGTTTCGATGACCAGAGTGCCGCAGCATTCCGCTTCATCCAGCCAGCGCTCCAGGATTGCTGGAGCGTCCTCCAAGTTTGTTCCCCGTGTGACGCCGCAGGCGCGCACCAGGTCGCCAAACCGGGCGATCAGAGGACTGAGGCGGGCAACCTCGGCATCCTGGGCGATCCACGCCAGTGTCGCCTTCCCGGTTTCGTCCAGGGCGTCCGGGGAACGTACCAGAAGCCAGGCAAGCTGCCGGGCCGACGCCAGTATGCGCTTGCGCTCCGACGGCCGGCCGGATGGCGCCGGGACCTCGCGTCGCCGGTCCACCCACCGATGCAGCTGCTGGACCGATCCGGGATAGCCCCTCTCCCTGATGTCACGCCACAGCTCCGCCACGGTCGCACATCCCTCCGCGAGCCGGCTTTCCACATGATCGAGCCAGGGATCCAGAGCGCTCGCGACGGAGCGCCTTTCGGCGCGCTCGGGGAAGCTCTGCGCGGAGGCGAAGGATCGGACCGTCTGCCGGGAGATCCCCATGGCGCGGCTGATCGCCAGGATCGTCCCGCCGGCCTGGAGACGTCTATGCACCTCCTCATACCGGGCCAGGCGCCGGGCACGGCTATCTTGCGTGCGGGCCGTCTCGCTTCGGGTCCGCGAGAAGGTTCCGCGCCGTTGCCGCGGGGACAGCTCGCCGGTGTGCACCGGAGGCAGTTGGCGCAGGCGGCCGTGAATGCCCGCCAGCCAGCGCTCGATCATCTCCCGCAAGTTTCGAAGCAGGTGCCAGCGGTCCACGACCTGAGTCGCGCCCGGCGCGCCGAGGCTGGCGCCGCGGGCATACTCGGTGGACCGGTCCCGCGCGATCACGCTGACCGTGTCGTGCTCGCGGAGCCATGCCGCCAGGGTCTGCGCCGTGCGATCAGGCAGCAGGTCGACGACATGGTGCTCCTCCAGGTCGACCAGGATGGTGCCGTAGGTCTGCCCTTTCCGGCGCGCCCAATCGTCAAGACCCAGGACCCGTGGCGGGGCACGGACTGGAAGGGGAACGGCGCGCACGAGTCGGAGAACGGTGTCGGCACTGACGGGCATGCCCAGGAGCCGCATCAGGCGAGCACCGGTCTCCCCGCCGCAGGCGATGCCGATCCGCCCTTGGGTAGCGGCAAGCCGCCGTGTCCGTCGTGCTTTCGGCGCCAGCAGATCCGGTATGGTTTCGGCAAAGGTCAGGCGAGCGCAGGCCGGGTTCCGGCAATAGAACCGGCGGACGCTGAGAAGCAGGCGGACTTGGCCGCCCAGGCTTGGCAGATCGGCAGGATGACGCTGGTATCGGCTGTGGACCGCCTGGCTGGCAGTGCCGCAGTCGGGGCAGATCGCCTCGTGCCGTGCACCCTGGGCTGAAATCTGGATGCTCGTTGGGCTGATCCGCGTCACATGCTCAACGCAGCAGCCCGGAACTGGGAAGAACTCATTCACATCATGATATGTGATCTCGGCCGGAAGGTTTGCGAGACGTTCTCAGACCAGACGTTCCACGCAGAATGCGGGAGAACCTCCGGAGGCCCAACGCATCGCGGGGAATACGATCGGCGGCGGAAGCTTGTCGTCAGGGGCAATCGGCCGTCCCGGCCGTGACCATGTCCAGTACCGTCGGCAACTCGCCCAGCCGCTCCCGGGGAACAAGCACGTGGTCGCACTGGTCCAGGTTGGAGTGGATGCCGATCCCGGCGAGGTGGCGCAGCCCGGAGTAGGTATTGTCGGCCTTCTTCTCGACCCGCAGAATCGCGTAGCCGAGGTCGGACAGGATCCGCTCCAACTCGTCCTGCCGGCTTTTCCGGGCCGCGTTCCGTTCCGAATAGACCGGCAGCAGTTCGGCCAGGATGATCGGCCGGTCACGCCGGATCATGGCGTACAGGCTTTTCACGACCTCGAGTTCGGCGCCCTCGACGTCGATCTTCACGATCCCGACGCGGTCGCTTTTCACGAAGCGGTCCACGGCATCGTAGCGGAAGACCGGCACCAGGACCGTGGAAAAGACCTTATGGTCCGGCCGGAAGTTCTCGATCAGGGAACCCGACGAGTCTGTCGCGCTGTCCGAAAACAGGTCCAGGGCCAGGACGCCGTCTTCCGTGTACAGGCCCACGGGAACGATCGTGCAGTTCGCGAACGCGTTGTCCCTGATGAGTTCCTGGAGATAGGCGACGCATACCGGGTTGGGTTCGAATCCGACATAGTCCCTGTCCGGGTCGAGCGACTTCACCTTGACCAGGGTCTGCCCGACATTCACGCCGATGTCGAGGAACGCTCCCGGTTGCCGCAGCACCTTTCGCAGCAGATCGCTCATCCAGGGCTCGGAGATGTCGCAGGAAACGCCTCGGATCGCCGGGATCCTCAGCTCCACGCCGTTCAAGCTGACTGTGCGCCTGTAATTGAGCTTGGTCAGGTACCAGTCGATCCTCCCTTTGACGCCCATCTTCCGGGACAGATTGCCAAGAACGCTCTTCACCATGAGGTATCCCGAAGTTTCCGAACCGGGCGCCAGGGTCGAGGGACCGGGCCCGCAGGTCAAGTGCTCGTCGGGAGCGGCTCAGAAGCTCAACTGGACACCGAGCAGGAGGATGTCCGCGGTGTTCCGGCTTTCGGCCCTGTCGAAATCGACCCGGGAGCGGACATAATCGCCCTGGAGCGACAGCCCGGGCGCCAACTCGTAGTTCACGCCGATGCCGGCCGCCCACGACTTGTCGTCGTTGACGTCCCAGGCCTGGACATACTGGGCACCTATGCTGAACGGACCGGCAGAATAGGTCGTCCCGACGTTCCATTGCCGGTCCAGGCTGTTGAAGCCGTCGAAATCGCCGAACCCGCCGCCCACCGTGATGCCCGCGAACTCGACCTGGACGCCCGCGAGCCAGGCGGTGAAATCCTGGAAGCCCTCGCCGTATCCCCTGCCGTTCATCAGGGCGGCGCTGCCGATGACCGTCATGTCCCCGTCCAGGAACTCCCTCTGGTAGTTCATCGCCAGCGCGACGACGTCCCGGTATCCGCTCTCCTCCTCTGTGTCATCTTCCTCATCAATCGGGTCTTCCTCCCCCGGCACCACCACGTCGGGCGTTTCGGGGTCGGGATCGATCACGGGAGGTGTTCCGAGGTCGGGAGAGGGGGGTTCCGGATCGGGCTGCCCGGAGTCGGGATCACGGTCATCCTGCTCGCCGTCGTCTTCCGGTACCTCCCCGGGGCCACCGTCATCCTCGTCGTCTCCCCCGTCGTCTTCATCCTCATCCTCATCCTCATCCTCATCCTCGTCGTCGTCCCCTTCCTCATCCTCGTCGTCGTCCTCATCGACCTCCCCGTCGTCCTCCTCGCCGTCGTCCCCGTCGTCCTCCTCCTCGCCGTCGTCCCCGTCGCCCCCGTCGTCCTCCTCGCCGTCTTCGATGACTTGATTGACGGTGATGGGGGCAGGTGCCGCCACGTCGGCGAGGCTCTGCGCGGGGGCGACTGGAGGCGCCGCCGGAATGGCCGACGGAACCGACGGGCTCGCCGCCGCGACGGGCGTGCGGACGATGCCGAAGGAGGATGAACTTGCCTGGGACGCCGGAGCGGTGCGGAGCCTTCCCGGCTTGAAGGGGACGACCGACTGGCCCCGATCGGGAACATAGGGGGTGTAGGATAATCCGGCCTGGAAGCCGCCGATGTCGGGGGTGTAATAGTTCAGCTTGGTCGCTGATCCCAGGTCCGGATAAAACGGATAATAATCGTCCAGGGTCAGTTTGGAGAAGCTGCCGTAATCACCGTCGACCTGGCCTATCCCGACACCGGGGGCATATACCAGCAATCCTCCGGCCACGACATCGTCGGTGTCGCCGAATTCCAGGCGGCCCCAGCGACCGCCCAGATAGGCATAGGCTTCGTCGAAGATCGTGTCGGAAGTCTCAGGGCCACCGGTTATGGTTTCAAGCTGTACCTTCAGGCCATACAGCAGCCCGTTATCGGCCTTCCCGCCGACCCTTACTTCCAGTTCGGTCTTGTTCCGGAATTGTGTTCCTCTGGAGAGGTCGCTGCCAAATCCTGCTTGAAGAAAAGATGTTCCGCCGACGACTGCGCTGATCCGACCAGGATCACCGCCAAACTCTTCTCTTTCTTCCTTCTGATCGATTTCGGCTTCTTTGGCGTCGCTTCCTTCTTCGTCCGACCTGGCATCCGGCGTGCCGACTCCCTGACCCTCGGCGCCATCGCTCGAAGGGCTCCCCTCGCTAGTGCGCCCGGTTTCCAAAAGGCCGGAAGATGGATCCGCGGCCGAAGCGTCGGGGTTCTCCTGCCCCGGAGCGACCATCGGGGGGGATGTGTCGTCACTTTCTTCCCTCACCTCATCGCCATTGTCTTCCCCCGCGTCGTCTTCATCCTCTGGATCGCCTTCCTCCTCCTCGTCGTCCTCGTCGTCCGTGGAGTCGCCGTCGTCCTCCTCTTCTTCGCCGTCTTCTTCCGCGTCTTCTTCCGGGTCTTCGTCCTCTTCGTCCTCTCCGTCCTCTTCTCCCTCTTCCTCTTCCTCTTCCTCTTCCTCTTCCTCTTCCCCTTCCCCTTCCCCTTCCTCGCCGTCCTCGCTCTCGTCTTCCTCATCGTCGCCGTCCTCGTCCTCCTCTGCGGGGTCGGCGGGGTCGGCAGCCTCGTCCGCCTGGGCAACCATCACGGCGGTGCCGTTCCGATATGCGGAACTGACGGCAGGGTCGGAGATCGCTTCGGCCTCGGTCCGGGACGCGAGCACCATGACCGTGAGGATCGCGGTAGCGGTGGGCAGGCATCGCCTCACGAGAGCGAGGCCTTCCGATGCCTTCACAGTGCCAGCAGCCATGCTTCCGCTTCCCGGAGTTGGGCGTCGACCGTTTCCCAGTAGTCCGAAGCCGATGGTTTCGCGGTAAGTCGATCGGGGGGAATACCTGTCCCCTCATGAACCCGACCATCGGCCGCCCGGTAGATCTCGTTCGACACCGTGCCCTTCCAGCCATTGGGAAGGCGATAGCTGAACGGGTCGGACAGCGCGCCATAGGTCGGGCTTCCGAACGATTTCGTGCCGGGCAGGCTGCGGAATGCGAGTGCGCCGACTTCGGCGGCGCTGGCGGTGGCGTCGCTGGTCAGAACCGCCACGGGACCGGTGTAGCGGACCCCATCCGCCGGCGTCACCTCGATCGCCTGCGTGTCCAAGCCGACACCGAGTCTTACAGGCTGCTTGGTGAAGGCCAGTACGGGTCGATCCGTGAAATGCGAGGCCAGTGCGAGCGCAACCCGGTCCCAGCCTCCGGAATTGACGCGCAGGTCGATCACCATGCCCTTGGCCGCCCCCAGATCCCTGAGGATTCGACCGAAGGTCTGCCGGGCCGCCATCACGTCGGCGAAACCGCCCTCGTCCTCCGCCAGGCCCTCGCAACTCATCAGGAAGATGTACCCCAGGCCGCTGGGAAGCCAACCCCAGGCGACGGTGCCGCTCCCCGCGAGGCGTCCCCTGCCGGACAGAACCCGGCGCTGCACATGACGGAGCCATTCCCGGTCGAATGCATCCGACAGGTCCACGCCTGACGAGAAGCCCCCGGCAGTTCTCCAGGTCCGGTAAAGCAGGGATTCGGAAGAGCGGCTTTCCGAGCGCCTCTCCATCGCCTGCAACGAACCGTGACCGTCCCGCAGATGCCGCAGGGTCGATGTCATCGCATCGAACAGGCGGTCCGCGGAGGGGCGCCGGTGCCCGAGAGCCGCATCGCATTCGGATCGAAGCTCGGTCCAATCGATCGCCCGTTCGGCGGCAAAGGCGAAGTGTCCGGCGAGAACCTCGAAGAACGCGTCGACGGTCATGCGGGGATCGGAAATCCAGTCGTCATCCTCGTCCAGGCGTGGCAGGTCCGGCCAGCCGTCGAGCCGGTCATATCGAAAGCGGGTCAGGGTGCCCCAATACTCCAGATCCAGTACTCCATCGACCCGCGCGTCCAGCACCTCCCGTAACATCTCTTCCAGGGGAACTTCATCCACCAGGACGACCGCGCCGCTGTGGCGGGTATAGGTCCGGCATGCCCTCCGGTCGAAAGCCAGCAACTCGGCGGTCGTGCGGGACTGCCAGAGTCCGGCCGGGAGCGGCATGCGCGACCGTGCCGCGATGGCCGGCATCAGCGGCGCCAAGCCGCTCGCGGCGGTCGCCAGAATCAAAGCGCGCCGGGTAAGCGACATCCGGGGACCTCATCCTTCATGGCGTTGCTCCGAAATCGGTGTTGGCATGGGCAAGGATCCTGATCGTCCGGCCGAACCGGCGTCGGCGCGTGTTCATACCGGCCGGCGTAAAGGGATGTTCGCCCACAGGGTCGCTTTGGCCAGAGACATCGCTCAACTGTGCCCCGTCGGCTTCGGGGTGCCAGGCGAGCCCGCGTCCATAATGGGTCTTGTCCACTCCTTCGCTGCCGCTCGCGGCGTCCTGCCCCTTGATGTTCAGGACCCAGGAACGCGCATCGGCCCGCCGGTCACCCGCCATCACGCGGATCAGGCGGATCTCGGCGCGAGGGTAGCCAGGGATGTCGACGACGTCGTAGACGTGGGTCCAGAGACCATAGCTGCGGTGGACAGCCACGTAGAGCCATTCCCGCCGGCCGGCGTGGCGGCCCGTCCCGTTGCAGCATTCGACCAGTTCCAAGGTATCGGCCGGGCCGCAGAGCGGTATCGTTTCCGGTCGGATTCCTGATAGTCCCGACATGGAGCCTCCTCATACCTCTTTGGCGGGATTGCCTCGCCATGTGGAGTTCGGAGCCAGACGCTCGCCCTTCATCAGGAAGGAGTCGGGTTCGACCGCGGCGCCGTCTCCGATCTCGACCCCATAGTGAACGAAGGCACTGCAGCCGAACGTGCATCCGTTCCCGATGCGGATATGATCGGACTTGAAGGCGCCGTCCTCGAGCGAGTGACTCTGGAGTACGGCCAATTGGTTGATCGTGCAGTGGTCGCCGATGGAGACGAGCGACTTCTCGGTGATCGCGACACCGTCGTCGAACAGCTTCCTTCCGACCGTGACGCCGTGGAGCTTCCATATCAACCCCTTGAAGGGCGTTCCCGAGAACAGGTTGAGGAAGGGGTTTTCGGAAAGCTTCCAATACCGCTCGTGCTGCCAGAAATAATCATCGTAGATCGAGCAGTACCGGGGCTTGAGCTTCTTGAAACCGAGGCTCGCCCGCTCCAGGAATGCGTGGTACAGGACCGTGATGATCGTTCCGATGACGATGAAGTCGATGATGCTCCTCCATGTCGACTCCTGATACTGGTTCAGCTCGAACAGGCCCAAAAGGACCAACGCATGAATGAGGAGCCAGCGCGTAGCGAGAAACAGAAGCATCGTTATGGTGTTCGAGATGTTCTTGCCGCGCAGTCTTTCCTTGAAAACGGGGGCTTCCTTGTAATGCTCGAACTGCTTGTCCCGAAGGACCGACCTGGGGATCTCGAAGCAGGGTGATCCGAGCAGGCCGACGCCGTTCCGTTCGGGCCCGCTGACCGGCACCATGACCTTGGTGCCCAGCAGGCAGTTCTTGCCGACCTTGCCGTCCGCAGGGTAGATCACGTTGTTGCCCAGGAAGCTGTTGGGCGGAATGGAGACTTGCCTCAGCCTGAAGGACGAGCTCGAGACTTCGGCGTTTATCATCGACAGGCCGTCGGAGATCAGGGTGCCCCTGCCGATGTTGCAGAGGAAAGGCGTGTCATGCTTCTGCTCCACCCCGAAGTTTGAGCCGGTCTGATCCTTCAGCGAAAGATTGTAGCCTATGGCCCGCAGGTAGTAGATGATGTAGGAGCTGTCGCCGAACAGCATGTTGTAGAAGGGGGAATTACTCACCCTCGAAACGGACTGCGACAGCAGATAATGGAATCCGTACAGAGGATATGTCCGGTCCTCCGTCAGGAGGCGATACATCAGGCGCGGTATCAGCGTGACGTTCAGCAGGCCGAGAACGATCATCCCGAAGAACGTTCCGAGCGTCAACCCGAGCAGAGCCAACTGCTGGTTCAGGTCGAAGGAACTCGACGCGGCATAGGCGGCCACCTCGGCGCCCGTTCCGAAACCCAGCCATGAGAAAAGGGTATCCGTGAAGACGATGGGCAGAGGCAGGCTGAACCCGAAGAGGACGGCCAACTGCGCGATGCTGAACGCCGCCCGGCGGACGGTGCCGCATGGCCTTGGCTCGACCCTGCGGTAGTTGTCCGTCGTCTCCTGGGCCGGAGAGCCGTGATATCGCTTGCCGGAGGGGATCGACTGTCCCTTCCGCAGGGAAGACGAATGTCCGAGTTGCGCGCCGTCGCCTACGGAGGTCCCGATGTCCAGGACGCTCGCCTCTCCGACGAAAGCGTCGCGGCCGATGGTTATGCGGCCCGTTTCGATGATCCCGGAACGCGCCCGGTAACCGGCAAGGATGGAATCCTTCCGGATGATCGTGCCCTCGCCGACCGACAGCAGGTCCGGGCAGGCGTGGACGACCCGTGAAAAAATGACCGCATTCCGGCCGATCCTTGCTCCGAGCGCCCGGAGATAGATGTTGTAAAGCGGCGACCCGATGAACATGACCATCGGATTTGCCTGGGTCAGCTGCTTCACCATCCAGAACCGCAAGTATGACAGGCTCCAGATCGGGATGTGCTCCTCGCGCCAGCGGCCCACCAGCGCCCATTTCAGGGCGACAGGAAGCACGGCGAGCGCGAGGAACAGGGCGCTCGTGAAGGCGACCGACCGGAGATATGCGTCTCCCATCCTGTCCGTCTCGGAAACCCAGGAATATCCGGCGATGAGCGCGGCGGCTGTCGCGGTCGAGTACAGGAGATAGAAGACCAGCTGCAATCCGCCGCACACCGCGTACTGGACATTGCTGGCCACATGGACCGGTCCGGATGAAGCGTCCGTTGTTTTCCGGCCTGCTTGCGTGCTGAGGAACGCGGTCAGGTCGCGCAGGGTCGGATGCAGGTAGACTTCCCGCATGGAGACGTCGGAGAAGTCGAAGCGCTCCCGGATCCGGGCGCAGAACCGCGCCATCAGCAGGGAGTTGGCGCCCAGGTCGTCGAAGAAATGGTCGTCCATCGAGACCTGCTCGATCCCCAGCAGGTCTCCCAGGATCCGGGCGATCTCCCGCTCCGTGTCGGTGCCCGGCGCCACGTAGCGGGCGGTCCTGGCGACGAAGCGGGGTTTCGACGGGGCCGGCAGCTTCTTGCGGTCGACCTTGTCGCTCGGCAGCATCGGCAGGGAGTCCATCGCCTCGTAGTACGAGGGCAGCATGTAGGCCGGCAGGTGGCTGCGGATGGCCTGGAAGATCGCGTCGGGGCCGGGATCGGCGGCGTCCTGGCGGAGCGTGTAGTAGGCCACGAGCTCGGCCGAACCGGGGGTCGGCTCGTACTTGCCGACGACGGCCTGGGCGATCCCGGGCACCCTCATGATGACGGATTCGATCTCCGCCAGCTCGATGCGGTAGCCGCGGATCTTCACCTGTGCGTCGATCCGGCCGAGATACTCGATCTCGCCGTCCCCTGTGACGCGACCCAGGTCGCCGGTCCGGTAGATGCGGCCGGACGGGTTGTCCGGCAGGTGCAGGAAATCGGGAATGAAGGCCTTGGCGGTCAGGTCGGGCCGGTTGACGTACTCGCGGGCGAGGCCGATGCCCGCGATGCAGATCTCCCCGACGCCGCCCTGCTTCGCCAGCCTGGCCTCGCCCGGTTCCAGGATCAGGATCATGTATGTGGGGAGCGGCACGCCGATGGTGACGGGCCGGTTCGGTTCCAGCAGCGTCCAGCTCGCCGTGACCGTGGCTTCCGTCGGGCCGTAGACGTTGAGGAAGGTCCTGCCCGCCCGGTGCCACCGCTCGATCAGATTGTGCGGGCACGCCTCCCCGGAGACGAGGATGAACCGCAGGGCCGGCAGGTCATCCTCCAGCGTCGCCAGCAGCGTGGGTACGCAGCAGAGCGCCGTGATCCGCCGGGCCGCGAGGAACCGGGACAGGTCGGCCCCGACCAGACTGGGACCGGCGGGGGCCGGAAACAGCGCGGCCCCGCAGTAGAGAGGCACCCAGATCTCCTCGACGGAGAAGTCGAAGGCGATCGTCATGCCCTGGTAGACGCGGTCGTCCTCGGTCAGCCCATAGACCTCGGCCGCCGCCCTGACGAAGTTGCAGATGCTGGAATGGTCGACGGCGACGCCCTTCGGATAGCCGGTCGAGCCCGAGGTGTAGATGATGTAGCAGAGCGCATCCGGGGGGGCGTCGGCCGGCGGTTCCGGCGGGGCGTCGGACTCCCGCTCGACGAGGGCGGATGCCCGGTCCAGGCTGAGCGTCTCCACCCCCAGCCCGTCGAGCTGTCCGGCTAGGCCCGACGTCGTCAGGAACAGCCCGATGCCGGCGTCCCGGGAGATGAAGGAGATTCGGTCCCCGGGGAATCCGGGGTCCAGCGGGACGTAGGCGGCGCCCGCCTTCATGACCGCCAGCATCGCGACATAGGTCCAGACCGACCTGGCGAAGAGCAGCCCGACGCGGTCGCCGGGCGCCACGCCGCGCTTGGCCAGCAGGCGCGCCAGCCGGTTGGCCGTGCGGTCGAGGTCGGCGTAGCTCAGGTGGCCGTCCTCGGCGGAGACTGCCAGCCGGTCGGCGGCGCCGGTCCGGCCCATCATCGCGCAGCGCCACTCGATCAGCCCGTCGAGCCGCTCTCCCGGCTGCCAGCGGATATGGTTGCCGAGGCCGGGGCATGTCAGGATCCGCTCCGGTTCGGGATAGAGCCGGGCGATGGTCTCGCGGGAGAAGGCGGTTTCCTCGACCGGCGCTTCGCTCGCGACGGTTTGTTCGGTTCGTTCCATTTCGGATCCCCGAAGCTGTTTTCTTGCTGACGATGATCGGAATGCCGCGCGGGATCTTTTCGGCAGGCCCAGTCCGGAGGCGCCGGCACCCGGTTCCGGGTGCCGGACCGACGGTCGCCCCCGGGACTGCCCTATTCGGCGGCGGCCCGGCCGCCCCGGGAAGCGGCGTGGACCGCGTTCTCCAGGATGTCCAGCCCGCGCTCCAGCAGTTCGTCCGGCGTGGTCAGCGGGGCCAGGATCTTGACCACCTCGTCATGGGCTCCCGACGTCTCGATGATCAACCCGTCCCCGAAGCACTGGCGGCAGATCCTGTCCGCCAACTCGCCCGAGCCGACGTCCAGGCCGATCATCAGCCCCCGGCCCTTGACCCGGCTGCCGGGGACCAGCTCCGCCATCCCGGACAGCCGCTCCCTGACCCGGGCGGCCTTCGCCTGGGTGGCCGCGGCGAAGGCGCCGTCGGACCAGAACTTCCGCAGGGCGACCCGGGCCGTGACGAAGGCGTGGGTATTGCCGCGGAACGTGCCGTTGTGCTCCCCCGGCCGCCAGGCATCGTGCTGCGGACGGATCAGCAGGAGCGCCATCGGCAGGCCGAAGCCGGACAGCGATTTCGACAGGACCACCAGGTCGGGAACAACGCCCAGGGTCTCGAAGCTGAAGAAGGTGCCCGTCCGGCCGCATCCGGCCTGGATGTCGTCCACGACGAGGAGGGCGCCGTGCCGCTCCGCCAAGCGGGCCACCCGGCGCACCCAGGCGGGGCCGGCCGCATTGAGCCCTCCTTCCCCCTGGACCGTTTCCAGCAGGATCGCGGCGGGCGCGTCCAGTCCGCTGGAGGGATCGGACAGCATGCGGTCGAGCAGGTCGGCGGTGTCGAAATCCGGCCCCAGGTACCCGTCGAACGGCACCCGCGTGACGCCGTGGAGCGGCAGGACGGGGCCGATGCGGTGATGGCGGTTGCCGGTGGCGGCCAGGGCTCCCAGGCTCACGCCATGGAAGCCGTTGGTGAACGCCACGACGTTCGTGCGGCCCGTCACCTTGCGCGCCAGCTTGAGCGCCGCCTCCACGCCGTTGGTGCCGGTCGGCCCGGTGAACTGCAGGCGGTAGTCCAGTCCCCTGGGCTCCAGGATGAGTTTCTCAAACGTTTCCAGGAAACCCTGCTTGGCCGTGGTGAACAGGTCCAGGCCATGGGCGATGCCGTCGCCCAGGATGTGCTCGACCAGCGCCTGCTTCATGTCGGGGTCGTTATGGCCGTAGTTGAGGGATGCGCATCCGGCCAGGAAGTCGATGTATTCGCGCCCCGCCGCGTCCCGGATCAAGCTGCCCTGGGCGCTGCGGAAGACGGCATCGAAATGGCGGCAATAGCTGCGAACTCCGGATTCCCGGCGGTGGAAGACGGAATCGTCCTCCCTTGATGGATTGAGCTTCATCCTTTCCTCCCTCCTGATCTCGTCACTTTGGGACGATGTCCGAAACGACTGGTTCAAATTACCTTGATGTCTCCAGCTTCCCCGGCCGCCCTTTTTACCGTCACTTGCGGAGTCGCCGGGTTCGGCTGACGTGCGGATGACGATCTGTTTCTGTTCGGGGGATTTCAGTCAGCGCGACTTCGGCAAAGACTCGTCGAGTGAGGAACGAATTACTCCTTTGATTGGAAGCAGCGACTTCTTGCGCGAAAATCCCTGCGGAGGGAACTTCGCGAGCGTTTGGGGTTTTTCTTGTGCGGTACGCGGGCGTTTTGACGTTAAGTGCTCAGGATACAGCAACAAAATTAATACACGATGTCTAAGGATTTTTCTTTCCCATTTTAGGCATAATTCAATGGGCTCTAGTTTATGTTCGCTTGGATGTGCATGGTGGAGCTAACCTGAAGGGCCGGGAAGTTAAATCCCGGTAATAGATATATGCATATTGGAATCGGGAATATTTTTGAAACCGCAACGTTATTCCAAAACACAATGTATCCGACCGTGCCGATATGCAACCGATAAGAAGTTGATGGAGCCGCTTCACGGGGTTCTTCGCCGCGGTCGGCGGAACGTGGCTGCGCCAGTGTACGTTTACTGCTCCTCACCGGCGTGGTGTCTGATCGGGGAGGTTGGGCCGGAAAGCCTGCATTCGGTCAGGGAGAGCTTTCAATGGAAAGGGTCCCGGACGAATAGCCCGGGACCCTGGGAAGTTCACTCCGAGGTTTTCCGGTTCCGCCGGACCGTCTCAATGCACCATCAGGATGGGCAGGTCGGGCGGGGCTGACAGGATGTCCCGCGTCACGCCGCCCAGCACCGTCTCGCGGAAACGGCTGTGACCGTAGCCCCCCATCACCATCAGGTCGCAGCCGCATTCCGCGGCGCCCGCCACCAACGCCAGCGCCAGGGGGCGTCCGTCGTCGGTAACCCGCAGGCATTCGGCGCTCACGCCATGCCAGCGCAGGCTTTCCGCCAGCCGGTCGGGATCGCCCGCGCGGCGGGTGGAGGGTTTCTCGCCGGACAGGATGACCACGCGCTCCGCCGCCGCGAGCAGCGGCAGCGCGGAGGCCACGGCGCGCGACGCCGGCAGGCCGCCGTCCCACGCGACGGCGACGGCCGTCCCGAACGGGGCCGGCTCCGCCCCGGGTTCCATCGCCGGCGCCAGCAGGATCGGACGGCCCGACCCGAACAGCGTGGCTTCGAGCGCCGCACCGATCAGGTCTGCTCCCCCGCCATCGCGGGCGAAGACGGTCAGGTCGGCCAGCCGGGCCTCCTCGGGGATGATCTCGGCCAGGGAGCCGACCTCGGCCCGCCAGGACGAGCTCGGCCGTTCGATGCCGGGACCGCCGACGCGCTGGCCCAGGTCGTCGAACAGCCGCCGGGCCGAGGCCACCAGCTCGGACTGCCGCGTCTCGGCGATCTCGCGCAGCTTGCGGCCCAGCGCGGCCGGGATCGACGCCGTCTCGACCGGGGACGCCACCTCCGCGTGGGGCGTCACGCACAGGCCCTCGACATGGCCGCGAACCCGGTCGGCCACCATGAAGGCCAGGGTGGCGGAGCGCCGGTCTGTGCCGGCGCCCGTCAACGGCACCAGTATCTTCTTGAACATGATCACTGCCTCCCCTCAGAAGAGCCACGTCGTTGGCTGCATGACCCGCCGGAGATGATCCGCAGTCCGGCCCGGCCGATCCAGCACTATCTGCGCCTGACGCGGGATCGGCCGGGTCCGGTTCAGGTGCCGACCGCCTGCCGGTCCCCGCGCCTGTTCCGCACGGCGCGGAGAAGGACCGGGGCCAGCACCAGCAGGGCCGCGATCACCAGCAGGGACAACGACAGCGGATGGGTGAAGAACACGGTCGGGTCGCCCTGGCTGATCGCCAGCGCCCGGCGGAACTGCTGCTCGGCCAGCGGCCCCAGGATCAGGCCCACGACGCAGGGCGCCACCGGCACGTCGAGCACGCGCATGCCGAAGCCGATCAGCCCGATCACCCACAGGATGACGAGGTCGACCACGTTGTTGTTGAGCGTGTAGGCCCCCAGGGTCGCGAACACCAGGATGCCGGCATAGAGCCAGGGGCGCGGGATCACCAGCAGCTTCACCCACAGCCCGACCATGGGAAGGTTCAGCATCAGCAGCAGCACGTTGCCGATATAGAGGCTGGCGATCATGCCCCAGACCAGGTCCGGGTTGGTGTCGAACAGGGTCGGCCCCGGCTGGAGCCCGTACTGCTGGAAGGCGGCCAGCATGATCGCGGCCGTCGCCGAGGTCGGCAGGCCCAGCGACAGCAGGGGCGCCAGCACGCCGGCGGCGGCCGCGTTGTTGGCGGCTTCCGGGCCGGCGACCGCCTCGATGGCGCCCTTGCCGAACTCCTCCGGGTGCTTGGACAGGCGCTTCTCCGTCAGGTAGGACAGGAAGGTCGGGATCTCGGTCCCGCCGGCCGGCAGCGCGCCGAACGGAAAGCCCAGGAAGGTGCCGCGCAGCCACGGCTTCCACGACCGCTTCCAATCCTCCCGGCTCAGCCACTTCGAGCCCTTGAGGGCGAAGATCTCCTCCGTCTCGAAGCGGTAGCGGGACGCGACGTAGAGGGTCTCCCCGACCGCGAACAGCCCGACCGCGACCACGACGGTGTCGATGCCGTCGAGCAGTTCCGGGATGCCGAAGGTCAGGCGCGCCTGGCCGGTCTGGAGGTCGATGCCGACCAGCCCGAGCGACAGGCCGAAGAACAGGCTGGCAAGGCCGCGGGTCAGCGACGATCCCAGCACCGCGGTCACGGTGGTGAGCGCCAGCACCATCAGCGCGAAATACTCCGCCGGCCCGAACAGCAACGCCATCCGGACCATCAGGGGCGCAACGAAGGTCAGCGCGATCGTGGCGATGGTCCCGGCGACGAAGGAGCCGATCGCGGCCGTCGCCAGCGCCTGCGCGCCGCGTCCCTGGCGCGCCATGGCATGGCCGTCGATCGCGGTCACGATGCTGCCGGACTCGCCGGGCGCGTTCAGCAGGATCGAGGTCGTCGAACCGCCGTACATGGCGCCGTAATAGATCCCGGCGAACATGATGAAGGCGGAGGTCGGCTCCAGGCTGTAGGTGACGGGGAGCAGCAGGGCCACTGTCAGCGCCGGGCCGATTCCGGGCAGCACGCCGATCGCCGTGCCGACCGTCACGCCGATCGTGGCCCACATCAGGTTGTACGGGGTCAGCGCCACGGCGAAGCCGGCGGCGAGGGCTGCGAGGGTTTCCATGGGGATGTCGCCTTTCGGTCCGGGCGCCTCAGTCCGGCGCGCCGGCCAGGGAGTCGAACACGCTGCCGAGCGGCAGGTTGAGGTCGAGGCCGTAATTGAACAGCGTGAAGGCCAGGCCGGTGAGCGCCAGGCCGAGCACCGCGTCGACCAGCGGCCGGCGGCTGCCGAACGCGCGGGCGCCGATCATGAACAGCACCGTGGAGGCCGGGACGAAGCCCAGCCATTCCAGCAGCAGGAGTTGCGCGATCAGCCCGCCCGACACCAGCGCCACCGCGCCGCCGTCCAGCTCGATCCCGCCGCCGTGGGCGATCTTTCCCGCGAGGGCTTCCCGCAGCAGCGCCAGCCCGACGGCCATCAGCCCGGCGGAGATCAGGTAGGGGAACAGGGCGGGGCCGACGACGGCGTTGGCCGCCCCCGGCGCCTGCGCGGTCTGGAAGGCGATGAAGCCGCCGAGCGCCAGCACCGCGGCGCCCAGCCCGGCCTCGCCCAGCTTCAGGCTGCGTCCGGTCGTCATGGCCGGGTCCCTTTCCTAATTGATCAGGCCTTACTTGACCAGGCCGAGATCGGTCAGGGTCGCCTCGATCTGGCCGCGCTCGGCCTGGAGGAAGGCGGCGAACCGGTCGGCCGGCTGGTACTGGTCGATCCAGCCGCGCTGGGTCAGGATCTCCTTCCATTCCGGGCTGGCCGCCAGCTTGCCCATCATCTCGTCGAGCTGCTTCTTCTCGGCCGCCTTCAGGGTGCCCTGGGCGAACACGCCGCGCCAGTTGACGAATTCCAGGTCGACGCCCTGTTCCCTGAGGGTCGGGGTCGCGACGCCGGGCAGCCGCTCGGGCGACGACACCGCGATGGCGCGCAGTTTGCCGGCCTCGATCTGGGGCGCGAACTCGTTGTAGCCCCCCAGCGCCACGGTGATGTGCCCGCCCAGGATGGCGGACAGCAGCTCGCCGCCGCCCGCGGTCGCCACGTAGTTGATGCCGGTCGGCTCGACCCCGGTCTTGCGGGCGATCAGGCCCGCCAGGATCTGGTCGCTGCCGCCGGCCGATCCGCCGCCCCACGAGACCGAGCCCGGATCGGACTTGAACTTGGTCAGCAGGTCCTGGAGCGAGGTGATCGGGCTGTCGGCCGGGACGACCACGCCGGTGTATTCGCCGGTCAGGCGGGCCAGCGGCGTGACCTGGTCCAGGCTGACCGGCGACTTGTTGGTGATGATGGCGCCGACCATGATCTGGCCGCCGACCAGCAGCGACGGCGACCGCTTCTTCGCCGTGACGAACTGGGCGAGGCCGATCGTGCCGCCGGCGCCGGGGATGTTGACCACCTGGACTCCGGACGCGAGGTCGAGCTTCTGGAGGACCTGCTGAACCGCGCGGGCGTGCTGGTCCCAGCCGCCGCCGGGGCTGGCGGGTGCGATCAGTTCGAGACCCTTGACCTGCGCGGACGCCGGCACGGCGCCGAAGACGGCCGCGGACAGCGCCGCGGCGGCGAGGACGTGCCGGATGGACCTGAAGCTGGCGAGCAGCATGGTGTTCTCTCCCTCGGATGTTAGTTGCGCCGCCCGGAGGCGGACCTTCGTTGGAGAGGACCCTACCAGCGAAACCTGTCACCATCCTGTCACGCCGGGCGCCCCGCGGGATTTTCCGGAAAACCGGCGGCGCCGGGATGAACCCGAGGGAGGGTGCGCGTCCCGCGCACCTCGGGCGGCGGGACGCCGCCCCTCCGCGATCTAGAAGTTGAAGTAGATGAACTCGCTGACCGAGGTCAGGCGGGTCAGGGTGAACAGGAAGCAGCAGGCCGCGACGCCGGCCCACAGCGGCGTGAACCGCCAGCGGGGCAGCCAGGGTGGCAGCAATCCTTTCCGCCCGGCCTCCGCAGCACCGAACAGCCACGCCTGCGAGTTGGGCGCCAGCATGCAGACGGCCAGCAGCGACGCGATCAGGATCTCGTGCCGGTAGGCGAACAGGTCGGCCACGGACCCGAGCTCGACGGGATCGGCGGTCCAGCCGTTGGCGCCGGTCATGGCGTGCAGCATGGCGAAGGCGCCTTCCAGCGAGGTCGCCCGGAAGAACACCCAGGCGATCGTGACGCACAGGAACGTCAGGCCCCGGCCGAACCAGATCCCGCCCAGGCTCCCGCTGCCCAGACCCCCGTTCCCCAGGCCCAGTCGGGAGCGCAGCGCCCGCCAGCCGTGGTTCACGATCAGGTAGACGCCGTGCAGGGCGCCCCACACGATGAAGGTCCAGCCGGCCCCGTGCCACAGCCCGCCCAGCACCATGGTGAGGAACAGGTTCAGGTAGCGGCGCGCCTTGCCGTGGCGGTTGCCGCCCAGCCGGATATAGAGGTAGTCGCGCAGGAACTCCGACAGGGTGATGTGCCAGCGCCGCCAGAAATCGATGATGTCGGTCGCCTGGTACGGCGAGTTGAAGTTGAAGGGAAGCCTGACGCCGAACAGCAGGCCCAGCCCGACCGCCATGTCGGAGTAGCCGGAGAAGTCGAAATAGAGCTGGAGGGAATAGGCCAGCGCTCCCGTCCAGGCCTCCGCCGCGGTCAGCACCTCCGCCGATGCCCGGATCGAGGCGGCGTCGAACACGGGGGTGGCATATGTGGCGAGCTGGTCGGCCAGCACGACCTTCTTCCACAGCCCGACCGTGAAGAAGGCCAGTCCCAGGGCGAAGCCCTCGTGGCTGAAGCGCAGGTTCTCCGGCCGGCTGAACTGGGGCATCAGGTCCTTGTGGTGGACGATCGGTCCCGCGATGAGCTGCGGGAAGAAGGTCACGAACAGGCAGTAGTCCACCAGGCCGTAGTCGGTCGATTCGCCCTCCGCCGCGTCCACCAGGTAGGCGATCTGCTGGAAGGTGAAGAACGAGATCCCGAGCGGCAGGACCACCGCCCGGATGCCGAAATCGATCCCGGCGAGCGCCCCGACATTGTCCAGCAGGAAGACCGAGTATTTATAGTAGCCGATCAGCAGCAGGTTGACGGTGACGCCCAGCGCCAGCAGCGGGCGCATCGATCCGGCCGGCCCCCGCGACAGCACCCCGAGCCTCGCTCCCGCCGCGTGGTTGAACAGCACGCTGGCCAGCAGCAGCAGGACATGGGAGGGATTCCACCAGCCATAGAAGAACAGCGAGGCCAGCGTCAGCCACAGCAGCGGGATCCGCGGGTTCGGCTGGAGCGCCAGCAGCCGGTAGACGACCAGCGTCACCGGCAGGAAGGCGCCGATGAAGACCCAGGAGTTAAAGAGCATGGTGTTTTTCCCCGCCGGCGAGGTCGAGCTGCGACCGGTCCATCTGGGAGATCAGGTGGTCCATGAAGGCCGGCACCGACGTCCATTGCAGGTGGGCAGGGTCCGTGAAGTCCTTGTCCGTCAGCGCCAGGCCCTTCGCGGCGTCGATCAGCAGGGCTCCGGTCCTTTCGAGATGCCGGGACACCTCGGAGCGGAAGGCCCCGTCGCGGAACCCGCCGGGATCGTAGGCAGCGATCCAGCCCGGCATGGGCGGCAGCAGCACGACCACGAACTCGACGCCGCGCCGGGACAGCTCCTTGCTCATGTTTCTCAGGTGGCGGAGGCAGGCGGGATCGACCGACACGTTCTCGCGGATGTCCGGTTCCGGCAGCAGCAGGGGACCGGACCCGTAGGCGTCCATCACCAGCGGCGCGTGGATGTTTTCCCCGGACCGCATGTCGGCCAGGGTCAGGGCGTCGCGCAGGAACGCTCCCGGCCGGAAGTTCTTGAAGTAGAGGTGCCAGCCCGGACTGCCGCCGAAGACATAGTCGCGGGCATCCTCGGGCCGGAAGAAGGCGTTCTCGCCGGCGGAGCAGGCTTCGAAATCGCGCATGGAGAAGACCGACAGCACCGTCTTCACGCTCGGCATGTTGTCCAGCAGGAAGCCGGTCAGGAATGCCGTCTCGTCGACGTGAAGATAGCAGGGGGCCGCGTTGAGCGGCTCGACGGCATCGCCGTAGCGGGCCTTGAGGACGGAAAAGTCCAGGTTCCTCCAGGTGACCGAGGAGCCGACGGCCAGCAGGTCGGGATCCCGGATGGTCGTCTCGTGGAGGAACTTGAACTTCTCGTCGATGCAGTTGGTCGCCGTGATCGGCGGCGCGGGAAGACGGTCGACGGACGCCAGGGCGGCAAACCCGGCGGCGCCCAGGACCAGGAACAGGGCGCACCACGACACGAAGGCGATATTGAATCGCAGCGCGGCCCTGCTGGACAGGGTATTCGACATTTTTCTGGATTCGCCCAATGATCAACCGGGCGGGCACCCGCGGTGCGGAGCCCGGTTCGACATGACGGTGATGACGGATGGCGGCGCGCGCCATGGCGCGGGCACGGCAGGCGTGCCCGGGGATGGATCTTCGGCGCCGGCAGGGTCGCGTTATCGCGACGCCGTCCTCACGGTGGGGCGCAGGGGACGCTTCGTTGCCCGTGGCGTGCCACGGTGGCCGGACGGAACCGGCAGGAGATGCCCGGACGCACCGGGGCGGCGACGGCACGGCGGCCCTGCTTGGAGCGCAGCCGCGACCTGTTGCCCGGGCTTTCGGGCCAGACGCCGTTGCGCCCGCCTCCCCTGTAGTCCGTGTTGTCAGTCGAGATCCGCATTTGGTCGCTTCCGATCCGCTTCGATCTGACCGCTGAACAGTCCTTTGGATTGAGGACGATAGCGGACCGGAGCGCCCGGTTTAAGCACGCATTTTATATAGCCCCGTTGTCCGGCCGGTGGAGGGATGCCGCTCCCGCAAGGGTCTCCTGACCGAAGTATCCCTTCATGCGTCTCCGGCTCATCGAAATGTGGTTCCGGCGGATGTGGTGGAGACTGGCCAGGTCGTTCAGCTCCATCGCTTGGATCAGGTCGGCGATCTCGCCCGCGAACGCGTCGACCTCCGCCGTCCAGTCCATCCGCGGCAGCAGCTGGAGCCACATCCGCGCGGTCTGGAAGAACAGGCGGTCGCCGATCTCCCGGAGCGGCCGGTTGCCGATGGAGCCGGACAGTTCCTGCTGGACCGCGATGTGGAGGCGGCCCAGCTCCTCCAGGTCGACCCTGGACCGGATGCCGCCGCAGCGCTCCAGCAGCGTCTTCATGCGGGCGACGTCGTCGGGGCCGCGCGCCAGCGGCGACAGCTCGCCGCCGATCTCCGCCAGCTTCATGCGCAGGGCGTCGATCTCCTCCAGTTCATCGAACTCGATCAGGGTGACGATGGTGCCGACGCCGTGCCGGCTCTCGACCAGCCCTTCATGCTCCAGCCGTTGCAGCACCCGGCGGATCGGGGTCCGGCTGGTCCCGAACTCCCGCGCCAGATCGTGCTCGCCCAGCGTGTGGCCGGGCGGATATCGGAGCAGGCAGATCCGGTCGCGGATCTCGGCATGGATCGCCTCGAACCGCTGCCGGGATCCGGTCGGCGGGTTGCCGCCGCGGTGTCGGCGGGGGTCCGGGGGGGCGGCGGGGTTCAGGTCGGTCATGGTCCCGGTTCAGCTCTCGAGCGCGGTCCTGCGGGTCAGGCGATGAAACAGGCGTCGTTGATGCCTGGATACTGGGCGAAGGTGCCGGCGATGATCTCCAGCGCCTCGCGCAGGGCTTCCAGCGTCAGGGTGCCGCCGACGCAGATGCGCAGCGCGTTCGGCGGCTCGCCCGCCTCGACCACGAACGGCTCGGACGAGGTCGCCGCGACGCCGCGTTCGCGCAGCGCCCGGACCAGCCCCTCCTCCGTCCAGTAGCCCGGCACGCGCAGCCAGGCGCTGAGCGCCAGCGGGTGACCGCCCACGACACGGGTCCCCAGGATCGCGGCGACCAGCTCCTGCCGCCTGCGGATTTCGCTCCGCCGAACCTGAACCACAACACCCGTCGCTTTGGCGACCCATCGGGTCCCCACCGACGCGGAGGCTCCAGCCGCCTCGACGCATCCGCCCGGTGCCGGAAACCGAGCAGTCCCCAATTCCGGCACCAGCGGCGCGCCGGGGAACCCACGGAGCAGCGATCCCGCCCGACGGTTCGCCTCCGCGGATCCACGGCCCTGATGCTTCAGCCGAGGCGCCGGAGCACCCGACTCGCGAGCGCGGAGGAAACCAGGATGCCCCGCCCCGTGGAGATCGGCGTGCCAGGGGCCAGGGAAGTGCCGGCGCTCCGCGCGCATGACCTCGGGCGGGCTGCCAAGCCCCTCCAAACTGGGGCGATGCTGGGCATAGCCGCCTCGTATGCCTGGAATACCGATACTCCCAGAGAGCTGCACGACGACGTCACCGCCGCCGCGGCCCACGCGGCCGATGCGACGCGGTTCCGGCTAAACCCGTGTTCGGCCCGCGCCCGGAAGCCTCGACAGGCATGGCGTCTTCGGGGTGGAAGAACAGCCGCACGATCAGCCTGAGCCGGCCGGCGGCGGCGCTGGAGTGGTTCTCGACACGGCCGCCGCGGTTGCGGACCATCGCGGCGGCGCGCCGTGCCGGGGCCGGCAACTCGAAGCCGCCCAGGCCCCCGTCCAGGGGCGGCTTCACCGCCGCACCCGGACGCAGTGGACCCGTGAGCGAGAGCTGAACCACCTCCGAAGTCACACCCTCGACTCGCATCTCCACCGTCCCGCCCGGCTGCACGGCCGAGATTGCCGCGCGCACGAGTGCCGGCAATGCCCGCGACAGGGGTGCCGGCGATTCGATCGTCATGCGCTGGCTGTCCGGCACCGCCAGCGATACCCTGACCCCGGCCGCGGTCGCGTGCCGGTGCTGCGCCGCCATCACCCGGCACAGCGTTTCCATCAACGAACGTCCCACCGCTTGCCCCCCGCCGAACTCACCATCCCCGGTCACCGCCCGTTTTCAACACGGCGGGGCGCGACCGCAAGACCATCATCGGGACAGTGCATCCCTGGCAAGCAACAAAAATGAAAGCCATATGCACAAAGACTTAAGGGCGAATTTAGAGGGCATTAACTGCACATAGCCGAGTGTGCCCGGAACAACCCTTACGGCCACGAGGCCCATGAATTGCTCCCACCAAGACGACCTGCATCCTACCTCTACACGCTTCGCCTGACCGCAAGCGGCTGGGCCTGGGAGTATCTGCGCCGGAACCCGGACTACCAGGACGATTGGCAGTTGGAGCGCAGGACGGAGCGCGGCGCACCGGGCCACCCGCCCGGAGAACAGTCGCGCAGGCCTGGAGACCGCGCCGCCCGCTGGGGCCTGGTGTTTCTGGAACCGCCCGACCAGACCGGACTGGAGGCCGTCCCGTTCTGGCGCGCCGACGCGATCCCGGGGCGCGTCCGCGTCGGCGCCCGGCCGGGACCTGGGCCGGGCACCGGGCTCTTCGACCTGTTCGCCGAGCCGGGCAACAAGGCGGTGTGCCTGACGCCCGAAGGCGCCTACACCATCATCGAGCGCGGCCGGGAGAGCTTCCGGCTGTTGTTCGCCGACCCGGCCGACCTGCGCGACCGGCTGCCCGTAGAGGTCCGGTTCGGCGACCTGCCCTCCGACGAGCCGGAGCGCGAGGCGGCGCTGCGCTTCGTCCACCGGGCCGATGGCGGGACGCCGCCGAACCGCTTCCAGCCCGCCAACGCCGTCAACCTGATGCGGCAGCTCCAGGCGCTCGACGCCCGGCTGGCCGGAGCCGCCAGCCTGCGGGAAATCGCCGAAGCGGTGTACGGCCTGGAAGCAGTGGCGGGGGACTGGGCCGATCCCGATGGGGTTCGCCGTCGCCGGACCCGCTATCTTGTCGAGCGTGGCACCGAGCTGATGCGCGGCGCTTACCGGACGCTGCTCAGGCCGCTGAAAGCCAAGGCGTAGAGCGGGTTTCGGCACGCTGACCGGTCAATCGGCAGGGCAGTGCCGTTCGACTCTCCCGCCGCCCGTCCGGATCCGCGAGGCTACCCTCGGGGTGGCGGCTCTCCGCCCGCCACCGACCGGCAACCCTCGGGGAGACAAACCATGCCCACATCCGATATGACGCACCGGAGCGTGCCGGCCCGAGCCATCCCGGCGGAAGGCGGCCGTCGCTTCATGCCCACCGCCCAGGCCGCCGGGTACCTGGGCCTCAGTCCGCGCACGCTGGAGAAGCTGCGTGTCCAGGGCGGTGGCCCGGCCTATGCCAAATTCGGCCGCCGCGTCGTCTATGCCGTCGACGATCTCGACCACTGGGCGGCCGAGCGGCGTCGGGACTCGACCTCGGCGCCGGAACGTCCAGGCCGGCGGTGACGGGCCGGCTGAACGGAGCACGGAGCGGGCGGGACGGCGCCCGCTCCGTGCTCCGTCCCTGAAAATCAGTCATAGAATTTGAACAAGTTGCTCGCTGCAACACGGAATAAAATTCAGGCAAAACTTACCGAACCTCTATAGTTATGATAGCGTCCTATCATGATGATTCAAGGGTGACCGATCTTTCATTGAGCGAATCTCCAGAAGAATATGGTCGTAGGTTCACTTACTGTTCTTCCAGGTGCCGCGTTTCCGAGTGTCGACTATGCTCATTCACGACTTTGGGCGTCGGCGGGGAACCGGAGGGAGGTGGATCATCAAGGTCGTATTCCTTGGGGATCGCGGCGGCCTGTCCCGGACCAGGATCCGCATTCCGCTGGACGCGATGGGATGCCTCATCGCCGGGTATCTCGCCGATCCGGCGGTGACGGCCGCCACGGTCGATCATGACGGCGGGCTTCTGGTCGAACGGATCGATGGCCGTACGCTTCGGCCAGCCGGCTTGACGCGCCGCGAGGTCGACTCCCTCGTCGGCGGCCTGGCCCACCGTCTCGGTCGCCGGCCCGGCGACCGGCGGCCGATCGTGATCGAGGACCCGGAGGCGGATCTCGCGGTGACAGCATTGCCGTCCGACGGTATCGTGGCACCCGCGATCAGCGTCGCCAGAATGGCGGCTCCCCGGCTGGACGGCTGGGTGGCGGCCGGCCTGCTGGACGGCGCGGACGCCGGGCAGCTGCGCGAGCTGGTGCGCAACGGCGCGAACCTCGTGGTCGCGGCGCACGTCGAACTGGCCCGACGGCAGATCGTCGAGACGCTTCTCGCCGAGGCGGCAACCCACGGGCAGCGGGTTCTTCACGTCCAGGGGCACGAACGGTTTCACACCGGGATGCCGGGGCTGGTCGCGATCGCCGCTCCGGCGGGCGGCGCGGTGTGCCGCGCCGGCATCGAGGCGCTCGCCGGCCGTCTGCGCCCGGACCGCCTCGTCTTCCCGGCCCCGACGATCGTGACGCAGTCCTGGCTGATCGACCGCGCCGCGCACCGACGCCCCCCCTGCATCATGTCCATCCATGCCCGGGGCCCGGGGCGGGCAGCCGGCGAACTGGAACGGCTGATCGGCCTGACACCGGGCGGTCCGCCGGCGTGCGCCGGGGCTGACCTGACCGACGCGGTCGTTTCCACCACGGCGCCGGGTGCGCCCTGGCGCCTGACGGAGGTCCGCAGGCGTCGGCGCGGACGCCGGCGTCCGCCCGCGGCGCCCTGGCGGGAACCCAAGGAGCCCGATCCCGACCCGCGACCTTAGAAACGTTCGTGCCTGAGACGCGCGGGAGCGGCCGGGGGGCCGGAAAGCCCCGGTCCCTGTCCGCACCAAGCCGGACCGGACGCCGGAGCCGAAGGTGACCGACTCCGGAACCCGAGCCGCCACTTTCCCGTGCCTGCGGAGATACGCGACGATCGGGAGAAGGCTTCCGGCCTGGAAATTGCCGCACGGCCCTGGGTATCCGCATCAGACTTTTCGGCGGCGTGCAAACCTCCCGGGCCGGCTCATCCCCCCTGGGCCGGGGTGACGTTTTCCGGTCGGCGGCTCCGACAGATTATTCATCAAGTCCAAAGCATCCTTACTCGACTTGCCTGACAGCAACGACTACTTGGCTACAATCTCGCTGAATAACCAGGCGGGCGATTGGCAGCGTGACCGCCGATCGCCCGGCATGAACTCATAATTATCTGATTCACTGGTAGCGCAAGTGAAATTTTCCGCGACCTTCTTTGTCAAAATCGACCAAGCTGCTGAAATCAAGGCAGGAAGAAATCCGGGCATAACTGAGCGGCAAGCCCTGTTTTGTCCGTTAGATCGTGAGCTTTCCTATACTTATGAGTCCTTGGCAGGGCCTTGAAGCGGTCGGTCGGCAGCCGCAGTATCGAATATGACGGAACATCACGAAGGCCGCACTTCGCTGCCGCCTGAGGGTTCGCAATGACCAGGATCATAGTCTCCTACGTCAATCTTTTCGCGGGCGGCCCCGCCCCGCGCTGCACCGCGCACGGCTCGATCAGCGATGCTGCCCGCGAGATCGCCGCCGCGGGCGGTTCCGGCCGGCGCGTCGGCACGCTCCGCGTCGAGTCCGACGCGTACGGGATCGTGCGTTGCGAACCGATCGATCCGGCGTTGCGCGCGGCTCCCGCCGCGACGGCGCCTGTGTCATCCCGAATGCTTGAGCTGATCGCCGAGTACCGGCGCTGGACCGCGGCGCTCGACGTGATCGACTTCGGCGAGCGTCCGCCCGAGTGGGATGCGGTCGCCGACCGACGCTGCCGCGCGATCGACGCGCTGCTTGCCGAGCGCTCCGCGAGCGTGGCTGATCACTGTGCCAAATACACCGCGCTGATGAGCTTCTTTCCCGAGGACTTCGAGCTGGTGTCCCTGGGCGTCCTGGCCGACGAGGCCCGCGGCCTGGTCGACGCGAGCCGGGGCGCGCCGGCGAAGGCGGCCCAGTGAGCGGCCCGCCTCACTCGTCCGAAACCCACACCGGGCGGAACACCCCGACGATGTCGGTCTCGCGGACCGGACCGTAGTAGCGGCCGTCCAGGCTGTTGGGCAGCCGGGACGTGTAAGTGAGCCACTCGCCGGGCGCCAGCGTCCGGCAGCCGCTCCAGCGGGGCAGCGGCACGCCGTCCGGCCCGGCCTCCAGAACCGGAGCGACCCGCCGTCCGTTGATGGCGAGGTGATCGGTCGCGCAGACGTGGTCGCCGGGACCGGCCGCCAGCGGCTTGATCAGCAACGGCAAGCCGCCGGCATGGCCGCGGCGCCGGGCATAGTCCACCACGGCAGGAGGGGCGGTGAAGGCGATTATCTTCCCGACCGCCGGCTTTTCCCAAACAGCGCGGAGATATAAACCTTCCGGCATCGACGGCGTGCCGTTCCAGGTGAACAGCGTGACCTTCGGCGCAGCGAGAACCACGCCCAGGATCAGCAGCAGAGCCGTATGAGGGACCAGCTTCGAAGCGATCGACCGGGCCTGCGAGGCTCTGGATCTGCCGCAGGATCCGGTTGGCGGAATAGAGCTCCCGGGAGGTGTCACGGATCGGGACCTGCCGCTGGACGGGTCAGGGGAACTGCCGGGCTGGATAAGCCGCCACCGGACGGACCGGCTCCGGATGGGCACAGGCGCAGAGAGGCGCCGCCGTGCCGGCCGCCGGGATCAGGCTACACCTCGACATCGATGCCCTCCCGTTCCGCGTAGCGCTTCAGCGCAGTCAGGAACAGCACCGTCTTGCTGACGTTGTCGGCCGTCGCCGCTTCGTTCATCTGCTCGACAAGGTCGTCCTCCAGCCACAGTGACCGCCGGACACCTCCTTTGCGGGATGCCGGATAATCGATCATCGTCCCGGCTTTCCGGTCCTGCAGCAATTGCCGGATCGCCTGGCTGAAAAGGTCGCGGGGGAACATCCCCTGGGCGCGTGCAATGTCTTTGAGCTGGTCGAAGCCCCTTGGCGGGACGGAAGTGAATGAAACGCTCGTAAAACCTTCCCGATCGACCATGTCGTCAGCCTTGCCAGTGTCAATTTGTGACACATTAGCGGCTGCCGCCAAATGAGGCAAATATGTGGTAACGGCCTCAATCATCGTAGCACGCCATCGCGATGGTGCGGTCGACCATCAGGCTCACCGGATGTCCGATGATCTGCTCCAGGGTCGGCGGCACCTGAAGCTCGCGCTGGATGATCCGCTCGCCGATGGATGCGGCGTTATCGGCGGCAGCGCCCCCGATGTTGATCTGTGTCCCGCTGTTTCTGCCGCCGCGGGCCAGTCCACCGAGGACATCGAGCGCGGTTGCAGCGATTGCCGCACCGGCCAGGCGGCCATAGTGGTTGTTGACGTTGGCGGTGATCCCGGCTCGGCCTGCTCCATCCGTCGCGTCCATCCCCATCAGGTCCAGTTTCTTCCCGTCGGGCAGGATCAGCATCGTCCAGACCGCCTGCTGCCGACGCTGGCCGTACTGGACCTCGTCGGAGAGCTTGCCGAACACCGTGGAGTCGCGCGGGATCAGCACGCACTGGCCCGTCCGGTTATCGTAGATGTCGGCGGAGACCCGGGCCACGACGTTGCCGCCCAGCTCGCTGTTGGTGGCGCTGGCCAGCTTCGCCGGGATGATCGTTCCGGGCCAGATCTCCCGCTCGCCCAGCGGCGCCTGAACCGACTGGGGAAGATACATGTCACTGCGGGCACTGTTCCGGTGCCGAAAGCCCTGGGCGAGCGTGCGAGGCTGTCCCGGAGCACCGGCATGCCTGTCAGCGACCATCTGAACGCCTGGCTGCCCCGCATCGCCCAGGCCATCGTCGCCGCCGACCGAGATGCCGCGCCTCACGGGCTTCCGTCCCGGCGAAGCTCCCGGGTGCTGGACAGCAGGCACGAGCCGGGATCCATCCCCCGGAGGGGGAAGATCGACCGCCGGGGGAAGCGGCGGCTCCGGGGGAACAGCGACGGATGCCGTCTGCGTTTCCCGGTAGTCGGACGGCAGCATGGAAAGGTCGGGCTTGACGTTGCTCAGCAACGGCAGTGTCTCGGGCGGCTTCCCGCGGACCGTGCTGAACCCCGGATCGAACACGAAGACGGCGATGACTGCCGCAGCGCCGGCACCGGCCAGTCCGATCGTCACCTTGCGGTTCAATCCTCTCGGCTTCGGTGATTGCGGCCGCAAGGTGCCGGGCGCCTTGGTCTTGGGAAGCATGTCAGGTCTCCTTAGCGCTTCAGGGTCAGGCGGACGGTGTCGTCGCCCAGCGTCAGGTTCAGCACCGGGACGACCTGGTCGATCTCGATGAACCGGCCGGACGTGCGGTAGTGGACGGTCATCGCGTCACCGCCGGCAGGCCGGGAGATCGACGGGGTCTCCAGGTCGCCCAGACCACCCGGCATGCCGATGCAGAGCTTCGAGCCGTTGTGGAACACGTCCCGGTCGGCCGGTCTCCAGGCGGGCTTGTCGCCCGAAACCGTGTAGCCGTACTGGACCTGGGAGATCGGCGTGTCGGTGCAGGACAGCACCGCCGGGCGGGTCTTTTCCCGCTCGTCGGCATAGGGCGGTTCAGGCATGCCCATGTTGGGCTGTTCCTGGCGAAACCGGACAGTTGCGTTTGCCGATGACTCCGTCGAGATCAGCCTGTACCGGAAGGCGCCGCAGTCGCTGTCGATCAGCAGGGATGTGCGCAGCCCAGGCTTATTGGGACGAACGACCACCTTCGAGACCGGATCGCGCGGCGTGCCGTGGAACGTCTTGGCGATGACCCAGTTCGCGAGCTCCATATCCTCCGCAGTTGCACCGGCCCGGTCGTCCGACTCGTGCGACGGGTCGCCCAGCATCGGCGCCTTCTTGACCATCCGGCAGCCGGGCGGGATCTCGATCGCCGTGATGTCGTTGACAGCGGTCAGCACGTTGTAGACCGCTCCCGGCACCAGCGGATACTCCAGCGTCGAGCCGATGAACCGCTCGGCCCGAGGCATCTCCATGGCCCTGGCGTTGGCCCTGCGTGTCGCGGCGACAGGGTCCTGCTTGCGGGGCTTTTCCCTGATCACCGGCGCGGGAGTCACCAGCACCGGCACGACCTTCTCGACGACCTGGACAGGCGGTTCCGGCAGCACCGGCACCAGATGGGTTGCCGGCTCCTCCCGTGTCGTTGCACAAGCCGCCAGGAGGGCCGGCAGGGCGACGGCGGCAAGCCTTTTCATTACCCAGATCCTCCCGCGCCGTGTGTCACATAGTAGCACAAAACGACATCCGTGTCAGGGCGCGGTGTCGCTGCGCCAATCGAAATCGTGGATCGTCGTGCCGGCGGGATTGATGTTGAGCAGGGTACTGTCGGTCTGTCCCGTCGCGGTCGCCGTGAAGGTCGCCGTCATGGTGTAGGACGGGCGCGGCTGGCCGTGTTCCCAGACGGTCTCGGTCCAGGTCGCGTGGTAGCTGCTCCCCTCCATGGGCAGGACTTTCGGGAACGACATGGTGACGGTCTTCTTCGACATCCTGTCCGGGGTGTTGTAGGTCGCGAACGGGTCGAACCGGGCATTGTACTCATTGAGCTTCCGCTTCGCGGTATCGTCCATGAAATCGTAGGCTTTCTCGATGTCGGCCCTCAGCTTCACGCCGTCCGCGGGGCGTGTCCGCACCCACTCGATCCACCGGGCAAGGTCGGCCGCGACCTGGGCGCGCGTCGGCTCGTAGCGCTGGACGGCGAAACGCTGTGCCGGGCCGACGACGATGCCGCTCTCGTCCACGGGGATCGCCCACAGGTCGAGCGGGGCGACGAACAGCTTGTAGATCAGCGCACCGGCCAGGACCAGGCTGACGGCGGTCGAGCCGAAAGCCGCCAGCCTCCAGTTCTTCGCCCGCACGACCGGCGCTCCGATCCGATCATCCCATTCCTGGCGGGCCCGCTGGAACGGCGTCAGGACAGGATATCCGGCGCCATAGTCCTCGACCTTGTCGGACCGGAAATCATGGCCTCCCATGGCCTTTCCCGCCGCGTCGGACGCCGCCTTGAACGGGTTGAACATCATTCCCGTGCTCCTGTGTTGCTGGCAGTCATCCCGGCGCTTCTCTCGGCACCCCGCGGGACGATCGCGTTGAGGCTGGCCGGGATCTTCAAGAGGTTCGATGAAGCACCATAACCCGGGTTCCTGGCCCAGGAGGGAGCATCGGAGCGGGCCGGCTGTGCGGGAGCTTGCGTCGCCGCAGCAGCCTGCGTCTTCTTTTCCGAGGCTGCCCAGGACCTGAAGCCGGCATCGGTCGGGTTGGGGATGCCGTGCTCATCCTTGTACGCCTGGACCACGGCCATGCGGTGCAGGTTGGCGTCGCTGCCCTGGCCGATCCGCTCCGCCATCCTATTCACCGGGGACAGGCGGTCGCCCAATCCCTCGGCGATCTGGCGCGTCGTCCTGCCCTTCGCCGCCTCCGCCCGGATGAGGTTTCCGACGCCCAGGCTGGACGCCAGGGCGGCATTCCGGGACCGTCCCTCGGGCGTCAGCGAGGTAGAGAGCGACGGGGTGTCGAAACCGCCGCCGCCGTCCAGGTTCAGCGCCCGCATCGTGACGTTGCGGTACTCCTCCGCCAGGGTGGCGCTGTTCACGGCAGGAGAGACACCGGCCTTGGCGAGATCCATCTTCATCGCCTCGATCCGGTTCAATTCGCCCTCGATCCTCTGGGACAGCTCCGGATTGCTCTCCTGCATCTGGCTGCCGATGTCCCAGGCCAGGCCGCGGTAAGCCTGTGCCCGTTCGTGCTCCGCGGTTTCCGGTGCCTTGAAGCTCATCCCGCTGTTGATCTTCCCCAGGGTCGCGGCATGCGCCCGCTCCGTGCGGTCGATGGCCTCCAGGGCGGAGGACGCCATCACGGGGTTTGCCCTCATCTGCCAAGACAGACCACCACGATTGCCGCCGGGAGCATCCCCACCGCCGCCTCCAGGGGCAACGCCACCCATCGGAGGCAGTCCGCCGCGTGTCGCCCCTCCGGTCGTGGCAGCGCGCAGCGCACCGGTTCCCGAAGCGGCTTTCGCGACGGCAGCACCACCGACCGCGGCCACCGCAGCGGTCGCCCCGATCGCCGCCATCGTGCCCACGGCGGCGCCGGCACCCAGGGAGGGTCCCCCGCCGATCACACCCGCCACCTTGGAGGGGATGAACCACGCCAGGGCAGCCAGCACCAGCGATCCGAACGCCATGCCCAGGGCCTCGTTATAGGTTGGGGCGGTCGGGTCTGCGACCGTGCCCATCGTCGTCATCAGGACCGATCCGACCGATACGACGGTGGCCAGGGCGAACAGCTTGATCCCGGAGGCGAAAACGTATCCCAGTGCCTTCTCGCTGGCGAACGCCGTGCCCTTGAGGATCCCCAGCGCCACCATGAAGAAGCACCACACGACGCCGAGCTTGAACTCGATGATCGCGACCAGGACCTGCAGCGACATGATGAAGAAGGCGAAGACCACGATGATCATGCTCAGGGCCATGAGGATGTTGGTCCCGGTCAGCCACCCCCAGAAGCCCACGGCATCGATCAGGGGTGCGGCGATGCGGATGCCCGCGGATGCGATCTCGCTCGGATGGAGGAACTGGTCGGGCGTCATGGCGTTGCCGCCGGCCTTCAGGCCGAGCTGGACCATGCCGCCCATCAGCGCCCTCATCAGGCCGGGCCAGTTCTCCAGCAGCCACACGAAGAAACCGACCATCATGAGCTGCAGGATCAGCAGGTTGATCGGGCTTTCCCGCAGGGTCAGGGCATTGCGCAGATGCGCCCACGTCAGGCCGATCACCGCCAGGGTGATCAGGACGAACATCACGTCGGGACGGATCGCCTGGACCGCCGCATCCCCGATGGCGATGTAGGCGTCGAGCAACCGGTCGGCCACGCCGGTGTTCATCTGGCGGATCCTTCGGGAGCCCACGGGCTGCGCACCGGAACATGCTCGTTCTTCCCGAGGTCCCTCATCGCCGCGTCGTGACGGTCGGTCCGGGAGCATCCGCGGTCGACCAGCAAGAGGATGCCGAAGATGAAGACAATCAGGATCGCCTTGGGCGTAAGAGCCGGGATCAGCATCTCACCCTCCTAGAATGGAATTCTGACATTTACGGCATCATTCTCACCCAGTCCCTGCATCGCCCTCCGGTGAAGCTCTTCGGCTCTTTTTGCCTTTGCCTGCTCCTGCGCCATCGAATGCTCGACGGCACGGAAGTGGGAGATCGAGACGGACTGCAGGGCCTGGGTCTCGCCGATCAGGCTGCCGATCAGCTGCGCCGTTCCCTGCTGGGCCGCCAGCATGCCGGGCGCCGACCGGACCGCGCCGAGCTGCCGGCCGACGCGGGCCTGGGATGCCGGCTGCGCCTGTACCGCCCCTGACTGGACGCGCCAGGACTCCTCGGTCGCGCGGTGCGCCGAATAGCGCCACTGATCCGGCTGGGCCAGCAGTCCGTCATTCGACAGGCCGGACATGTCGTCCGGGTAGGCGTTCCGATAGCTCGCGGCTGCCTCATCCGGGTCGTAGGCCGTGGCCTCCGTTGTTCCCATGAACGACCGCTGCCGCATCATGGCGTCCTGGATCTCCGCGCCGGTATCCGCCTGCGACGCCTCCAAGTGCTTGAGCTGCGCCTGAAGCTGCCTCTGCTGCACGGCGAGCTGCCTGCTGAGGCACAGATTGCCCGCGATCATCGTCATCTGCTGGGCGATCTGCGCCGGGAGGGTCGCGCGCCCGCCGCCGAAGATCCCGCTGACGATGCTGGCCCCTCCCCCCATGATGCTGCCGCCGATGTTGCACTTCACCGCCTCGACCACGCCGGAGACCGTGTCCTCGACCGGCTGCAGCACCGTATCGACGGCCTCTCCGATGGTGCTGTTCACCGCGCTGATCATCTGACCGGTGGCACGGTTGATGATCCGGTTGCCCTCGCGTGCGACGATGCCGCCGGAGACCAGGTCGTTCAGCCGCCGCAGCGCTCCCGTCTCGCCCCGTTCCACGGCCCGCCAGAACTGCTCGTCCGTGTCGAGGACGTTTCGCTGAAGACCGTCCACGTTCCTCTCGAACTGGCTGTCCGTCGTGCCGTTCCAGGCAGCCGTCCCGGTGCCCCCGGTCACCCGGTTGTCGGCGATGGCGTTGTTCCGGCTGGCGATGCTGCCCGGCATGTGGCTGTTCCGGCCGTTGCTGATGCTCCCGGAGATGCTGTTGCCTTCGATCCTGTTGTTCTCGGCCGAGATGACCCGCACGTCGCCCCGGATGTCGTTGCCGGTGACGACGCTGTTCTCCGCTTCGTTGTCCTGGAACTCGTCGGGAAAACTCCCCATCCGACCCAGGCGCGAATCGCCGTAGCCGCCGACCGAGACCGCCGTGTCCGCGGCGATGTCCACCGTGTTGTTGATGAACCTCACGCCGTCGCTGCCGGCCTTCCAGGTTATCCCTGCGAAGCCCGCCCGGCCCTTGATCGTGTTCCCCTGATAGGTCACGTCCACGACCGACACGTTGTCGATCCCTTCCTGCCGCCAGTTGCCATCGATGGTGTTCCCGGCGACCATCACGCGCCCGTCGCCGGGCGCCATGTTGAAGATCTTGATGCCGTCCTGCCCGACCCCGGTGATCAGGTTGTTGGTGATCCTCACGTCGTGCAGTTTCTGGTATGACCCCCAGAACTTGATCCCGCCCGTGTCGCCGCTCCGGCTGGTCGAGACGATGTTCAGCCCGTCCACGGTGATGTGCGAAAGCCGGTTGCCCTGGATGGCCGCCTGGTTGCCCTGGGCCACGACCCGGGCAGCGCCCCTGCCGTCGGCCGACACGAGACTGATCGGGGCGCCGGCAGCGCCGTGCTTGTTCGAGAAGTCGAGGGACTGGTTATAGGTGCCGGCGCGCAGGGCTATGGTGTCGCCGGGGCGGGCGCGGTCGATGGCGGCCTGGACATTATCTCCCGGCGACAGCGTGATCGTCTCGGCAATGGCAGGCGTCGTCAGAACGGTGCCGGCCAGCAGGACCGTGGACAACAGCTTCATATCCGTTACTCCGCCGCCTGGGGGATGAGGTGTCGGGTCACGCCGTTGGGGTCGACCATGTCGGCCGCCCAGTCCATGCCTTTGGCGCGCAGGAACGCCGGCAGGAAAACGTCCGCGCCGCACGACGCGAGCAGGCTGTCCGCGAGCTTGTGGTCGTCAGGGTCACTCGACCCGACCAGCGCCAGGCCGAGTTCGCCGAGCCCCAGTTCGAACAGTCGGTTTCCCGAAGCCGACGAGTAATAGTATTGGCGCTTGCGCCGGGCGTTCGCGATCAGGTTGACCTGCCGGTCGTTCAGGCCCTGCGCCGAGTAATAGCCTCTGGTCTGGGGGTCGTTCGCCGCGGCGTTGGGCAGGTAGATCCGGGTCAGGCAGTTGTCCCAGATGATCGGGGCAACCTTGCTCTTGGCGATGCTGGAGATCGTCTGCGTCGTGAAGATTACTGCGACCTTCTTTTTCCTCAAGGTCAGCAGCCAGTCCTCGATCTTCTTCGCGAAGGTCGTGTCATCCAGAAAACGCCACCCCTCGTCGATGATCAGCAGGGTCGGAGACCCGTCCAGGGACTCCTCGATCCGGTGGAACAGGTAGGTCATCACCGGCACCGCGGCACTCGGCTGCTTGAGCAGCGAGCCCATCTCGAAGGCCTGCCAGCGGCCCAGGTGAAGGGTATCGCGGTCGCCGTCGAGGAGATGCCCGAACGCTCCGCCCACGCAGAAGGGCTTCAGGGCATCCTTCAGGTCCCGGTCGCCCAGCCGCGCCCGGAGCACGGTCAGGCTGCGCTCCCCGACCGGACTGGTCGCCAGGCTCGCCAGCTTCTCGGCGGCGTGGTTCCTCTGCTCCGGGGTCAGCTCCAGCCCGGCTTTGCCGAACAGGTCGTACAGCCACTCCGTGGCCCAGGTCACTTCGGCAGGCGCGTCGATGCAGGCGAGCGGCTGAAACCCCAGCGTCCCACCCTGGGCGCCGATATCGTGGAACCGGCCGCCGGCACACAGCGTCGTCAGCCGGATGGACCTGTCCTTGTCGAAGGCGTAGACCCGCGCCCCCGGATAACGCAGGCACTGCAACGCCACCGAGGACAGCAGTACCGACTTTCCGGCGCCGGTAGGGCCGTAGATGACCGAGTGCCCGACGTCGTCGTGGTGGAAGTTGAAGTGGAACGGCGTGTTGCCTTCGGTGATCACCCGCATCAGCGCCGGGCCGTTCAGCTCGCCGTTCCAGGACTCGCCGGCCCACACCGCCGACAGCGGGGCCAGGTGGGCGAGGTTCATGGTGTTGACCAGCGGCTGGCGCACGTTGGCGTAGCAGCTCCCGGGCAGGCTGCCGAGCCACGCCTCGAAGGCGTTGAACGTCTCGACCCTGGCTATGAAGTGCTTCGCCGTCAGCAGGCCGACCACCTTCTTGGCGTTGTCCAGGGCCTGGCCCAGGTTCTCGTGCCACACCGTGATCGTCGGGGTGACGTAGGCCATCGACACCAGCCCTTCCGCGACTTCCTGCAACGCCGCGAGGGCGTCGGCGTGCCTGGCGACCGCCTCGTGGTTCACCCGCTCGCTGGGCTCCCTGAGGACGTGTTCGGCGATCAGGGTCATGAGGCCCTTGCGCTGGCTGCCCCACCGGTTCACCCGCGTCTGAACGGCCCGCAGCGACTGCTGAGGACCGAGCGTGATCGCGCGCGTGCTCCACCGGTACTCGAAGCCCAGGCTGTTCAGGTCATCGAGCATCCCGGCGTGGGTCGAGGATGGGTATCCCCGAACCCCCACGGTGACCAGGTACCGTTCCGGCCGGGGCGTGCCGCCGGCGTCCTCGGTGTAGCCGATCCCGACCCGCATGCCGGGCCACACCGGCTGTTCCGCCAGGAGCGAGTCCAGGAACATCGGGACCTCGGGCATCGCCACCTGGTGCCGCTCCAGCCCCAGGGGATGGTGCAGGAAGGTCAGCAGATCATCGTCCCGAAGGAGGCGCGCGAGGGGCATGAAGGCGCGCAGCATGTCGCCGACCTCGTTGACGCGATGGGCGAAGTAGTCGACCTGTTCGATGCCGGAGCCTTCGCGCTCGCCGTCTTCCCCTTCGATCAGCAGGCCTTCCAGCCGGCTGGACGCATCGCCCGGCGGCAGGTAGGTCAGGGCCAGGACGTAGTCGGACTCAAGCTGACGGCCGCTGCCCTGGACAAGGTTCCGACGCTCCAGATCGAACAGGGCCGCCGCGTGGCAGGGCCAATCGGCATCCGGGTACTCCGACGTGTAGAAGCGATCCGCGATCAGGTGAACCGCCCAGCGGTCCCCCAGGTGCTTCAGCATCGTGCCCAGGCCGGCGTAGTAGTTCACCAGGACGGAGGTGGTCGTGCTCTCCAGGTCCGGCCCGCGATAGCGGATCAGGGCGAGCAGGCTGCCGTCCTTCTGCGCCATCACGAACGGGTACTGCCCGAACGGCAGCGCCACGTAGGGCAGATAGTCCGCCAGGGACCTGGGCTGCTCGCGGTACTCTTTCAGATTGAGCATGATCTAGCCCCCCAGGAAGGGTAGGCGCGCCCGAGCCCGGCGCGTGATGAAGTCGAACATGTGCGGGTCGATCCCGGTGAGGTGGCGGGCGACGGTCCAGAGCCCCACGGTCAGCAGCACGCCGCCGGTCACCTTGTGAAGCGAGAAGACCAGCAGGGCCCCCACGGTCCCGATCAGGATGGCGGGAATGCGCGCCACCCCCTTGATCGTCACCGGCTCCAGCAGGCTCTGATGGAGGGTGATCCGGAACCCTGGAACGTCGTCGCCCGCCATCTCAGAACACCATTCCGGCGGTCAGGCCGAACAGGCCCATGAAGAACAGCAGGCCGACCCCGACGATCGATCCGGCGAAGATGATACCGGCGAAGGTCCGCATGCCCTGGCCCGCGGCGAACGCCATCGTCAGACCCGATGCCACGATGGCGATGGCGATGATCGACCCCGCGACCGGCCCGGTGATCGAGTTCGCGACCTGCGACAGCGGGTCTTCCCAGGGCATGCCGCCGCCGGCAGCCCGGGCGGGAGCCGATGCCATCAAAGCCAGTCCCGACAGCGCGAAGGTCCTGACAGCGAGAGCGTTTCTGCGAACGTTCATTTCAGCCATCCTCTGCTCGGTCTGTTGTGATACTTAATTACACAGTGATATCCAGTACCACATCCACGGCTCTGCATCCAGCCCTCAGGCAATGCGCTCGGTCTGGAATTCCCCGTCCCTATACCCGGTCGGCTTTCGGATCTCGGTCACCCGCCGCACGCCTTCCTCTGTCCGCTCGATGAACACGGCCATTTTGACGGATCGCATGATCAGGCGGTGCTGGGGACAGGCGGTGACTTCTCCGACAAGCTCCTCCAGCCGGTCGAAGATCTCCGCGGCGCTGTCGGCATGGATGGTTCCCAGACCGCCGGGGTGTCCGGTGTTCCAGGCCTTCAGCATCGCCAGGCAGGGTGCCCCTTCCCGGACTTCCCCGATCACGATCCGGTCCGGGCGCAACCGCATCTTGGCCTTGATGATGTCGTGCACGGTGACGATGGGATCCATCTCGCGCGCCAGCAGGGATGCCATGTCCGGCGCCGAGCACTGAAGCTCATCCCGGTCCTGACCGATCAGGATGCGGTGCCGGGTGAACCCGGGAAGCGCCAGCAGCGCGTTCAGCAGCGTCGTCTTACCGCTGCCGGTCGACCCCCCGACGATGATGTTGATGCGCCGGTCGACGGCATCCTCCAGGATATCGGCCTGCCGCCGGGTCATGATGCCGTCCCGCACGTAGTCGGCCAGCGTGAACACGACCGGCGGCTTCTTCCGGATGGTGAACATCGGCGCCCGCGAGACCGGCGGCAGAATGGCCTGGAAACGCTCTCCCGTCTCGGGAAGGTCGGCCGACAGGAGCGGCCGGTTCCAGCCGATCCCGGTCTCGCCGACATGGTCGGCCACCAGGTCGATCACCTGGAGCGCGTCCTCCGGGTCCATCGTCTCGCCCGTGCACGCCCTGCCGCCGGTCAACCGGTCCACCCAGATCCTTCCATCCGGGTTCAGCATGACCTCGACCACGTTGGGATCATCCATGGCGCCGCGGATCGTGGCACCCAGCGCGCGCCGGTAGGCCGCCAGCGTCCGGCCGGACGCGATCTCGTTCCTCATCCCGCGTCCTCCGCCAGTTCGGATTTAACCTTGTCGACGGCGGCCAGGAACGCGTCGAACTTCCCCTGGCTGCCGCATATCGTCTGCGCCAAGGTATCCAGGTAAGCCCGGACCTCCAGCAGCTCCCACATTATCCGGTCCTGTCCGACAGTCAGGGCCGCGACCCGCTCATGGATCGTCTCGACGCCGGCCTGGGTGTCTTCGGCGTAGATGAAGCGCTCGACCGCGGCGACCAGTACGGCGGTTCGGGTCGTGCCGGCCTTGGCGGCGATCTTCAGCACCTTCGTGTCCAGGTCGGCCGGCAGCCGAAGATCAAACCGGGTTTTGGGAGTGCCCGCCTTCTGCCGTTTCATGCGCCGTCTCCCTTGATCGCCAGGGTTCTCTTCCGCCGCAGCCTGGCCCCCGGCACGACGGTTTCGGCCGGCGGCGCCCCGGGTTCCGCCGCCCCGTCCGGCGGGTCCGGGAGATCCCGGGGCGCCCCCCGGGGCTCCTTCGTCGTCCCCGGCCGCTTTCTTGTCGGTGCATCCTCCGGCGGCTTCTTCGGATCGGCCTGCCTGGGCATCGGCGGGCAGGACGCCCGCATGCCAAGCCATCCGATCCCGACCTTCCCGGCGACCTTCCCGGGGAGGTCGGGGTAGTTGCCCGCGCCGTCGCCGACCCCGGCCGCCGGCAGCAGGCGGTCGCGGAACACCGGCTCCTCGTCGTACCGGACCTTCTTCGCCCTGAACTTCGGATGGCCGGTGACCAGCAGGTACTCGTATTCCGGCTCCAGCTCGCGCACATCGCCGGGAGACACGATGTCCCGATGGACCTCGTTGGTGACGATGGACTTGTTGCCGAGCATCACCCCGAACCGGCTCCCCTGGAGGTTCTCCATCTGCCGGTACTCGGTGTCCTTCCCCAGCATCCCCGACAGCTGCTTCTGCGTCGTCGGATCGGCGGAGGCGAAGATCACGGTGACGTGGCAGTTCTCCCGGATCGTGTTGTAGCGGGTATAGGCCGCGTCGATGTCGTTGAAGCTCTGGACCGTCTTGAACGACTTCACCCCGTACTGGGCGAACCGCTTCATCAGCAGCTCGTAGCTTTTCATCCTCTTCAGCGCCGGGAACTCGTCCGCGACGATCAGGCAGTCGTGCTTCTTCTTACGCCCCCGGTTGTCCCGGCTGAGATGGCGCATGTTCACGGTCAGGAACTGCTTCATCATGACCCGAAGCAGGACGATCAATGTCTCCTCGTCCGAAGCCGGCATGGACAGGTAGACCGAAACCGGGTGATCACTGCACATGACGTCGCCCATGGACCACTGCGACGTCTGCGTGGTCCATTCCACGACGGGGTTGTCGAACAGGCTCAGGTGCGAGTCCGCGGTCGCCAGGACCGACGAGAGGTAGCGGTCATTCCCCTTCGCCCGCTCCAGCAGCGCCTGTGCCGCCCGCTGGACGACGGGATGCGGACGATCGCCCAGGTGCCGGGTGTTCCGCATCTCCCAGGACAGGTGCTCCATCGGCCGGACGAGCTGCCGGCGGACGCCCGCCAGGGTCTTCTCCGGGTCCGGTGCCGCGTAGAGCTGGTGCAGGATCAGGCCGGTGTAGAACTCGCGCGTCGCCCGGTCCCAGATGTCCGGCTCGTCGCGAACCCCGGCAGGATCGGTCAGGATCGCCGCGATGGCCTGGGCATCCCCGACCTCGTCCTCGCCCTTGCGGACCTCGAACAGCGGGTTGAACCGCGCCGACCGCCTGTCCAAAGGATTGAAGTAGATGCAGTGGGAGAAGGTGCTGCGCCAGCCGCTGGTGCCCTCGAACCTGTACTCCTCGTTCTCCGTCCCGAAGAACAGCTCCTCCTTGGTGTCCAGGATGAACGCCGACCCCGGGTGCGACAGCAGGGTCGGAACCACCGTGCCGCGCCCCTTGCCCGACCGGCTGGCGCCCGACACCAGCACCGCTTCCGCCCCGTGATGGGTCAGCAGTCGGCCGTCCAGCTTGCCCAGGACCACGCCCCTGTCATCAAGGAGCCCGGCGCGCTTCGCATCCTTCAGCGTGCCCCAGGTGCCGGCGCCGAATTCCGGCGGCGGGGATGCGCAACCACCCGCCCTTCCCAGGCGGGCCAGCAGCAGGCTGAGTGTCAGCCCGGCCAGCATCGTCCCGCCGGCTATCGCGAAGGGCGTCTGGTGGACTTGGCCCCACTGGCCGGCCCAGGCCACCAACTGCCCGGGCCAGTACACCGGCACCCCGAACGGCTTCCAGCCGCCCAGCGCCGAATGGAAACCGAACCGCGACGCCAGCCAGTATGTCGGCCCCCAGGTCGCCGCGGCGATCCCCAGGACGCTGGCCGTGCCGACCAGCTTGTCCCTCAGTGTCATTTCGTATCACTCCCCTTCAGTATCCGTGGCCCATTCCCCGCTGCAGCTCCCGAAGCTTCTCCAGCGCCCGGAGCCGTTCCGATCCGGCATAGAATTCGCCGTACCGCTCCATCAGCTTCGCGTCCGCCGCCGCGCGCAATCGATCGCGCAGGGCGACCCGCTCCGCTCCCCGCAACCCGCGCAGGTCCCGCGCCGCGTTCCGCTCCAGCGGCAGGCCCTTCACCGTCCAGTGGGTGAAGTCCCGATCTCCCTGCGACTCGAAGGCGCCCCACACGGGCCCGGACAGACGCACGTCGTCGCGGGCAATCTTCCCCGTCGGGTCGCGGAGCCGCTCGCCGAAGGCGGCATCCAGCTCGCGCGCCACCCTGACCGCGTCGTCGTATGGGCCGACGCTGACCGTCAGGCGCTTCGCCTTGTCCGCCGCGAAGTGCATCTGGTACGGCAAGCCACGGTCGGCCAGATCGGCCAGGACGGCCTGGGTCGTCGGATGCCACCGCTCAGCCGGGACGTTCAGGTGAAGCTGCCAGCCGGCCGCCTTCCCAAGCCCCTCCGCCTGCCCGATACCGGCCTCCGGAGCGCGCCGGCGCTTCTCCGAAGACGCGGCGATTTCCTGCGCCGATCGCAAGCCCAGCTCCGTCGTCGCGACCTCCATCGCCCGCGTCCTCATGCCGTGCCGGATGTACTCCCGGTCGATCACCAGATCACCGCCTCGATTATCCCGCCCGCGGATCAGGACATGAGCATGGGGGCGTTCGGTGTCATAATGTATCACAGCGCACCATGTAAGTTTGGAGCCCAGATCCCGCTCGTACCGGACCATCACATCGCGGACGTAGCGCTGCATATCGAGCCGGTCGCCCTGTTCCGGCGAGATGATCGTTTGGAAATGATGCCTATCCTCCGACCACTCTTCGGCCAGGCCCTTCGGGTCGACATCATCCCCGGTCGCCGTGAAGCCGCGCGCGTCCTGGCCGTCGAGGCCCGCCGCTTGCTTCTCGAGGTACCGGGCATGGGCCGCCGCCTTCGCCGCCGGCTGGATCTTCGTCTTGACCGTCACGCGCTGCTGGGAAGCTGCCGCCGGCCGGACATAGGCCCACCGCCCGCGTCCCATGATCGTCGGGGTTTTCAGCCGGCTGGCACTCGCCTCCATCGCTCCATCGACCGGCTTTCGCATATGCATGCGAGGCTCGATCCCGTCCTCGTCACGCTTGAAGAAGTATCGCGACCTTCGGCTCATCGGCACCTCGAGACCTCCCCTGTCATATCCGGAAACCATCCGGACCAGTGCACGGATTTTTTCCGGACGACCCGCCGCCACACAGGCGATTGCCCGCGTGATCGCGCGGTTTCCTGCTGTTTGGTCCGGATCGGCTTTCCTTCTTGCTTAGGCTGCCCCAGGATCCTCGCGCAGGATCCGTCATGATCCTCGGGCTCTCTGTCTCACGATCTCCGGTTTCGGCATGCCGCCGGCCGGCGCCGTTCCGGCCTGATCCGTTCCGGGCCGGTTCCGGTGGGCTCTCGGACCGCCTCGCGTAGCCGGCAAGCGCCGCGTCCTGGTAGGATTATGGGCCGGGTGCCGCCAGCCGCAAAGCCTTTGTCAGCGATGATGGACGGACCGGATGCATCGAGAGGAATGTGCCGGCAGGTTCGGTATGGGCCTGGATGAACCGGCGGCAGTCACGGGGCGGAGATGGACCGCCCCCCGGCATCCGCATCCCCGTGCCGGGGATAGGGTGGCTGTGGCCGGCCGGACTCCGAACTCTTCAGGTTTCCGAACATTGTGGACGGATCGGCCGCTCCGGCGATGGATACCGCATGGACGCTTCTGTCGCGTATGTGTCACGCTTGCGTAACGCTGTCTTGACGGAAATTCGACAGGGCGTCACGCTTTCGTAGCGGTGTCCTGTAGCGCATCCGCGACGCGACTGCTGGTCCTGGGCTGACGGCGGGGATGGTCATTCCTGCGTTCGACGGAACCATACAGGCACCGTGGCTCAACCCAATGGGCGGTTTCTACCCGGGTCGGAGTCTCAAGAAGAGGCACACATTCAAACTATGTTTAACAAATTTGATAGGATTCCAAGTCATAATCACGTGCACGCATTCACGTGCGTTTCCTCCCTAGACTTAGCCCCGCGCGTTCATCCGCTGCGGGGCTTTTTTCTGGAAGATAGTGCCAGACCATTCATCCCCGTACACTACAGTCGCGTCCGTTAGCGCCTCTGGAACCACCGTCCATTTCGTTGCCGACAATCCCTATCCATACGATAATACCCGGCTTATGGAAACCTGACGGATCTACTGGCTAGCATCTTCGGCTTGGGAAGAAAGCCCGGAACTTGCTCAAACCTCAGGCCAGACAGCGGCACGGAGACAAACCATGCGCTCGCATCACCTGGTCCTCCTGACCACCATCGCCCTGGCTTTCGGCTTGGCTCCCGGCACGGCTCTTGCCGTCCCAACCTATACCGTCACAGACCTCGGTGACCTCGGCGGAACCTTTAGAAGATGTTTGTAAAGGTCAGGCACAGACTTCCTCGGCGACGAGGCGCTTGATGCGCCTGGACAGGATGGAAATGAAGGCGACGAGGTGCTCCTTCGTCCGCTCGAAGATCGTGTTCAACCGTCGGTGATTGAAAATCCAGGAGAAGGAACGCTCGACCACCCAGCAGATTCCAGCCGGGAGGAACTTGTCATCATGGCCGCGAGCGACGGGCTCGACGGCAATGCCGAGCTTCCGGCCTGCCTTGGCCAGACGCTTGCCCCGGTAGCCGAGGTCGCCCAGCGCCGATCCCCGGAAACCTTTGCCGGAGAGTTCGCGGAGCACCGGGATGATACCCTTCGTATACCGCCTGGCGGCGTTGCCATGGCCCATGCACGTTGGCTGACGGAACGTCGATCGCCAGCGGGATGCCGTAATTAGCTTCGCTGCCCTTCGGGTGTTGACGCCCAAGTGAACCTTGATGCCGCGGATCTTCTTGCCGCCATCAAAGCCGCGCTCAAAGCAGCCCGGCGCCGACTTGCAAGAGCTCTCACCCGACAGCTGTCCGCTTGCGGACAGCGAAAGGGGGCTGTCGATGACGACAGCGCTCGGTTTCGGGGTGTCGCCGCAGGCCAGCCGCCAAGTGCGGCGCAGCCGGTCGAGCAGCCGACGCCACAGACCAAGGCGGGTCCAGCGGGAAAACAGAGTGAACAGCGTGTTGAACGGGATGTTGCAGAGCTGCCCGATGGCGCGCCACTGCATGCCGCAGAAGCACAAGCACCAGATCGCCATGATCGCCTTACGCAGGGTCGCACCGGTCAGCGCCGGCTTCGGTCCCGACCGGGTCGGCCTCGTGCCATCCGCTGCCATGGCCGCGAGTTCCGTCAGCACCTCACCCACGAAGGCATCAACGTCAGCAAAAGCGCTCCAGGAGGCTGGAGAGGTCGTTGCGGTTCTGACGGCGGTACCCATATCCTGCTGGCTCGGCGACTGTTAACGTCGGTTCTAGACATAGCCCGCCAGCTGCCCACGCGTCACCTCTTACTCATCTCAAAGTAGCATCCCGCTCCGCACGGCCCAGGATGCCCCGTCTGCGAACAAGCTCTGACACAGCGGTGAGCTTCTGTCGCGCCGGTTGTGAGCGGACATTCCCGCACGGAGGGCCATGGTGGCGCGGTCACCCAGGCAGCCGGGACTTCATGTCCGCCGGGGTGAGGATGGGAACCGGAAAGGTATCCGCCAGCGCCAGCAGGTCGCGGTCGCCGGTGACCAGGGCATCGGCGTGGCCGGTCAGGGCCAGCAGCAGGAAGGGCTGGTCGAACGCGTCGCGGCACTTGGGCACGGCGGGTGGTGGCGTCGGAATGGTGACCGTTTCGCACCACGGCAAGTAATCAGCCAGCAGGTCGTCACGATCGGGCGCGGTCAGGCCGAATTTGGGATAGCTGAGCACGCGGAGCAATTCCGACACGGTGTCGCGGCTGGCCAGAGGCAGGATGTTCCCGGCCTGCCAGGCCTTCCGCAGCCAAGTCATGGACGCACTGCGGAAAAGCAGCGCCGACAGCAGCACGTTGGTGTCGAGGACAAGGCGGGGCGGACTCATCCGGGCCGGCGTGCCCAGGCAACTGCGTCGGCGATGTCGGTCTCGGACAGGTTCAATTCTTCCAGCTTGGCTCGCACGGCATCGGCGCGGTTGATGCGCACCGGGGTCAGCACGATGCGGCCGTTCTCTTCCGCAACGTCGAAATATTCTGCCCCCTGGACGGCGGCGACCACCGCCTTGGGCAGGGTCAGTTGGTTCTTTGAGGTCAACTTGGCGAGCATGGCGAAAATCCCTTAGTAAGGATGTAAGGAAACAATAGTGTATTCCGCCGCTAGGTTCAAGGGCTTCCCCGTCCACCGCGACTGAATCGGCGCCAACGCCGGGGTTCTTCCAAGTTTTGTGTGACCAACCGGAGGTCGCGGTGCCCTTGGAGTTCAGCCCGCGGCGAGGCCTGATTTCTGTGAGGCGCGGGATTGCCATATGAGAGATATCCTCCACTATCCCGGGCCCGTTCTTGAGTATCTCCCTGCATTCAATCGGCTTTCCTGACACTCTTGAGGTCCTTGAACAAATCGACCATGGTTTTTGCCGGATCACGCTGCGGGCGCAGCCAACAGCAAAGTCAGGTTCCTGCACCACCTGCGGAACATCCTCGCGGAGGGTTCACGGCTTTTACTGGCGCAGCCTTGGCGACGTCGCTTGTTTCGGCCGCCCGACGCTTCTGCTCGTCCGGATCCGCCGCTTTCGCTGCGCCAGTCCTGAATGTCCGCGGCGAACCTTCGCCGAGGCCCTGCCTGGCACTGCCCGCGGGCACGCCAGACCGACCGGTTGCGTACGATCCATCGCTCCATCGGCTTGGCGCTGGGCGGCAATCCCGGTGCCCGCCATGCCGCCACCCTGGGCGTGCCGATCAGCCGCACGACGCTGCTGCACCGTGTCTGTTCCAATGATGCCGACCCGATCCCACCGGTCAGAGTGCTCGGCGTGGATGGTCGTGTCCGAAGGTTGGTAGGAATTGCTGAGGGCGCATTCTCCTGAGCTTCAGGGTCGTCGGATCATGCGGCGAGGTCAAGCGGCTGGTCGGCGGGAGCGACGTGCAGGGTGTCCCAACCGTCAACGCGGCGTAGGGTGATCTGGCCGCTGGCGAGCAGGGCCCAGAACAGCATGCAGGCGGTCTCGGCACACGGCAGCAGGCACTGCGTCTTGATCCGGCGCTTGAACTCCTCGTGCAACCGCTCGATGGCGTTGGTCGTCCGGATCGACTTCCACTGGTCGGGCGGGTAGAGCAGGAAGGTGAACAGGTTGGCACCTGCCTCCTCAAGGCTGGCGGCGACCGCTGGGCACTTCAGCCGCCACTTTCGCACGAACGCCTTCCGCCGGGCTTCGACATCCTTCACCGTCCTGGCGTAGATCATGTCGGTGTAGTCGGTGCTGATCTCTTCGTGCAGCTTCTTGGGCGCGTGGGCCACGAGATTCCTATGCTTGTGGACTGTGCAGCGTTGCCGCGGCACGTCCGGCCAGAGGGCGCTCAGGGCCGCCTCCAGGCCCGGGGCGCCGTCGATGATCAGCAGGTCCGGCGTGGCGAGCTTGCGGGCGACCAGATCATCCAGGAAGGCCCGCCACGCGGCTTCGCTCTCGCCGCCCATATTGCGCAGGCCGAGAAGCACCTTCTGGCCGTCGCGCCGGACACCGAGTGCCACCAGCACCGAGATGCCGGTGGCCCGTTTGTCCAGCCGGACCTTGACCACGGTGCCATCCAGTATGATGCGCACGATGTCGTCCTGCGACAGATCCCGCTTCTGCCAGGCTTCCCAGTCGCCCTGGACCTTGCGCCAGGCCCGGCTGACGGTGTCCTTGCCGACCGCCCCGCCGAACAGCGCTCCCAGGGCGCGGCGGACCCGGCGGGTGTTGGTGCCCGCCAGGTAGGTCCCGGCGATCAGCGCCTCGGCCTGCCTGGTCAGTCGCTTGTAGGCCGGCAGCGTCCGGTTGCGCCATTCCCGGGTCGTGCCGTCGGCCCCGGCCAACCGGGCGCGCGGAACCGACACGGTGGTCGGGCCGAATGTGCCGAGGACCTGTCGGTCACGATGGCCGTGGCGATGCCCCTGGCGTGGCCCGGCGCGCTCATAACGCCCGCGGTTCAGCGCCGCGTCCAGCTCGCTCTCCAGCATCGCCTCGATGAACGAGCGGATCCGCTGGCGCACACCGGCTTCCAACGGATCGAACCAGTCGTCGCCCAGCAATGGAACCGCGGCGTCGTTGGATGTAGTCTTCTCCATGGCGTGATCTCCTGCGGCGGTGGCCAGACCGCCGGTGTGGGTTCTTCACCTTCAGGAGATTACGCCGCCAGACAATTTCCTACCAACCTTCGGACACGACCGCGTGGATGATTGGGCATGGCACAAGGGCCATAACTACGGCACGATCCTGTGCGATCTCGAGCGTCGCCGGGTCATCGACCTGTTGCCCGACCGCAGCGCCGACACTCTGGCGGCTTGGCTGGAGGAGCATCCCAGTGTCTCGGCAGTTGTCCGCGACCGCGCCGGCGCCTATGCCGACGGCGCCGCCCGGGGCGCGCCCGACGCCATCCAGATTGTTGATCGCTGGCATCTGCTGCGCAACGGCAGCGACGCCCTGCGCGGTCTCCTCGATCAGCATCACCGCGAGCTGCGCGCGGCCGCACGAGCGGCAGCACAGCCAGCGGCTCCGGCAGCAGTTGTGGAGGTCCCGGAACCGGTTTCACCAGCAGAGAGGCCGATGCGTACAACCGAGCGGCGGTCACAGGCGGCACAGGAACGCCGCGATGCCCGCTTCGCTGAAGTCGCCCGTCTGCGCGAGCAGGGTTTGTCGCTGACAGCGATCGCCCGGACGATCGGCATCGAACGCAGGACGGTGCGCCGCTGGCTGAGGGCCGGTCATGCCCCGACATGGCGTCATGCCGATCGCGGCACCAGCATCCTCGATCCGTACAAAGCCTGGCTGGAGGAACGCTGGCGGAGCGGTTGCAACAACGCTGCGGCACTATGGCGGGAACTCCGGGACCGGGGCTTTGCCGGGCAGTACACTGTCGTACGGGATTGGGCGACACAGCGCCAGCGGCAGGACCCTCCTGGCGATCTGAAAGGGACGCCCGGCAAACCGGCCCTGAGCAAGAGCCCGGAGCCGCCGACACCACGCCGGGCGGTTCGCCTTCTGACCGGGGAGGCCGGTAAGCTCAGCGACGACGACCGCCGGTTCGTCACCGCACTGCTGGAGCGCTCGCCGACCATCGCCACCGCCGTCGATCTGATCCGCCGCTTCACGACGATGGTGAAGGACCAGATGGCCGGCGCTCTCGACGGCTGGCTGCGCGAGGCGGAGGCCAGCGCCCTGGCGCCGTTCGCCACCGGTCTGCGCCGCGATGAGGACGCGCTGTGCGCCGCCTTGATCGAGCCGTGGAGCAACGGCCAGGTCTAGGGTCAGGTCAACCGGCTCAAGGTCATCAAGCGCGAGATGTACGGACGCGCCGGGTTCGACTTACTCCGCTGTCGAGTGCTCGCACATGCGTAGCGAGTAAACGATGGAGCCAAACACGCCAGAGTCATCCACACAAAACTTGGAAGAACCGGTTATTCGAAGCCGATTGACAAGTGATAGGAGCGGCTGTCTATGATGACCGCGCTGGAATCGGGCGTGTCGCCGAAGGCCTGCCGCCAGGCCAGGATCAGGCGGTTGAGCAGGCGCCGCCACAGGCTGGGCCGGGTTCAGCGGGCGAACAGGGTGTAGAGCGTACCGAACGGGATATCGCAGAGCTGGCCTATGGCTCGCCACTGCAGACCGCAGAAGCAGACGCACCAGATCGCCATGATGGCCTTGCGCAACGCTGCTCCGGTCAACGGCGACTTGGGCCCGGAACGGATCGACCGGGTGCCATCTGCCGCCATGGCCGCGAGTTCCGCCAGCACCGCGTCGACGAAGTCCTCGACACCGGAGAACGCATTCCACGAGGCCGGAGACGTCTTGGCGGGGTTGAAGGCGGTGCCCATATGCACCTGGTCCGATGACTGTTGACCATGGCCGCAGACATATCCTATCGCCCTCCCACGCGTCAGCCCTCATTCCCCTCAAAGTAGCATCCCGCTCAGCACCGGCTGGCACGTCCCGTCTGCGAACAGCTTCTTATCTGAACATCAGTGGGCAAACTTATCGAAACGGGTTTTCCACGTGATCCGGCAGGTCGGCTAGTGCGGTTTTGTCCGGCAGGTCACTCTCGCTCTCCAGGACCTGCAGCACCTCGTCGAGCACCGCCTTCAGGATCCGGGCATGTTCGAGCCCGGTTTTGTCGCGGGTGAGATCGATGCTGCCGTAGATTGAAACGCGATCCGCCCGGTTCTCGATCGTCAGGTTACCGATTGTGAGCGTCTCGCTTTCGTTCGCGAAGGGCGAGATGGTCCTGTTCATAGTGGCATCCTCAACGCATGAACCGCATCAGTTTGTCCAGGATCGTGTCCATGCTCCAGGGGGTCTCGGTCTGCTTCTGGCGCCTGCCCGGCAGCTTCGGGTCCGGCAGGGCCATCGCATGATCCTTGACCGTTGGCGCCAGCCCCGGGAACGGATCGATCCCGGTGAATTGCCGAAGCTCGGCGATCGATACACCTCGCCAGTGATCACCATCGGCATTCTCCACGAGATAGGCGGCCGCCTGTTTGCGTTTGGGATCGTACACGGCCTTGAAGATGTGGGTCGGCACCAGCACCCGTCCGCGCAGGCGCTGCAGGGTCGCACCCTGGAAAACCGGGCCGCTGACGACGTACAGTTCCCCTGCCTTGCGCGCGAGGCCACGCGCGGCGGACTCGATGCCCGACCACAGGCCGCGGTTGCTCTGCGGATCCTGCGGTATCATGTTGGCCAGGGAGAAGCTCTCTTGCTGCGCCTGCTCGTCGGGCATATCGGCGGCCGGCGCGAGATGGCCACGGTCGAAACCTGAACGCGCGTAATCATCGAGATCGGCGCGCTCACCGGGCGGCAGTCTTGGTTCCTCGTGGAAGGTGTCCCTGCGCAGAGTAGCCACTGCCGCGTCGAGCCCTTTCCGGGTCAGGTGCTCGGCCGCCCAGAGCGGAGTGCGCGTGATGCCGGAATGCAGCACGGCAAAGGCCGAGTAGCACAATGCCTGGGTCCTGGGGCGGAGCTTCGGGTTGACCAGGTCCGGCGCGCTGCCGTGCGGGAAGAACTGCGAGCACTCGATCGGGGCGGCCAGCGACACGGTCGTCATGCCGATGGTCGGGCATAACGCAAGAGCGGCCACGATGACGGAGCGCCTCAGCATCATCATGACCAGGGCACGCCCTGTGATCGATACGAACTCTTCATTCCTGCCCCACCATGTTCCTTCCCAACCAGTGCAAGGCATCTCCGCTCAGCGTCTTCAGCGCCGCAGGGTCGGACAGGCTGCCTTCCCGTGTTTCCTCGGCGTCTTGCATTCAGGCCACAGCGTTCAACTGTTGCTCAAGCGCACGACCGAGTTGCGCGGGCATCACCGGCTTGTGCGCGATGCCCAGATCCTGGCCGGCGCACCCGCGCAGGAACTGCAGATCGGTTTCGCCGGTCAGGATCAGGCCGGGGATGGGACGGTCGAACAGGGCGCGGATGGCCAGGACGGCCTCGGTGCCCGTGCGTCCGTCCTGTAGCCGGTAGTCGGCAAGCACGATATCGGGCCGGCGGCCCGCATTCCGGACCTGGGCGACAGCCTCCTCGGCGCTGATGGCGGCGATCACATCGTAGCGCCACTCGGTCAGAATCGCCTCCAGGCTCGTCAGCACCAGGACGTCATCGTCTATCACCACGACCAGCCGGCCCTGCCCGTCCTGTTCCGAGCTATCACCCCCGGACAACGTCGGTACCGGCATGGTGCCTGTCATGGTGAGCGGCAACTCGATGCTGAAGGTGGAGCCCTCGCCCGGCCGGGATTGCGTTTCAACCCGGTGGCCCAGCAGATCCACGATGCGTCGGACGATCGCCAGACCGAGGCCAAGACCCTGGCTCCGGTCGCGCGCCTGGTTGTCCACCTGGTGGAACTCCTCGAAGATCTGCTCAAGTTGCCCGGGCGGAATGCCGATGCCGGTGTCCTCGACCGCGACGCGCAAACGATCCTCGATCCGGCGGCAGGCGATCCGTATGTGGCCGGATTTCGTGTAGCGCACCGCATTCTCGACCAGGTTCCGGAGCACGCGCCCAAGCAGCGTCATATCGGTCCGCACCACCTCGGTGCAGGTCTCGACCTGCCAGCCCAGTCCCTTGGCTGTGGCAACCGGACCATAGCTGGCCGCGATTCCGTCGAGCACCGCGGAGATCGGGAACTCCGTGATCTCCGGCTTCACAATGCCGGCGTCCAGCCTCGACACGTCGAGCAGGCTGTCCAGCAACGCCTTCAAGGTGTCGAGCCCGTGTTCCAGATGTCGCAGCGCCTGCTGGCCACGCGCGTTCTGGACATGCCCCCTGAGCACGCCGGTGAACAGGGTAAGGGACTGGAGAGGCTGGCGCAGGTCGTGGCTGGCCGCTACCAGGAACTTGGACTTGGCGAGGTTGGCGCGCTCCGCTTCTTCCTTGGCCTGGCGCAGCGCCTCCTCCCGGGCCTTGCGCTCGGTGATGTCGCGGGAGACGCCGATGATCCCGACGACGGCGCCGACGGGATCGCGCAACGGCGTCTTGGTCGTCAGGAACACCCGGGACTCGCCATGGTGCCGGTCCGGAATGGTTTCCTCCAGAACCTCGGTCACGCCTGTTTCCATGATGCGCAGTTCCTGGTCCCGCAGCACGGTGGCGATCTCCACGGGAAACAAATCGGCATCTGTACGCCCGATGACGGCCTGGCGCGGATGGCCGAGGATGCGGGCGGCCGCCGAGTTCAGCGTGATGCAATGCCCTTCCCGGTCCTTGGCGAATATGGGATCAGGTGCGCTCTCGATAACGGTCTCCAGCAGGGCCTGCTGGCGTCTCAGATCCTCTTGCAGGCTACGCCGCTCGGTTACGTCCTGAAAATAAATGGCCAAGCCCTCACGCGACGGAAAAGCGCGCACGCGATACCATTTCTGGTGCGGCGGGTAGTAGTCCTCAACCTCGATCGGCACCCGCTCCGTCATGGACCGATGATCCTCGTGCCAGAACCGACTGCCCACGAGTTCCGGGTAGGCCTCCCACAGAGTCATGCCGACCTGATCCTGCCCCTGCGCGACCCCGTTCCGGGCAAGCTCGTTCATGAAGGTGATGCGCCAGTCGCGGTCGACCTCGAACACGCCGTCGGTAATGCAGTCGAAGACCTCGGCGACTTTGCGCCTGGCCACATAGGCCTCGTCGCGTGCCCGGTTGTAGGTCTCCAGGCTTTCGGCCATGGCGTCAAAGGCGCCACCGAGCGCGACCAGTTCCGAGCCGCCGTCCCGAATGCCGGCTCTGGCGGTGTAGTCGCCATCGCGCCAGCGTTCGGTTGCCGCCACCAGAGCCCGCACCGGACCGCGCAGGTAGCGGTGAGTCCCCCACCAGGCCACGGCCAGGGCGAGAAGCATCGTGGCGCAGAGCCCTCCCAGGGAGCGCCACAGGGTGCCGCGGATCGGCGCCAGCGCCGCGGCCTTGTCCAGCCCAGCCATGACGAACAGGCCCTGCGCACCAGTGGCTGGCGGGACATAGCCCTGCACCCGCATGACACCGTCGAGGCCGGCCAGATCCACGCTGCCGCTCTGTGCGGCCTCCAGTAGCGGCCGGTAAGGCTCGGGCAGTGGCTTGCCAGCCGCGCCGGCCACCTCAGGCGTGCGGGCGAGCACGGTTCCGTGCCGGTCGGCGATGGTGAAGGCAGCTTCCGCGGGCAGCAGCTTATTGGCGAGATATTGCTCGAACCCACCCAGGTCAACCAGGGCGATGATGAAGCCGGCCGGGGCACCGGCTCGGTTCCGGTAGGGCTGTGCGAAGGACAGCGCCGGCCTGTGTGTGTCCCGGCGGAGAATGAACTCTCCGACCGCGAAGCCGCCGGTCTCCCGGGCGAGGCGGATGTGCGGGCTCTCGCTTGTGGACAGGCCGAGGGCTACCTGCATGGTCGCGCACCGGATGACCCCGACCTCATCGGTCGCGGTGACGCCGAGGTAGGCGGGATAGCTCCTGCCAAGCCGCTCCGCCATCTCCTGACATCCCGCCATGTCGCCGTCACGCAGGAGCGGGGACTCGGCCCAGGTGCTGAGAAGGTGGCGGAGCCCCTCGATCATGTGGATGTAGCCATCGTCAACCAGGACGGCGAGCCGCTCCGCCTCCGCGTTGATGGCGGCCACACGTTCGTTATGCAGTTGGATCTGATTGGTGATCTCGATTGCGATTATGGGAACAACAACCAGCATCACGAGCAGGATGAGGCGACGCAGAAGACTCATGGGGCTTTCCTGACCCGGCATTGTTCTTTCAAGAACGCTTAGCTCAAAAACAGGACATCCACAATAAATGTTCTTTGTTCCAGAGTACTATGTCCTTTGGCTGCTTATCCAGACGATGAACTCTAATCACCGGAAAAGCTTCTTAGGAACTGCAGTCGATTTCTACGTGGGGATGTGGAGGGACGCATCCTTGCATTCTCGATCCGGAGGCCCCCGGGAGCGGGCGCGACTGAGCCGGACGTCCCATACTGCGGCTCAAAGTCACTCAGTACTGTCCGGGGTCAGGCGGACTCACCACTCGCTCAAGCTGGCGATGATACTGCCAACATATCCAAACCAAAGCAATATAGGGTGCTGATTCAAACGTCCAGCGTCGCTGCGACGCCCCTGATGGGCATGCCGCCGGCGAGCAGATGGCGCGCCGCTTCGATCTTGGCCGCTCCCACGGCTTTCGGTGTTCCCTCATTTACCCGCGGACGCCAGCGGCCTCAAAGCCCGCTACCGTCCGCTCACGGATGATGTCGCGCTCGAACTGGCCGAAGGCCCCAAGGATGGGGAAGGTCAGGCGGCCGGCAACGGTGGCCGCGCCGATGCCCTCGGTCAGTGACCGGAAATCGATACCGCGCCGGTTAAGGCAGGCGATGATCTTGATCAGGTTCTCCAAGGATCGTGCCAAGCGGTCCAGCTTCCAGACCACCGGCACGTTGCCCCCGGCCGAATACGTCAGAGCTTCGTTCAACTCAACGGGCCTTTCAGCGATGACGGCACGGAGCTGGGTGGCCGCCGGCGCCGGTTCGGGCGCGAGATGCCGTTGGGGTTCAGGCCGGTCAGTGCCGGTTTCCGGGATTTTCCGGACGCGGTGGAAGACTGACAAGCACTCCCTTCCGGATACGGGGTGCTGTAGCGCTCGCGACACGATCCCGTGACGCAACCTCGACAGGTGCGATGCAGTCATATGGCATATGCCTGATGAGTCCCTGACAACTCCCGGACACGTCGCTCTACACTATTTCGACGCTGGCGAGACAGGTGACCGATGCCCCGGCGCGACGATACCATGGCCGAACTGCGCGCGGCGCTTTCCGGGGCGCCGGGGACCCGGTCGTCACTCCACCAGTGGATGCGCGAGAACCACGAGGAGGTGTCGGTGCTTCTGCAGCAGGTCCGGCCCAACTGGCGGAGGCCGGCCGACGCGTTCACCCGCATGGGTTTGACCGACGGAAGCGGCAGGCCGCCCCGGCCGCAGACCGCGCGGCATGGGCAGGCGGGGCGATCAGCAAGGGACCTGCCTCCTATCCGGCATCCTCTCCGAGGGCAACCGCATCATCCGTGCACCAAGCCACCGTCGGCATGGTAGTGTGATCGACGGCAAAGTCACCTTATGCCGTGCCAATATCTCTGCTGCCTATCGGAAACCATTTGCCCGCCTGATGTCATGCCGCTGCTTGCTTATGGAGTTGACGAAGCCGCTTACCACGCTTGGGCAATGTCGCCCTCGGCTTGGGAGGAGTTGAAGGCCAGCTATCGGGATCTGGGGCTCACTGCCCCGTGCTGCGGGGCGGCAGTCATCCCCGTCCGCTCGCCGACCGGCTGGCAATTCTTCCGCCATAAGCCGAACACGGTCTGCACCATTCGCGAGAGCCTGGCACATATCGTCTGCAAATCGATCATGGCGCGTGCGGCAGCCCGGCTCGGCCTGGACGTCACCACGGAGGTGCGTGCGGACGACGGAACCTGGGTCGCCGATGTGCTCGTGCGGCATCCGGATTGGACGGTGGCTCTGGAAGCCCAACTCTCCCGCATTCCGTTGGCGGCTATTCAGGATCGCCAGGAGCGTTACCGGGAAGCCGGTATTCGCGGCGCGTGGCTGGTCGGCTACGACATCGCCAGGCTTGAGGCCCGGCGCGACCTTCCTCTGTTCCGTCTGGAGGTGAAGCAGGCCGAACGCCTCGCACCGGCGGTGATCGACTCCGCGACGGATAGCGCGCCAGCACGAACTGATCTGGCGAAATTCACTGGGAGACTGCTGACCGGGCGCGTCCGCTTCGAGGGACCACCTCCCCGAGCCGGCGCTCCATCGGTGGCGACCGTGCCATCGGTATGCTGGAAATGCTGCCGCGACATCGATCTGGTCGTGGCCCTCGTCAATTTTCCGGCGCATACCGTTTTCGCGCCGCACGGCACCCTGCCGGCGTGCGATCTTGGCAAGCTTCCCGAGGCGCTGGCCGTCTACCAGAGAGCCATTTCCACGCTGCATGGAGCGTGCGAGTCGCTCACCCCGCTGCGCCGTCCGCCGCCCTCCCGAATCGCGGCCGGCATGCGCGCGCACTGTCCCTGGTGTGATGCGGCCATTTCCCTGCAGAGGGTGCCCGAAACAACCCTGACATCCTGCGGATGGCATCTCTGCTGGACGCTCGCCGGCAAACCCTGGGCACCGTCGAAGCTGCACTCATCACGCTGGACCTGGAGCGGGTCTGCGGACTGAGGCAGGCGGCGCAAGATTGTTGGGGGCATCTCCGGTGGCTGGATATGCCGGACTCTCGCAGGAAGGATAGGGTCATTCATCGCACCCATGGGGGATCCGGGAATTCTGAAAAGGGCCAAATCCGCGAGTGAACTGTAGTAGCGGTCCGCAATGCTCGATTTCTTGAGGGCTGGAGGTGTCATGCTCATAACACGATGCCATTTCATGTCCGCCATACAAAGCAGCCTGATTGTTGCACTGACGGCTCCGATGCTGCTTGGTGGGAACGCCACGCAGGCGGCCGAGGGGGCAGCCAAGCGCATCATGGTCTACGGCGATTCCAATACCTGGGGCTATGTTCCCGAGCGCTACCCTAAGGACGTGCGTTGGCCGGGTGTGTTCGGAGTAACGCTCGGGCCAAATTATAAGGTCGTTGACGAGGGGCTAAGCGCGCGCACGACCGACTTGACTGACCCGATGCTGCCGCACATCCCGGGGGCCGAACTCGACGGGTCGGCCTATCTGCCGGCCGCCATCGCGGCACACCTGCCGCTCGATCCCGTCGTGATCATGCTCGATACCAATAACCTGAAGCAGATGTTCAATCGGTCGCCGTTGTGGATCGCGCTCGGCGTGGGCAAGCTGGTTGACATCGTGACGCAGACCACGGGAGGGGTTGGCACCTCCTATCCCGCGCCCAGGGCCCTGGTCCTCTGTCCGCCCCGCTCGGCGCGGTGGCCACTGTGGCCGCCCACAAGGCGATCGGCAATGGTGTTGCAGAAACGGTCAAGGCAATCCTGAAGTGAATTGGGTCGAGGCGCACGGGCTGCTTCCTGCTGGTCAAGCCACGCTGGCGCCGCGATGTGGCCGGCGTGCGCTTGAGGATCCAGGGATGCTTCAGGGCACCGTGGGGCGAGATCGATGACACACATGGGGCCTGTGCTCTACTTTCGCGGCGCCGAAGCCGGTGCATGGCGCCTATCGGTCCTGATGGCGGCGCAGGCGGAGCCGCCGTCATTGCTGACCAGTACCTGCCGTACGATACCGTTGCGCCTCGCCCAGCGGCGCGGTTGCAGCCTCTGGCGATACGACTTCACCTTGCCGACAGGCGGGGCGCCATGCTGTCACGAATACAGGATGGGAGATCAGAGCTGGCGAGTTCATCTGCCGGCCAAAGGTGCCCTTCGGATGGCCTACTTGGCATGCAATGGCACGGAGGCGAGGAACGTCTGGACATGCGGGCGGGAGCGCAACGAGCGCTGGCTGCACCTGGCGGCGGAGCACGCGAGAAATCCCTTTCACCTGCTGCTGCACGGTGGCGATCAACTCTATGCCGATGCGCTATGGCACGATGTTCCGGCATTCGCCGAGTGGCGGCGAGAGCCTTGGCGTCGGCGTCGAAAGGCTTCCTTCACGCCCGAAATGGCCGAAGCAGCGCGGGACTTCTTCTTCGACAGCTACTGTCACCTGTGGAGCCAGCCGGAGTTGGCGCCGATCCTGTCGGTTGTTCCGTCGCTGATGATGTGGGACGACCATGACATCATCGACGGGTGGGGCAGCTACGCTACGGATTGGCTGGAAAGCGCGATGTTCCAGGGGCTTTGGACCGCGGCCCGGGAGCATTTTGCCCTGTTCCAGCTTGCCGCGCACCCCCACGACTTGCCGGAGGGATTTACCGACGGCTGCGGAAAACAGTTCGGCTGGGCCTACCGTTTGGGCGAAATCGGCATCCTGGCTCCGGATCTGCGCTCCGAGCGCACGCGCGAACGGGTCATGGGCGAAGTGGGCTGGCACGCCTTGAAGGCAAGCCTCGAGCGCATGGCGGACTGCCGCCACATCCTTCTCCTCTCCAGCGTGCCGCTGGTGCACGTGCACCTCCATGGGCTCGAACGGCTGTTTGGCCACATTCCCGGCCACCAGGAATGGCAGGACGACCTGATCGATCAATGGCCGAGCCTTGCGCATTGGGACGAATGGACTTGCCTGCTGCGCACCTTGCTTCGCTTCTCGGCGGAGCGGGGCGTACGAATCACCTCGCTGTCGGGCGAGATCCATCTGGGATCTTGGGGCGTGATTGAGAGTAGCACGACGAAGATCCACCAGCTCACCTCTTCAGGTATCGTTCATCCTCCGCCCTCAGCCTTGGCCGTCGCCGTCCTCGAGCGGGTCGGCGCCAGACCACTGCAGCCTGGCGCGGATTTTTCGGCCAGACTGCTGCCGCTGCCCGGACTGGGCCGGCGCTTCCTACGCGCCCGTAACTGGCTGGAGATCGAGCTCACCGGCGTCGACCTTGCTGCGACGTGGCATGGTGCAGGGGCGACGAGCTGCCTAAGCATCCCGGGCGAGTAACCGCCTATACCTCTGTCTTGGGTCCTGCTGGTCGACATCCTGCGCGATCCGCTTGATTTCAAGTACCGCATAATCAGGACCGGGATCACCGCCAAATCCAGCGGGGGCTAAACCGGGCGGTGCTTGTCGAAGCTCTCCCATAGAGGGCCCCAGTCTGGACAGACAGACGGGCCGTTGTCGAGACATCCGCACCCAGGATGACGGCGCCGGCCTACAGGGGGGAGACAAAACGGCTTCCAGCGTCCGCGGCATCCATCTCCCGCTGTCCGGCGACGGCGAGACGGTCGCCATGACCTTCACATTCGTCATCTACGTCGCCGACGAAGCAGAAGCAGATGTGCCGCTGGCGGGAGCACGCAGGGCGGTTGACTACGCCATCCCCCCGAGGATCACGCAACGCACGTTGAGATAGACTTGACTGGGTGGATCGGTCCACCAGTAACGTGAGAAGCAGGCGTGCGTCATGCCGTCCGGCGACGAGAACGGCAGGATGCTTCCGGGATCGATTTGGACCCATCGCCCATCGATCTGGATCTCATGCCCGCTTTGTGGTGAATAGCGATGTCCCACACGCTGACAATCACCTTGATTGCAGCAGGATATACCGCGCGGAGACTGCAGACCCGAATACCAGTCATGGGCCTGCGCGGATTGTGCTGTCAACAGAACCGCCAGCAGCACTAGACGGGGGATCATCGCCTGGTCTGCTGCTCCAATTGACAGGTCCACTTATCGACCCCCGTAACCAAGCCGAATGCCGAGGCAGTCAGGCCGCTGTAAAAACCGATCGAGGCGACCAGGTCGGAGACCATGCCCACGGCATGCGCAATCGGCGAGAGGGCGATGGCGACGAACTGCACCCGATCCTCCTTGGCCATTTTACCGCACCGACGACTCAGCACCTACAAGAAACACCCGCTCGCCGTAGGAATGCGAGCGGGGAATGGAAAGATGAAACGTCCATGTAAGGACACGTGCCAGAAGAGAAGAATCGGCTGTGGGGAGAAGCGGCCGGGGAGTCTCAGCAGGACTCGTAACGGCGAGACTCGGCGGTCGTGTCCGAAGGTTGGTAGGAAATTGTCTGGCGGCGTAATCTCCGGAAGGTGAAGAACCCACACCGGCGGTCTGGCCACCGCCGCCACGAGATCACGCCATGGAAAAGACTACATCCAACGACGCCACGGTTCCATTGCTGGGCGATGAGTGGTTTGATCCGCTGGAAGCCGGCGTGCGCCAGCGGATCCGCTCGTTCATCGAGGCGATGCTGGAGAGCGAGCTGGACGCGGCACTGAACCGCGGGCGGTATGAGCGCGCCGGACCGCCCCAGGGGCATCGCCACGGCCATCGTGACCGACAGGTCCTCGGCACGTTCGGCCCGGCCACCGTGTCGGTTCCGCGCGCCCGGTTGGCCGGGGCCGACGGCACGACCCGGGAATGGCGCAACCGGACGCTGCCGGCCTACAAGCGACTGACCAGACAGGCCGAGGCGCTGGTCGCCGCGATCTACCTGGCCGGCACCAACACCCGCCGGGTCCGCCGCGCCCTGGGAGCGCTGTTCGGCGGGGCGGTCGGCAAGGACACCGTCAGCCGGGCCTGGCGCAAGGTCCAGGGCGACTGGGAAGCCTGGCAGAAGCGCGACCTGTCGCAGGACGACATCGTGCGCATCATATTGGACGGCACCGTGGTCAAGGTCCGGCTGGACAAGCGGGCCACCGGCATCTCGGTGCTGGTGGCGCTTGGTGTCCGGCGCGACGGCCAGAAGGTGCTTCTCGGCCTGCGCAACATGGGCGGCGAGAGCGGCGAACGCATGCGTTCGTCCTGGCAGGCCTTCCTGGACGACCTGATCGCCCGCAAGCTCGCTACGCCGGACCTTCTGATCATCGACGGCGCTTCGGGCCTGGAGGCGGCGCTGAGTGCCCTCTGGCCGGACGGGCCGCGGCAACGCTGCACAAGCACAGGACTCTCGTGGCCCACGCGCCCAAGAAGCTGCACGACGAGATCAGCGCCGACTACACCGACATGATCTACGGCACGACGGTGACGGAGGTCGAAGCCAGCCGGAAGGCGTTCGTGCGAACGTTTGGGCGCAGGGACCCAAACGGCGGCTGAGGTGCCCGGCGGTCGCCGCCAGCCTGGAGGAAGCAGGATCAAACCTGTTCACCTTCCTGCTCTACCCGCCCGACCAGTGGAAGTCGATCCGGACGACCAACGCCATCGAGCGGCTGCACGAGGAGTTCAAGCGCCGGATCAAGACGCAGTGCCTGCTGCCGTGCGCCGAGACCGCCTGCATGCTGTTCCGGGCCCTGCTCGCCAGCGGCCAGATCACCCTGCGCCGCGTTGACGGCTGGGACACCCTGCACGTCGCTCCCGCCGACCAGCCGCTTGACCTCGCCGCCTGATCCGACGACCCTGAAGCTCAGGAGAATGCGCCCTCAGCAATTTCCACCAACCTTCGGACACGACCGATCTGCAAGTGGGGGCGCAATGGAGGGCAGTTTCATGGATCGCACGATCTGGCATTGCCACATCGCCGTCTCCCTGGACGGCAGAATCGCCCGCCCGGACGGGTCTGTCGACGACTGGCTGGCGGCGGATTACCCGGCTGAGCACTTCGGGTTCGACGCCTTTCTCGCTGGCGTCGACGCGATCCTGATGGGCCGTGGAACGTACGACGCCCTCCGTCGCTTCGGCGACTGGCCGTACCCCGGCAAGCTTACAGTTGTCCTGACGACACGGCCGCTGGACGACCCGCCACCGGCCGGCGTGGAGCCCCGCTCCGGTGACATAGCCGCCGTCGCCGCCGAGCTGGAGGCCCGGGGCTATCGCCGCGTCTGGATCGAGGGCGGCGGCCAGGTCGTTCGGTCCATGATCGGGATCGGCAGGATCGACGTGCTCGAGATGGCTGTGATCCCCGTCATTCTGGGAGACGGCATTCCGCTCTTTCCGCAGGGCACCGGCGAGCTGAAGCTTCGGCTCGTCAAGTGCGAGACCAAGGCAAAGAGCGCCCTGAATCTGGTCTACGAGCGCGCGGACTGACCCGACATAGAAGCGACTTTGAAACCGGAGTCTGGGACGGCCGTGGTCACGTGGATGGGACTGTTGGCGGTGGCACTGGTCCTCACGGATCGGATCGCCGCGCAGACCGACGGGGACCGTGGGAGATCAGCGCCACCCGCTTTCGCTTTCTGGTGTCGGCACCTGGCTCTGAACCGGCGTTCGATGAGTATCACCGACACCGTGTCCTGGCACTGAAACCTGCTCCAGATCCCGCTGATGGTGGGCTTGCCTGTCACCGGTCCGTGCCGTCACCCGAGTACCCTGGAGGCGCCGGTGGCAACGGGTCCTTCAGCGACGACGGCGCGGAGCTGGGTGGTCGTCGACACCGGTTCGGACGGGAGAGGCCGTTGGGGTTCAGGCCGGTCAGTGCCGGTTTCCGGGATCTCCTGGACGCGGTGGAAGATTGACAAGCATTCTCTTGCGGATACGGGGTGCTGTAACGCTCGCGACACGATCCCGTGACGCAACCTCGACAGGTGCGATGCAGCCATACGGCGTATGTCTGATGAGTCCCTGACGGTTCCCGGACACGTGCCTCTACACTGTTTCGACGCTGGCGAGACAGGTGACCGATGCCCCGGCGCGACGATGCCATGGCAGAACTGCGGGCAGCGCTTTCCGGGGCGCCGGGGACCCGGTCGTCACTCCACCAGTGGATGCGCGCGAACCACGGCGAAATGTCCACGCTTCTGGGGGAGGTCCGGCCCAACTGGCGAAGGCTGGCCGACGCGTTCACCCGCATGGGATTGACCGACGGAAGCGGCAGGCCGCCCCGGCCGCAGACCGCGCGGCAGACCTGGTGGCGCGTCCGGCGGGCGATGGCGCAGGGACGGGCCGCGCCGCGCGCGGAGGCGCGGGGTTCTCCGGCGGCATCCGATGCCGGTGACGCCCTGGCACGGCTGGTGGCCGAAATGAACGAGCGGAGCGGAAGGAGGAGCTGAATGGCGAACGGCGATGATCAGGGAACCGCCCCCACTCCCGTCCCGGTCCTCGCGGTGGGTCTGGGCCGCGGGTTCGGCGGCAAGTCCACCGGGCTCGCCGAGCTGGTCTGGCGCGCGCGGCATCAGGGCCGCGACGTGATCGTGGCCGACGGCGACGTGCGGTCGAGGACGCTGGCCGGCCTGTTTCCGGACGAGGCGCTGGCCCCGCCCACCGGGGAACTGCCCGACATTAAGGCCTGGCTGGCCCGGGTGCTGAACCGGATGATCCGCGAAAAGCGCTCGGCCGTGCTCGATCTCGGCGGCGGCGACCGGGTCCTGCAGGAGTACGGGCGCGACCTGCGGCTCGTCGAGTTCTGCGCCCGGCGCGGCATCGAGCCGCTGGCGCTGTATTTCCTGGGGCCGGAGGAGGAGGACCTGCGGCACGTCCTGTCGATCTGGGAGGCGGGCTACTTTCGTCCCGCGCGGTGTCTGCTGGTGCTGAACGAGGGCGTGATCCGGGAAGGCCGGACGGTGGCGGGCGCGTTCGAGCGGACGGTCGGCGATCCCGGCTTCAAGGCGATGGTCGGCGCCGGCGCTGTGCCGCTGCTGATGACCCGGCTGGCGTGCATGGACGCGCTGAGGACGCTCGGCGCCGGCTTCTACCGGGCGGCGGCGGGCGACGGGATCGAGATCGATCCGGTCGAGCAGTTCATGGTCGAGGACTGGCTGGCCGACCTGGAGGCCAAACGCGCCCGGGTGGGCGCTTCGGCCTGGCTGCCGTGACCGGCGGCGCCGTCGGGCGCGTCGAGGAGTACTGCGCCCGGGCGGGGATGCGGCCGGACAGCCCGCTCCGCCTGGCGCTGCTGACCGCGACGCGGACGGCGGAGGCGGCGCGCGAGGCGGTCGGCGGGGTGCGCGGGCTGACGCCGGAGGGCGAGGCCGAACTGATCCGCCGGGTCTGCGAGGCCGCGGCGGCGAGTACCGCCGCCGAGGCCGGCCGGATCGTCCGGCGCCTCGACCTCGCCATGGTGCTCGGGGCGGCTGGACTGCTGGTGGCCTGTGCGCTGCTCGCCTTCGCCGGCGGGTACTGGGCGGGGCGGCACGAAGCGGCGGCTCTTGGGACGGAGATTTCGGTGATCCTGCGCAATGACGCGAACGCGGCGAGGACGTGGCTCCCCCTGATGCGGAACAACGACGTAAAGGCCGCTTTGGAGAAGTGCCGCGGCAGCGCAGTCTGGGCGAGCAATGGTCGAAACGCCTGCCTCGTGCCGCTCTGGCTCGATGGACCGGGCGCGGCTCCCAAACATTGACCGACACGTTGGTCGTGATGGCCCATAGCTACAGGGTAGAAACCAATAAGATCTCAGTCAGCACATTTGCAGCTTTAGAAAGAAAAATCCGTAAGCCGAGAGTCTATTTAGGAAGGTAGCCCTTTTCCTTGAGATCGGCCAGCAGGACCCGCTCGACGTAATGAGCCATTGGCCGTCCATCATCAGCGGATGCTTTTTCAAGAGCGTCGCGAACTTCCTGTGAAAGCCTGAGTGTAATTCCCGGCCCCTTCGGCGCCGATGCTTTTGGCATATACCCTCCGAGATGCTTATAGATGCTATTAGATGCCGATAGATGCTGTATAATGGCTACATCATCTCGCGGCGTTTCATCGTTTGCAAAGGAAGGCAATGTGCAGCACATCGTCAACCTCGAAGCAGAGCCCATCGATGCTCCGCTGGTTTCCATTGGTGAAGATAACCGATACGTGGCCTTCGATTCCCACATGCTGGACTCCGGTCTGGTCGAACTCCGCGCCGTTTACAACGATTACTCACCCCATACCGGCCGTTACGGCTACGAGGAGATCGACCGCAAGGTCGTCGATGCCGAGGACGCCATCGACTTCGCGGTTGACATGGAGCGCGACGCCGCCGGTTTCCTCGCTGAAATGAACGTCGGCGGCCACGCCGACGGCCGTTTCGCCGAGGGTGTCGAAAATGCTCTCCGTCGCCTGATGTCGGCCTCCCTCACCTCCGCCGCCTGAACCATCCAACCCGGCGCCGGAGAGTGGGTCAAGCACTCTCCCGGCTTTCGCCTGACACCGGAGTTCCCGCGATGACCCGCAAGGAACACGACATCATCTATCGCCTGGGCAGCGCCGGCGCAACAGCGAGGACAGGAGCGGCACCGGTCCTGGAGGAGACAACCTCTGGAGCGGCGGGTGTCGGCCCCTCCGGACTGCCGCCCATGATCGCCAGTGCCATCGTCGAGATCGCCGCCTGGGTTAGGTCGCTGCACAGTTCCCAACCCAATGCGCTTGCCGGCTACCGGTTGGCCGGCATCGACGCCGTCGTGGCCGCAACCGGCCCCCCATACAGTGAAGCCGGAATGACCGAGGCGGGGCATGTGGAGGCGGCCGAGTTCGGCCACCCTGGCGGCAGGAAACCGTCGCGTCCAGTCTGCGCCCCCGGCCTGGAGCGCGGCCCTGACACGCTGCCCGGGTGCGTCCTGTACCGCATCGGTGTGCTGCCGGTAGAAGACGCGCGGGCATTCGGGACTGAGCCAGGCCTTGCGCACCGACAGATCGTCGCCGCACTCTTCAAGGCCCCCGTGGCCACCTCCCCGTCGACACCGCGTGAGGACTCGCCCGATGGTGCCGCTGCGGAGAACCGGCTGTCTATGGTTGCCGATGCCGATGGCCACCCGCTGATCGGTGCCTGGGCCCGGTTGGCGGTCGCCGAACTCACGGCCTTGCCGACGGCGGAGGCGCGCGAGCGTTGGCTTGCCTGCCATGGGGCGGAACTGGGACAGGTCCGGGAGGCCGACCCGGGACACGCCGCGGCCATCGAGCGCACGGCTGCTACCGGGAAGCTCCGACCGCCCTTGGCCCGTGCTGTACCCGACGACGGCCGCCTCGACCCCGGCGACGCAGACCGGCGATACATCAAGGCGGCCCGCGCTGAACTGAACCGACTCCTGAGCCGGCTTCCCCCAATAGCCTGCCGCGGACGTTGAGGCTGAAAGCCGATATCGAGGTCCCGCGATATGCCAGCTGACGACCGTGCTCTCCCGCCCTCACCTGGGTACTCGGCGGCGGCGCTGGCCTCCAAAGCCCCGTTGATCGACCACTTGGCGCGCCGGTCTGGCCGGGCCCGGAATCAACTCGGGGTGATGGAAGCAGCACCGGACGGCGCGGCCCGTGCCGAAGCCCTGTCCGTCCACGAGGACACGGCCATGCAAGTGCCGTTGCTTGGCAAGGAGTTCGACATTGCGGACAGTGAGGAGCGCCAACGGGCCAAAGCCCTGGTCATGCGCCTGATCGCCACGGGTCCGATGCGCCTGCCCGAGGCCGGCGACGTGTGGGCGGACCCGACGCCACTGGAGGCGATGTTCCCAACCGATCTCGGGCGCAGGCCTGAGTGGGGCTCTCGGTGGGGACGGCTGCTGGTTTCGGCAGGCTGGACAGGGCACCGACGCCGCCCCCCGCGAAGAAACCGTATTGGCAGAGTCAATCCCGTATTGGCAAGGTCAATCAAAGAGACTAGTATTCACAAATCTCACGATGATGAATACAAATAAATACGCCTATGTACGCCTGACTAACCTCATGCATGACATTCCAGGGAATACTTTTTTGAGTTTAACCATAACCTAGATCTTCAACTATGGTGGCAGATTCTGCCATGGAGATGACAATGAACGGCATCGACAGTACAGGCAGCTTCGATACATCCATTGGTTCTCCCTTTGCCCGCGGGAACGGCGTCGCGCCGCCCGCGGCCCGGCGGGGTGAGATCATCGGCGCGGTTTCGGAGCGGACCGTCCGTTCGGCTCATGAGGTCTGGGTCGCCGGAAAGGAGGCCATTGGCACCGCCCGCACGGTACCCCGCGCCATAGCTGTTCCATGATCGACTGGCCGGTGCGGGATGTGCTGCGAACACACCCCGCTCCGGTCTTCCAACCGGAGTTCCCCACGTGCTCAACGCGATGAACACCCACAGGTACCGCACACGCCCGTTCCTGTCCAGGCCGTGCCGCTCGCCCGGCGGCAGCCTCACGGGGACTGCCGCCGATCCTCCGGCCCACAGTATCGTCTACGTCCCGGTCGCACCCGGCAGCCGCTGGGACGACGTCGCCGCTGACCTGCGCGCCGCAGGTTTCGATGTCCGCCCCGCTCCGATGCCCGCTGTTCGGAAGGCCCCTCCCCTGCCCGTAATCCTCCATTCCAGGGAGGGGTGACCCATGGTCCGACCCGACTTCGGCACGACCGTACCGGCCCCGGTAGAGTCCGGCCGCCAGAGACAGGGAGAGCGACGCTGTCTCTCGTGCGGCCATCCGTTCGCCAGTACCGGCCCCGCCAACCGCATCTGCCGGAAATGCAAGGACCGCGACATGTGGAAATCCGGCGTCCGCGATTTCGTCGCCGACGGGACGTCCTGGCCGGAGGATTCGCCATGGCATATCGCCTGACTTGCACGCAGCGCCGCCTCCTGGCCGACGGCGTGCGCGCCGGGCTGGTCGGCTGGCTGCTGACCTGCCCGGTCGCGGGCCGGCACTGTCTCCTGCTCCGGGTCCGCTCCACCACCATCCTCGGGTTCTCCTTCAGCCGGTTCGTGACCGCGGCCGCGAACCACTTCGGCCGGGACTATCACCCCCGCTCGCCGGGAGCGGCCGGCACCTTCCCCCTGTCCATCGAGGAGGCGTGCGCGCTGGCCAACGATGTCGAGCTGGAGATGGCGACCGGCGAGGAGATCCAGGCGGCGGCGCTGGTCGTGGCGCACGCGCCGTTTGCCCAGCCCGGGATCGGGGGACCGGACTGGCATCCCTACACCACCATGCTGGACCGGCTCGGCATCGACATCCTGGACGGCGATCCGGCGTGGAAGAACCGGGTCAGGGACTGCCTGCGCGCTTTCCGGCGGCATGTCGCCGCCGTTCACGCCGCCGCGGAGTGACAACGATGGAGAACACGTATCCCCTGCTGAACGTCGGCGGCAAGGCCAGGATGGGCTGCTACGCGACGTTCCCCGGCACCGGCCCGCAGGGCGCCCGCTGTTCCGGCTGCGTCCACCAGTCTCCCGACGGACCCCGCTTCGTCTGCGCAAAGTACAGGGCGCTGACCGGCCGCAAGGGCAGCCCGATCGATCCCGGCTCGCCGGCCTGCCGCTACTTCGCCGCCCGGCCGGCGTCCAGCGCCCGGCGATGAGTCCCCGGCCGCGCGCCCGCCCGGGTCCCGCGCGGCAGTCCCCAAACCGCATGGAGGTCACCATGCCGACCGACCACGCCGACATCTCCGCCCCGGCCGCTGCCGGACGTTTCGCCCGTGTGCCCGCACGCTGGCTCGAGGACCCCGGCGTCGGCGTCGACGAACTGGCGGTGCTGACAGTTCTCGCCGTGCATGCCGGCCCCGACGGCGTGTGCGTCGTGCGCCAGCGCACGCTGGCCGGCCTGCTCCGGCGCTCGCGCGAGTGGGTGTGCCGCGTGCTCGCCCGGCTGTGCGAGCCCGGCGGGCTGGTCGAGAAGGAGTACCGGGCCGACCGCGACGGCTGGAACCTGGCCTGCCGCTACCACCTGCCCGACCTCGCCGGCTCGGAGGACGGTGCCGCCGATACCTCCGGCAAGCCCAGGCCCGGTCCCTCCACCGGCGGCGCGCGGGGCGCGGCGCGCGATGGCGGCCAGGACGCGGCCGTGGGGGACTATCCGCCACCGGCCGGGCCCCCGCCGGCGAAACCCGCGGCGCCTGACGTGACCGGGCCGGTCACGCCCGCACCGGAGGCTGTGATCGTTCCGGCACCAGCCGGTGTGACGGACGGCGCACACCGGGAACAGACTCTCCTGAACAACGATTCCTCCAGCGACGCCAACTTGCGGTGCGTGAGCTGTCACTGCCGGGAGCAGACACCGGGCAGCGTCGCGGTGCCGAACGGCGGCGACGACCGGAACTGTCCGGTGCCGGCCGACTGGCAGCCGGACGCCGGCGATCTCGCCTGGCTCGCCGGGCACCGGCCCGACCTGGACGCCCGGTACATGACCGAGGTGTTCGTCTGCGGATCACGGGCGCGGGGTCTGCGCTATGCCGATCCCTCGGCGGCGTGGCGCCGCTGGGCGCTGGCCGAGCGCGCGCCGGGCCGCCGTCCGGTCGCCTCGGCCGTGCCGCCCCGCGAAACCCAGGCCCCGCCGCCGCGGCCGGCGCCGCGCGGCTACTACGCGGAGCAGCGGGAACGCAACGCGGCGCTCGGCCGCGAGGTGCTGGCCAGCATGATGGCGCGCCGGGGCGAAGCCGTGGATGGTTGGATGGAGGGCTGACGCCGTGGGCGATGTGATCCCCCTTGCCCCCGGCACGGCGCCGGCCGGCGATGCCGGTACAGCACCAGCGGAGGACGTGGACGCGTTTGCCGCGCGGACCGCGCGGGAACCGTTCTGGCTCGACGCCGTGGAGATCCCGGAGACGTTCCGGGAAGCACTCGGGGTGGCCGTGGCGGAGGCGCGCCGGGACCTGGAGCCGGGCCGCCCGGCCGAGATCGTGGATGCCCTGGTGACCCTGGCCGACCGCCACCGGCTCGATCTGCTGGACCGGCGCGCGCTGGAACTGGACGCCGAGGTCATGGCGGCGTGGCCGCGCGACCTGTGGATGCGGGCGTACCGGACGATCTGGGAGCGCTGGGCATGGCGGCGGATGCCGACCGTCGGCGATTTCCGCGGCCCTCTCGGCGACGCGATCGAGCGGCGGCGCCGACGTTACGACCTGCTGACGACGCTGGAGGCCAGGCTGCGCGCCCGGGCCGGACCAGGGTCGCTGCCGGAGTGCATCGCGGCGCTGGAGCGGGCAGGACCGGGTGTGCGGCAGACCTGGTTTCGGGCGGCGCTGCGGCGCGACCCCAGCCTCAGCCCCGCGAACCGGCACGACCTGAACCGCTGGGTGCCGGTCGTCGCCCGGCGCATCGCCGGGGTCGGGCTGTTCGGGCCTCCGGAGGCGTGACCGGGCATCGGCGTCAGTCCGGGCTGTGCCAGTTTCCGGTCCCGCCGCGCCCAGATCATAACTCATACGCACGGGTTGCTGACCGCGTGGGGTTGCCCGGGCAGTGCCAAGCACCCAGGCATCTCCCTGTCGGCTGTCATGCTCAGGCCGAGGACGCCGCTATGGCGACCTGACTCAATCCGAATGGCCTCCGGCAAATTCGGTGCGGTTCACAGATCCTGCCCTGCAGGGGGTTGTCGTGCGATGCATCAGCTACTTTTCTGCAGACATGACAGCGACGGGAGAGGCGTGTCAGATGGCCGTGAAGAGCGCAAAATGATGCCGTCAACTGTGATGAGAGTGGAGATCTAAGGATCTCGCCGATGGGCATCTCCCCGGTTCCATTCTGGAACCAAGGGAGGCCAAGCAGGATGTCTTCCGGATGTGGGCATCAATCCTGTTCCGCCCACCTTCCGCGCCTCGCTTGTGCAGGCGGGTCCCCGCGAACAGGATTGACGTACAACCGTGGCGGCCTGTGTCGCCGTGCTCGATGGCCCGGCTCGACTGACTCACGCGGCGGCTACCGGCAGTGAGTGGCATCATCCCTACACGAATTGGGAGGACGCCGGCTAGGCACACTGAACGACGGGACGTGCTACCTTCGTCCCGTCGCCCAAGCGAGCTAATTGTAAGAACCACAGAAGAGGTCTACTTCACTTTACCGACCATAACAGGAGGGAACTGGCCGGCTTGGCTTTTCTAGCGGATCAGGGTTAACGAAGGGTTATCGACCGTTGGGAAGCCAGGCGTGGAAGACAGCGACCTATGCTCTTCGTCGACCACCCCTGCGCAATAAGAGTGGTCGATCAGGCTGAAAGGCTGAAGCGATCCTGGCAGATCCAGCAGTCCGCATAGAACCATTTATCCGCGACAAAGTATTAACTTTCTCTTTATTGCGTGACATTTTTCGGGCAGTGTCTCTCCAACGCAGCATCGAACGCGCCGTACCCTACCGCCTCGGAGCCAGCAGCCGTTCGATCACCAACGCATCTGGAGAGCCGCCATGACGTCTTCCCGCACCATCCTGATCGAACCCAACCGGCTGTTCCGCCAGGGCCTGAAGCATCTGCTTTCCGGCACCTGCTTCGAGACGGGTGCCGAGTTCAGCACGGTCGAGTTGGCCTTGTCTGCCGGAGAGGCTGCCGGAACCCCGGAGCTGGTGATCACGGGACAGTCGGTGACGATCGAGACCGACCTGCAGCAACTCCGGGATGCCTATCCCGCAGCCCGGATCGTCGTGCTGGCCGGCGACCTGTCGGTCGATGTGCTGCGCGCCGCCATGGGGGCCGGTGCGGACGGTTTTCTGAGCAAGGACGTCTCGCCGGAAGCGCTGATCCAGTCGCTCCAGTTGGTCATGTTGGGCGAGAGGGTGTTCCCGACCAACCTCGCGGCGATGCTGCTCGACATCAGCAGCGCACCGTCGCCCCTGAACTCGGTCCGCGGCCTGTCGCCCCGCGAGCAGGAGATCCTGCAGCTGCTGGTCACGGGGGCCAGCAACAAGCTGATCGCGATCCGGCTAGGCATCACCGAGGCGACCGTCAAGGTCCACCTGAAGACCCTGCTGCGCAAGATCGACGTCAACAACCGCACCCAGGCGGCAATCTGGGCCATGAACAACGGCTTCTCGGAAAGCTCGGGCACACCGACCCGCGGCCTTCAGCTGGTCTCCGCCTGACACGCAGCGGGACATCCCCGTGCCCGCGGCTTACGACCCGCTGCATGGCCTTCCGAGGGAGCACGAGCCCGGCTTCACACAGTCTTAACTGACCGTAAAGCATAATCCCTCAGGTTTCGCACATTTCTGATGGGCCTGATGCATCCTGTGCTGATCCGCAGGCATGGGAAGTCTCTCATGGGTCTGGGCAAGATCGTCTGGACGGTGTCCTTCGTGCTGGTGCTGTGCAGCATGCCGATGCTGATCCCCGACCTGATCGGGATCCAGCGCTCGGTCGAGGTTTCCAGTGGTGCGGGGGACCGGTACGATGGCGAACTCTCCGCCGATCTGCTGCGCTTCCAGGTGGCTGTCCGTGACCTTGAGCCGGGCAGTCAGCCGGAAGTCATTGAGGAGGTGGAGCTCCGCCTCGACAACGTGTTCACCCGGCTCAACGCCTTCCCGGAGCCGGACAGCGCCGGGTGGCACACCTGGGCTGCCGGGCGCGAGGCCGGTGCGGCGGAAATCCGGCGGGTTCTCGACCGGATCGACCGTGACCTGCCGCTGCTCCGGTCCGATCCGGCCGCTTTCCGGGCAATGGCAGACCGCAGGGCCGAGGAGGCGGTGGCCATCCACTGGCGCATGCAGCTTGCCATGGGAGAGCAGCAGAACACGCTGGTCGGGCGGCTACAGCACCAGGTCAGCGTCTTCCAGATGAAGCTGCTGGGCTACGGCGCCGGCTTCATCGTTCTGGTGGGGGCGCTGGCATGGCTGATGCGCAGCCACATGCGCTCCGAGAAGGAGCTCCAGGCAACCAACCGGCAGCTCCGGGACCTGAGCGAGACCCTCGTCATCGCACGCGACGCGGCCGTGCGGTCCGACACGGCCAAGTCCAACTTCCTGGCCAATGTCAGCCACGAGCTGCGCACGCCGCTGAACGCCATCCTCGGCTTCTCGGAAGCGCTGGCGAGCGGCATCTTCGGCCGTCTGCCCGGCCGCCAGGCGGAGTATGTCGGCGACATCCACCTGTCCGGCCAGCGCCTGCTGGCGCTGATCAACGACATCCTCGACCTGGCCAAGCTCGACGCCGGCAAGCTGGAGCTCCGGGAAGAAGTGGTCGCCCTGGACAGGTTGGCGGCCGAGGCGATCCGGGGGCTGCGGGAAGCCTCCAGCGCCGCCGGCGTCACGGTCGATCTCACGTCGGTCGCCGGCGGCGTGATGGTACTGGGCGACCCGCTGCGGCTCCGCCAGGTCCTGGACAACCTGCTTTCCAACGCGGTCAAGTTCACGCCCGCGGGCGGTCGGATCGAGGTGGCGGTGGAGACGCTCGCCGACGGCCGCACGGTCGTCATCGTCACCGACACCGGCATCGGCATCCCGGCTGGGGACTTGGCGCGCGTTTTCCTGCCGTTCGAGCAGTCCGACAGCCAGCGGGCGCGTCCGGCCCAGGGGACCGGGTTGGGACTGCCGCTGGTGCGCCAGCTGGTGGAGAGTCATGGCGGCACGATCAGGATGTCGAGTGAGCCCGCTATCGGCACCGAGGTGACGGTCGAGCTGCCGCCCGAACGCGCGCTCCCGGCAGAGGGTAACCCACAGCCGGCCGTACAGGGGAATTCCGTCGCAAAGGGTCGTCCTCGCAGCACGGCATGATACCGGTTCGGAGATGACGAAGGGCTACTGCTGTCAACGGCGAATGAAGTTCCGGCAACTTGGGCGAAGTAAAAGGGGCCCTTCCGCAAACTCGGTGGAGCTTGATGCGGAGAGCTGCTGGGATGCTCACATAAAGGGCATCAGCTCCCTCTCAACGTGTATCGCTCTTGATCACCGAACCCCTGTTGTCCCTGTTGCCGGACGGGATCGTCGTTGACCGTGTCGAGGTCAATTCCGGGCTCGTCACCGTGCATGCCCGATCGGCTGACCTGACCGCCTGCTGTTCGATGTGCGCCATGCCGTCGGGACGGGTTCACGGCCGCTACATCCGCCGTGTCGCCGACCTTCCCCTGATGGGGCGCATCGTCTCACTGTCCCTCCAGATCCGCCGCTTCCGCTGCCTCCAATCGGACTGCCCGCGCCGGATCTTCGCCGAGCGCCTGTCGGCGGCGGTGCCGGATCGCAAACGGCGCACCGTCCGGCTCGCCGACGTCCAGCGTTCCCTGGCGCTGGGTGCGGGCGGCGAACTGGGCTCCCGCCTGGCGAGCCGGCTCGCCATGCCGGTTAGCGGCGACACCCTGCTGCGTCTGATCCGGGCCGTTCCGGTCGAACCGGCGCTGCCGGCGCGCGTCATCGGCATCGATGACTGGGCCTGGCGCCGTGGCAGGCGCTACGGCGCCATTATCATTGATCTCGAGCGTGCCAACCGGCCGATCGACCTGCTGCCCGACCGCACGGCTGAGACCGTCGCCGCCTGGTTGAAGGCGCATCCCGGCGTCGAGATCGTCGCTCGCGACCGGGCCGGAGCCTTTGCCGACGGCGTTCACACCGGCGCTCCGCAGGCGATCCAGGTTGCCGACCGGTTCCACCTGCTGCGCAATCTGGGCGACGCCGTGGGCAACGCTCTCAACCGTCACCATCGGGATATCCGCGCTGCCACAAAGGCTGCCACAGCGCTGGCGCTACCGGATCCAGTACCCGTGGAACCAGCAAGTCCGCCGGTTTCCATCGTCTTACCCAGACCCCTGACAACGCGTCAGCAGCACAGCCTGGACAAGCAGGCAGCACGGCAGGCTCGTTTCGACGAGGTGGTCGCCCTGGATGCGAAAGGCTGGTCCAGGAGCCGGATCGCCCGCACTCTCGGTCTGGACCGAGGCACGGTACACGACTGGTTGAAAGCCGGACGGCTGCCGAGCTGGCAGCAGCCGTCCGGAGACAGCACGGTCGATGTTCATGGCGACTATCTGCGTCGGCGCTGGGACGAAGGCTGCCACAATGGGGTTCGGCTCTGGCGGGAACTCCGCGAGCGTGGCTTTGCCGGCGGAGCGAGCACCGTGCGGGACTGGCTCCGCCGGTTGCGAGCCGCCACACCTCAGTCCGCTGGATCGATGCCGGCATGGAAAACCCCAAGCGGCCGGCGGGCAGCATGGTTGGTTGTCGCCGATGCTGATGAGATCGATGAAACGGAGCGGAGATTCCTGCCTCCCGGCGCCAGACCGTGAGCAGGCCGCGGTTCACTCCGTTCCGCCGCGCGACCTCGGAGATGTTGACGCCCGGCACTGCGCTCTCCGCCACGATGCGCGCCTTCTCCTGCGCCGTCCACACGCGCCGTTGACGCCGTCCCGTGATCACCTCGACCCGCCGATACGGCCTGTCTTCATCCATGGCTTCAAGCCTGGGATGAAGCCTGACGCCATCCTCCATCGCCCCCTCCGTGCCCCGTGAACCCGCGCGTAATCTCGCTCACAGACCCGGTTCCGGAAAGAAGGGTGCACTCGCATCGCTTACGACGAAACGGCTGACTTCAGCTGTATGGGTCGGCCTGGCAAGAACTTTCCCGATGTCGCTCACGCGGGGTCTGCGATAGCGTACCGGCCTGAGCGCTGGCAGCAACAGGCTTAGCGATCGACGTTTTCATCCTTGCTGTCGAGGACGCAGGGCGTATCGAGGATCGTTCCGGATCGACCCGATGGATATGGTCTGCGATCGTCAGGCGGCTTGTCACCCCAGTGCCGTGCCACGTTGCACCGCCAGGTGCAGCCAACGCTCGTTGCGCTCCCGCCCGCAGGTCCAGAGGTTCTTCACCTCCGTCCCATTGCATGCCACGTAGGCCATCCGAAGGGCACCCGTGGCCGGCAGATGAATGTGCCAGCTCTGATCTCCCACCCTGTACTCGTGACAGCAAGGCGAGCTGCATGTCGGTAAGGCGAAGTCGTAGCGCCAGAGGCTGCAGCCGCATCGCTCGGCAAGGCGCAGCGGCATTGCACGGCAGGTCCTGGTCAGCAACGGCGGCGGCTCTACGTGCGCCACCAGCAGAGCCGAAAGGCGCCACGCGCCGGCCTCAGCACCACGAAAATAGAGCACCGGCCCCATGAGCGTCATCAATCTAGTTCCACAGTGCTCTGGAGCATTCCTCGATATCCTGCACGATCATTGGGAACATAGAGCCTAGCAGTTAGTTCCCCGCAGCCCATTTCTCTGATTTGATGGGATCATTGAACATCAGCGACACGTCAAGAACTTCGGTGTTCTCCTGGATAGAGCGGCCGCGAGCCGATCGGCCAGTGGGAGTTTAATGGTGAAGCTTCTTGAAACAGTTCGATCCTAACAGCTGGGGTGCAGCTCCATTCCCTTGAAGCCGCAGAAGGGTGATATGGAAAAAGCCTTGGTTTGCGTACTGCACTGTACTGCCGGTTTGAAGATTGTAGTAAAATCCTCCTGCCCAGTTTTCGGTATCAGGCAGATCCGTGTTCCCGCTCCACTTCCGCCGCCACGTGCAATACGGTCCGCCGCAGCCACATATGCGCCGGATCTTGATCGAATGATGCATGCCAGAGGAGTGAGAAAGAAATCTCCGGGAGATCAACCGGCGCCGGGCTGAGGCTGAGCCCGAGGGCGGCGGCGAAGTAGCGCGCCAACTTGGCATGCATGGTCGTGACGACGGGAGATCCCGCCACGAGAAACGGCACCGCCACGAAACGCGGCGTCGTGAGGGCGACCGTGCGGGTGAGACCAAGTTCGGCAAGGGCCGTATCCACCACACCGCGTTCGCCCTTGCGCAGGCTTGTCAACACGTGCGGCAGCCGCACGTAATCCTCAAGCGAGATCGGCGGCGAAATGCCTACCCTGCCAGCATTGAACATGCACAGGTAGGTGTCAGTGGAGAGCAGGCGCCGCTTGTGGTGCATCGCGCCGTCGGTGAGATCCCCAATCCCAACGGCGAGATCCAGACGTCCGGCATCGAGTTCATCGAGGAGCCGGTCGATGGTGTACAGGCGCAGCCGGATGCCCGGGGCTGCCTCGCAGAAATGGGCGAGCAGCGCCGGACCCAGCAGCACCTCGACGCTGTCCGGCAGGCCGATCCGGAACAGCCGATCGGCAGTCCGGGCGTCGAACACCCTGTCCTGTGACACCAGAGTGGTAATCTGGGCCAAGGCGATCCTCACAGGGTCGACCAGGGCGAGTGCCCGGGGTGTTGGGCGCATGCCCTCCGAGCTTCGGGTCAGGAGTTCGTCGCCAAACAGCGTGCGCAGGCGGCCGAGGTTGTGGCTCATGGCCGACTGGCCAAGGCCAACCCTGGCGGCGGCACGCGTGACACTGCACTCGGTGAGCAGCGCGTCGAGAGCAACGAGCAGGTTCAGGTCGATGCGGCTCAAATTGACGTGGTCGATGTTCATTATCGATCCGATCTATTTGATCGATGATGATAAGCGGACCATCTACCAGGGCAACGGAAAACGCATCGAACTCGGTGTCCGGCATCAAACCCCAGGAGATCACAATGGCCATCCATCGCACCATCATCGCCTCCGCGTTTGCCCTGACAGTCGCCGGCGCCGCCCAAGCGGACGGGCTCCGGCCCGTCGAGGGCCGCAGCATCGACCTCGGCGACGTGTCCGGGATCGCGTACTACACCGTCGAGCCCAATGGCTTCCGGGTCGTCGCCACCGTTGCGCAGAGTGAGGCCGGCACGCCCGTGCGTCTTGAAGCCGTTCTTGCCCCAAACCAGAGCGTCGTGCTCTCCAGCCCCCGTGTCGGCAGTGTCGCACCAAACGTAGTCGAGATCAGCCGACGAGGTGATCAGGTGCTGGTTCACCAGACGGCAGTTACCAATTGAGATCGGTTGTCGAAGTTCTTACTGCAGCAGGTCGCCGAGCGGATCCGCGCATGATCCGGAACGGCACCCTGCTGCTCACCGGCACATCCCGGCCCGAAATCGATCCGTGAAAGCTGACAGGCCCGAGCGCCTGATGACTTTCCACCAGAGCACGCTGTGGGATACCTATCCCGACCCGGCAGTATCCGAGATCAACCGCATGTCGTTGAATAAGCAACGAGCATGACCCGGGGGAGGAAGCCTGGTAATTCGAAGCGTCTCCCGGGGATCACCGCAAAGTGTCCTGGTCGCGCTTGCAGCGGTTGTCCCAGACTGCCGATTCCGGATGATCGACTGGCATTCGCCTGAGAATGCTGTTGCAGATCATATCGGCGCTCCGGTCGAAAGTGCTCCACTGTTCATAGGTCAGCCGCTCTCTCAGCATGAGCAGGCGCCCGATAAAGTACTGAACGACAGGGCGCATGCCCGCCGGAACGCCCTGGAGGCCGGGCTCCTCGCTCATGATGCCCGATCCTTGCGGAGCCGACTGCCATGCTGGGTAGTCACATTCGCGCTCATGGCACGGTCGGCTGAAGTAAGGGATCGACCGGGCAGCTCTCCAGATCGCTTTCCGGTACATTCTGCTCAATCCGGCGCGACGCGGGAAACAGAAGGTCGTAGCGGGAATGCGCCTCGATGGTGCGGCCGACAACGATGCAGTCGTGATCGTGGTATCTTGCTCTTGAACCCAGCGTCAGCATGGTTCCTCCTGCGATATTTGCCTGGCGCCCGCTTCCACCAAGGACCTGGCCGGCTTCCGTTTCAGTGTCGGAGAATTTTCAGGAAAGGATCAGGCGGAGACCGCATAAAGATCACGGGTAGGGACAGGTGCGCCCTCGGCGGTGAAGCCGTTGTTCATCGCCCAGATGGCGGCCTGGGTGCGGTTGTTGACGTCGATCTTGCGCAGCAGCGTCTTCAGGTGAACCTTGACGGTCGCTTCCGTGATGCCGAGCTTGATCACGATCAGCTTGTTGCTGGATCCGGTCACCAGCGCCTGAAGGATCTCCTGCTCACGCGGAGACAGGCCACGGACCGAGTGCTGCGGTGCAATGACGTTCATGTCGAACAGCATGGCAGCCAGGTTGGTCGGGAAAACCTTCTCGCCCATCCTGACGAGTTCCAGGGACTGGAGCAGGGCTTCCGGCGACACGTCCTTCATCAGGTAGCCGTCGGCACCGGCATTCATGGCATCGCGCAGAGCATCCACCGCGAAGTCGCTGGCCAGCACGACGATGCGGGCTTCCGGGTAGGCGCTCCGAAGCTGTTGCAGATCGCCAGCCTCGCCGACGATCACCAGACCCGAGGCAACCGCACCATCGACGGCTTGCCCGGTGGCGCTGTACTCCGCCTCGACCGCGAAGCGGGTGTCGGCAAGCAAATGCTTAAGGCCCTGGCGAAACAGGCGGTTGGCTTCGATCAGGATGGTGCGGGACGACGTCATGGCGGCTTCTCCAAATGCGTTGATGATCATCGTCCGCGTGATCCGGCATGGTCTGCCCTGGCGCGTTCGATGCTGCGTTGGAGAAAGAATGGTCGCAATTTGGTGTGAAACAAAGATGAAATTAATACTTTATCGTGAGATAATGGTGCTAGGTGACTTTGGCTACCCAGTGACCCTGCCTATGCGGCCGAATGACCGGCAGGGCTGTGCAAAATGGCCGACCTGATCAGCGCGGCGTTCCAGACACCTCGGCGACCTGCTTCCAGAAGCCGGTCTTCCGACCGTGGCCGGCGCGAAGGCGGCTGGTGAAGGCCTCGTCGGTTTCGAACGCGCCATAGTCCCGGATCATCGTGGCAAGGGACTGGCATTCGAGAAGGTGCCGGGCGGCATGTTTGTAGCGGGACGATTTCGCACCATCGAGCGTGTCATCGATCATGGCACGCCGCAGCAGGGTCGCGGCCAGCGGGTGCCGGCTTTCGATCTGGCGTGCCACCGGATCCAGCAGATAGTACGCGTTGCCGTCGATCTCGGAAGCGCGATCGAGCACGAGCTGCGCGGCGTAGGCCGGGTTGGGCCATTGATGGAAGAAGTACAGCGCCGCCGGGAAGCTCCTGAAGCCGAGGGCGTGCTGCATGGCCCAGTCCTCGGCCTCGACGTCCTCAAAGTCCGGCAATTTCTGCAGGTAGGCACGCAGGCTCCCGGAGGAAAGTCGCTCCTCGAACGCCGCCCGGCGGAGCTGCTGGGCGCGCTCTCCCTGGCCATTCGCGTCAAGTGCATCGATGTAGACCTCCTCCCAGACATCATCATGACCGCGCAGGTATCCTAAGTCATAGAGTTCGTCATACTGGCGCGATCGGTCCGCCTGTTGCTTCGGCTTTGCCCGTTCTAGGGCGGCAAAGGCTTCCTTCGCCCGACCGGCAGCCAGAAGACGGCGGCCAACTGCTGCGCTGATGGATGGACGATCGAGATCCTCCACCGGGATCAGCGCGATGTAACCATCGACATCGCCCTCGCTGTCCGCCAGTGCCTGCAGGGCCCGACGGAAGGCATCGGCGTCCCGATCCCGCTTGTTTCCTCCACCAGGCCGGGAGGTCAGTTCCTCGGTCAACCTTGTCCTGAGACGGTCGACGCCCGTCTCGCCGAGCGCCGGAAAGATCCCCTGCACCAGGTTGTCGAACAGGCCATAGTCGTTCTTCGAGAGAGCCGTGAAGACGCGGTGCGCCAGGCTCGCCGGATCAGGCCGCGCCATCACGGCGATGGTCGCGAGATTGTCGCAGGCCGTGTGGAAGACGTCCCCGACCGAGCCGTTGCTGTCGTCAACGCGATTGAAGACCGGCTCGGCGAGATCCATGAACCGCCACATCAGGTCGAGTGCCAGGTCAGGCCGGGTCTGGGCGATCCGGTCGACGATCATCACTCGCTGCTGATCGAGATCTTTCAGGAATTCCCGGCGCTTCTGCCAGTCGACGAAGGATCGGGCGTTCCGCAGGGCGGTGAGGCGCTTACCGACTTCGGCGGCGAGAGCGTCGCCCCCGCCGGTCCGCTCGGCCAGCTCCAGGCGCAGACGGCGCTTGATTTCGGCATTGCCGGCCGCGACATCAATGAGGATGGCGGCGAGGCGTTCCGGGCCCAGCGCCGCAAGATTGTCCTGGTTGAGGGTCTTCTTCGACGCCATGCCGTCAGTATCTCCATATGCTTTCGAACCGGCTGCCTGAGATCCGAGTGTAATGCACCATGTGCCTAGGATCGCGATGTCCAAGGTAGTCCTGGATCAGCCTTAGGTCGTGCCTCCTGTCGGCCAGGGCGAACCCGCATAAGTGATGGACCATTGGGAGTGAGTCGGTGCCAGCTAGGCTCGGATTACCACTGTAATCAAGGAGTTCCCCGACTGCCGTGCAGCGGCTGCCCGCTCTCCGACAGGAACAGCCAGGGCAGTACGTACGCCCTTGCAGGTGGCCAGATAGCGCTAGATATGACATGTAGAAGTATGGACTGGGTCTGACAGCCTGTCCTGCCGTGGCGGGTGTCCGGCAGGTCAAACGTGTTGGAGGTCACGCGACCTGAATAATCTTCTCCTTGGCCAAGGGGACGGTGTCAAGGAAGGTCTGCATCGGTGTCCTGCCGAAGCACCATCTTCCCTGGTGGGTTCTGATCTCGTTGTACTCGCGCATCCAGGCATCCAGGTCGGCCTGCAGCTGCTCGATCGGGTTCTGTTGCGAGGTTTGCAACGGCCGGCTGATCGGGTAGAAGGGCCGGGTTGGAGACGGCAGGAGCATACCGGGGATGGCAAGGCGGGAACGTCCGTTCAAGGGCCGGCAATTCTCGTCGGAAGTGATCCTGTGGGCGGTGCGCTGGTACCTGCAGTTCCCGATCTCGTACCGCGATCTCGAGATGATGCTGCGGGACCGGGGCGTGTCCGTCGACCACACAACCCTCTACCGCTGGATCCAGGCCTATGCCGCGGAACTGGAGAAGCGGCTGCGGCCGCATCTGCGCCCGACGAATGGCTCGTGGCGGGTCGACGAGACCTATCTGAAGGTCAAGGGCCGCTGGGTCTACCTGTACCGGGCGGTCGACAGCCGCGGCCAGACCATCGACTTCCGGCTCAGCGCCCGGCGCGACGCCGCAGCCGCCAAACGGTTCTTCCGGAAGGCGCTGGCCCGGCCGAACACGGTCGACCCGCGGACCATCACGGTCGACAGGAATGCCGCCTATCCCAAGGCCCTGGCCGACCTGAAATGGGACAAGCGGCTCTGGCGCTTCGCCAGGCTGCGCCAGGTCAAGTATCTCAACAACATCGTGGAACAAGATCACCGGCGAGTAAAGCGGCTGGTCCGGCCCGGCCTGGGCTTCAAGAGGTTCCGGACCGCGTGGCGCACCCTGGTTGGTTATGAAACTCTGGCGATGATGAGAAAAGGTCAGGTGAAAGGGATCGGCGGGGATGACATCGTCGCCCAAGCCGCCTTCGTGAACGCGCTGTTCGACGTTGCCGCTTGAGGATGATCTATACCTGCGGCAGCTTTGTCTCCATCAAAACTTTGCAACAGAACCCTCCACGAGTTGCTATCCGCACAGGCAATTCGGCTTGGATCTTTCCCGACACAGGCAAAAGCCACGCAAAGTTATCAAATTGTATATGTTATTTTTCTATTAATATGAAGATCATGCCCAGCATAATCGCAATATAGTGGTAAGACATTCTTAATCAGAGCGCCCGTATCGTACTGGATGAGATATGAAGGGAAGATTTTTGATGTCCGCTGTCTTGAAGCCTCTCTTCCAGGAAGAGTACTCCATCACCCCCCGCATTCTGGTGTGTGAGGACGATCCCTTGATCGCGCTGGGATGGATGGAAATGCTCAAAGATGCGGGCTATTCGGTGGTCGGCCCGGCCTACACGGCTGAGAAGGCACTGGAGATGGCGTACCAGGATCTACCCGCCCTGGCTCTGGTTGACATTGATCTCAGCGGTGTTGTCGACGGAATATCCGTCGCCGCTGAACTGGCTCCGCTCGGTGTCCTTGTCGTCTTCATCACTGGCGATTACAAGCGAGCTTCCTTGGAAGGACGTGAGATGGCCTCGGACATCCTCATCAAACCCGTTGCGGAGAGCACTGTTCTGGATTCTGTGACCGCCATTTTACAAAGCAGGTAGATCCGGTGCAGGGGACCTGAGGCCCAACAGTCATTTCCGACAAACCTTGGGAGAATACCCCTACTCTGAAAGTCTTAGATAATTACAACTAAAAGGGTATGATCTGCCGCCCTTCTCTGGGGATACGCTGGCCATACCGAGGCTATGAAAAAGGCTTGATCATGACAGGCCCGGTGGACCAGCTGGCCCTGGATGTCATCCGCGCCTTGGATCAGAAGATGGAGAAGATAGGCACCAAGAATAACTCCTACCCCTTCAGCTATGATCTAAGCAGGGAAACCATCAAGGCTGTGGCTGCTCAGGTGGTGGCGCACTATCAGCCCAGAGGCTTCATCTGTCGGCTGGATCTAAACCCTAACAGTGTGGGTGTAAAAGCGCGCCTGAGGATAACTAAGGCAACGTAATAACCTGCCATGCAGATGCCATTTCATTACAAGAAAGCAGAGGCTACCTAAGATGCACAGTCAAATTGACAATTATTTCTAAAAATCATCTTATGTGTAAACTGAAAACTCTCGCCATCCATCAGTTTCTGACAGAAGAGTGTTGACCGCCGGAATCGCCATGTGATTCAAGGGATCCGCCCCCTCTTGAGCGGATTCGGATCGTGGACGGCATCAAGGTACTGACGGAAGGGATCTCCCTCGAATTCCAGCGGCTTCTGCCCGGACAGCGCAAGACCCAGCGCAACAATCTGGCGCTGCTGGTGGCGACGATGCTCGACGTGCGTAGCGCCAACCTGATGGACCTGGCCGCCGGGCTGCCGCGTGACGCCGAGCGCATCGACATGCGCTACCAGTGGATCGAGCGGGTCCTGAAGAACCCGTCGATCGACCCGGACGCGGTGATGGCGCCCTTCGCCCGCGAGGTCCTGGGCGCGCTGGCCGCGGTGGGCGAACCGCTGGTGCTGATCCTGGACCAGTCCAAGCTCAACGACCGCCACCAGGTGCTGATGCTGGCGGTCCGCCAGGGCGAGCGAGCGCTGCCACTGCTGTGGCGGGTGGAGGCGACCGAGGGCGCCATCGGGTTCACGATCCAGAAAGCGCTGCTGGATGCGGCCGTGGCGCTGGTGCCGGAAGACGCCGCCGTCTGCCTCATGGCCGACCGCTTCTATGGCACCGCCGACGTGATCGGCTGGTGCCAGGATCGGGGCTGGGACTATCGCCTGCGGCTGAAGGGCAACCTGGTCGTCCGGGACGCCGAAGGCCGGAGGCTGACCGGCCAACTGGCGAAGGACCGCGCCTTCGCACTGGAAGGTGTGCGGCTGACGGCGCGCCAGGCGACCACCAACATCGGCGTCATCCATGATCCCGGCCACGCCGAGCCCTGGATCATCGCCATGTCCGCCGTCCCGGGGTACTTGAAGACGCTGGACTATTCCGCCCGCTGGGCCATCGAGCCGATGTTCTCGGACTTCAAGTCGCGCGGCTTCGGCGTCGAGGACACCCAGATCCAGCATCCCGACCGTCTCGCCCGGCTGCTCCTGGTCATGGCCTTGGCGATCTACACGGCCGTCTCCACCGGGCGGTGGGACGCCCAAACGAACCAGACGCCCGCCGAAAAAACCAGAACGGCAAAGCCGACTTTCTGTTGAGAGCGCAGTGAGGTTGTGAACGGGGAGGCGGGAGAATGGGCCGGCAGTCGATGCGGCCGCTGCCGACGCGGTGGCGGATCCTGGAGACGGTGACACGACAGTGCCCGGACTGCGGGGGTCGGCTGCACTGCCAATACATCAGCCGACGCACCGTGGTGACCCTGGACGGGCTGCTCGGCCTGCAGCTCAGGGTCCGGCGCTGCGTCAATCCGGACTGCGGGCGTTCCGACCGGAGGCCGAAGGCGCGCTGGCGCTGCCCCAGCAGGAGTTTGGCCTGGACGTCATCGCCCTGGTCGGCCGGCAGCGCTACGGCGCCCGGGCCAGCGTGCCGGAGATCCACGCCGAACTGGTCCGGCGCGGCGTGGCGATCTCCCAGCGCAGCGTCACCAATCTGCTCGACCGCTACGACGAACTGGTCGCCACCGCGGCCGGCGATCCCGACCGGCTGCGGGCCCGGTTCAAGGACCAGGGCCGGGTCATCCTGGCGATCGACGGCCTGCAGCCGCAGATGGGCCACGAGGTGCTGTGGGTGATCCGCGACTGCCTGTCCGGCACCGTCGTGCTGGCCAGGGCCCTGCTGTCGGTAACATCCGCCGACCTGGAGCCGCTGCTGCGCCGGGCCGCCGAACTCGCCGGCGTGCCGGTGGCCGGGGTGGTCAGCGACGGACAGCGCTCGATCCGCACCGCGGTCGCCCGGGCCTTGCCCGGCGTGCCGCACCAGCTGTGCCACTTCCACTACCTGCGCGAGGCGGCGCGTCCGATCTTCGAGGCCGACCGGCACGCCAAGAAAGAGCTGAAGAAACGCGTCCGCGGCATCCGGCCGATCGAACGCGCGGCCGAGGCCGGTCAGGACGCCGGAGGCGATCTGATCCGCGGCTACTGCGCCGCGGTGCGCAGCGCCCTGGGCGCTGACGGCCGGGTGCCGCTGGAGGCTGCCGGACTGACGCTGAAGGCGCGGCTGGAGGCGGTGTCGGACAGTCTGCAGCGGGTCGCGGCAAAGGGGGGGACGACCGGCAGGTCCAGGCGCTGAGCCGGCTGGTCGGCCGTGCCCTGGGCGACACCGAGCATCTGTGGCCGGACATCGCCCGGGCGTTCGGCTGGGTACACCGGGCGGCGCACATCATCAGGAACACCGAGGCGCTGCCGGCGTCGGCGGTGGCCCGGCGACTGGACGGCCTGTGCGGCGCGATGTCCCGGCACCGCGCCCGGGCCGGCGGGCTGTGCGAGGCGGTCGGCCATTTCCTCAAGGTGACCCGCAGCTATCGCCCCGGCCTGTTCCACTGCCATACCGTCGCTGATCTGCCGGGCACCAACAATGCGCTGGAAGGTAACCGGCCGCTCAAGACCCAGGGGCGGGTTTTTTGTAGAGGGGGATGAGGTCGCGCAGGTTTTCGATGCCGAAGGCAGTGAACGCCAGGACTTCCTCGCCTCGGACGCCGTAGATCCAGAGGACACCGTCCTCGGGTTCCATGTCGAGATTGACCTCGTGCAGCAGATCCTCGTCCTCACCGAGCATCTCGGCGACGCGGGCGATGGTGAAGACGGAGCTGATCGCGGCCATGTCAGGCGGCTTGTGCCCGGAGAGCCTCGGTGGCGGCCCAGTTCCAGGGCAGGAGTTCGTGCAGGCGGCTGACCAGATGGTCGCCGATGCGGTCGAGCACCGCCGCGAGATAGGCCTCGGGGTCGAGGCCCGAGAGCTTGGCCGTCTCGATGATCGTCATCGCGTCCGCGATCACGGCGCCGCCGGCGTCCGAGCCGGCGAAGAGATAGTTCTTTCTGCTATGCGAATCTACGGTCTTATGTAGCAGACGCCACCAAGTGGGGATCGACTGCAGGATAACTTGCGAGGGGTTCAGCGCGATGGATATGGGGAGGCGGCAAATAAGAACATAACACGAACAAACAGCATCGCTGACTGCCCCGTTTCGGTACGCTCGGGCGGTTATCGGACCGGAGTTCGCCCATGTCGCAGCACTTTCTCCTCACCGCCGCCGCCCGGACGATCAGCCTGAAGCAGGTGCTTCGGATGGACGAGGATGAGGCCTGGACAATGTTCCGTACGATCCGCTGGCCCGAGAGCGACGGAGCGCCGGTGTGCCCGCACTGCGACTGTCCGACCTGCTGGGCCTGTCCACGGCCCAGCGGAGCGCCGCGGTTCCGCTGCAAGGCATGCCGCCGGGATTTCAGCCCGACCTCGGGAACCTTGTTCGCGTTCCACAAGCTGGAAATCCGCGACTACCTGGCTGCGGTCGTGATCTTCTGCGACGAAGTCAAGGGCAAGGCCGCGCTGGCGCTCTCCCGCGACCTCGGCGTCCAGTACAAGACCGCCTTCGTGCTGGCCCACAAGATCCGGGAAGCGATGGCGGCGGAGTTCCGGAACCGGCAGCTCGGCGGCGCCGGGCGGCATGTCGAGATCGACGGCTGTTACGTCGGCGGATACGTCCGGCCCGAGAACCGGAAGGAGGACCGCAAGGATCGGCGCCTGGCGGAGAACCGGAGCGGCAGGCGCCAGGTCGTCGTGGTGATCCGGGAACGCGCGCTGTCCGGCACCAGTCTGGGCGGCACGGTCCCGGCGGTGTTCGACAGCGAGGATGCGGCCCTCGGCTTCATCAAGGCCCGGGTCGATCGTGCCACGACGGTGCATGCGGACGAGTCCCCGGCCTGGAACGCGCTGCATGCCCGGTTCGACACCCGGCGGATCAACCACTCGGTCGAGTATGCCAACGCCGAGGCCTGCACCAACCAGGCGGAAGCCTGCTTTGCCCGGCTCCGCCGGGGCGAAATGGGCCATCATCACCGCATCTCCGGGGTCTATCTGATCCGCTATGCCCAGGAAGCCTCCTGGAAGGAGGATCACCGGCGGGACAGCAACGGCCTGCAGGTCCGCCTGGTGATCGTCCTGGTCACCCGCACCCGCCCGTCGGTGGACTTCTGCGGCTATTGGCAGCGCAGCCGCCTGATCAGGCGCGCACCTGCCAGCTGACCAGGGAGCCGTCCTGGAGCCGCTCGACCAGGTCGGTCGCCTGGCGGTTCAGGGCGTTGTTGACCAGCTTGCGCAGCAGTTCCGCCGTCCGCCGGTCGTCCGGATCCAGGCCACGGCGCTCCATCACCTGGACCGTGATTTCCCGGATGGCCAGCGGCGCCGGCGCCATGCGCAGGATGTCCAGCACCATCCGGGCCAGTTCGCCCGGCCTGAACCAGCCATTGTGCCGTCGTACCGCCTTCGCCGCGATCGCCGCCGGCTCGAACTCGGGCGCGAACAGCCGCAGGACAGCGTCAACATGCAGCAGATCAGCCCGGTGTTGGCCGATCCGCTTCTCCAGATCGGCGATGACGCCGGACAACTCGGCCCGTTTGTCCTTCAGGGCGGCGACAACATGCGCCTCGGCCATGTCCCTTATCTCCTTGATCAGAAAAGGATATGGTCCTCGGGCGAAGCCTTCCGGGCAAGTCGGTACTGGTGGTGTCTGCTACATAAGACCGCGAATCTATCCATAGCAGGAACTATGTGCAGCCGTCGATTATCGCCATCCTTGGCCTGACCTCTGCGCTGGCGGCGAGGGACTGCAAGACTTTCGACGGTATTCGGACTGATACCAAGGGCCGAAGAGCGTGACTCGTGAGTTACGGTTCCGGGATTCCCAAATTTGAGGAAGTATGATTCGATCCATCGTTGGAAATTGGCGATGGATTGTTGAGGATGGTTGCGGTTGCGCTGACACGGCTTGAGCTTGGAGCGGCGGAGCTTCGGTTGCGGGCGACACGGACATCGGACGCCGATGCAGTTCGGCGGCTTCTGGCGATTGCGCTGTTGCTGGAGGGCTCGTCCCGCGAGGCCGCGGCACGCGCGACCGGGATGGACCGGCAGACGCTGCGGGACTGGGTGCATCGCTATAATGCGCAGGGACCGTCGGGCTTGTCGGACCGTAAGGCGCCGGGACGCACTCCCCTGCTGACACCGGAGCAGGAAGAGGTGGTCGCCGATTGGGTACGCACAGGGCCGACCCCCGAGGTGGACGGTGTCGTGCGGTGGCGCCGCTGCGATCTGGCCGCGCGCATCGAGCGGGAATTCGGCGTGAGGATTGCCGTGAAGACCGTCGGCACGCTCCTCGGCCGCCTCGGCTTCGTGCGCCTGTCGGCCCGGCCGCAGCACCCGAACCAGGACAGCCATGCCCTTGAGGCGCATAAAAAAACTTTGCCGACTTGGTCGCCGGTGCGATCCCGGAGCACGCCCGCGACAAACCGGTCGAACTGTGGTGGCAGGACGAAGCCCGTGTCGGCCAGCAGGGAACCCTGACATACGTCTGGGCCGCCAAGGGCAGCCGGCCACGCCGGCCCAGGGACCTCCGCTACGAGTGGGCCTACATCTTCGGCGCCGTCTGCCCGGCCCGCGATGTCGGCGTCGCACTCGTCCTGCCTACCGTGAACATCGACATGATGAACAGGCACCTCGTCGAGATCAGCGCCTCTGTCCTGCCCGGCCACCACGCCGTACTCACTCTGGACGGCGCGGGATGGCATCAGGACGGCGGGAAGCTGAAGCTTCCGGACAACATCTCCCTACTCCACCTGCCGCCCTATGCTCCCGAGTTGAACCCAGTCGAGAACATCTGGCAGTTCCTGCGACAGAACTACCTCAGCAACAGGGTCTTCCCAAAATACCAGGACATCCTCGATGCCTGCTGCAACGCCTGGAATGTTCTCGCCTCAACCCAGGGGAAAATCCAGAGCATCGCTACCCGCGACTGGGCACAGGTCAATCTTTAGAGCTCTTGGTATGAGTCGCACTGTGCATAATCCTGGTGCTCTCCTGTGAGGCGGTTCCCCCTTTGCAGGAGATGGTCATGGATGAAGTCAATATCGTGCCGCCGCAGACGCGCAGCTGGCTCATGGACAGCGTTCTCGGGCCGTACGCTCCTGGGTACTGCTCGTATCTCCTGGGCAGGCGCTACGCGGTCAGTACCGCGCGCATCTATGTCTACTGCGTTGCCCACTTCGCCCACTGGGCAACCGCCGAGCAGCTCGGCCTGGACCGCATCGACGAGATGACCGCACGGCGCTTCCTCGCCGACCATCTGCCCAAGTGCGACTGCCCGGCGCCGGTTCGCCGCATGCCGCACGAGATCAGGGCCGCCCTCTCCCACTTGTTCGTGGTCCTGCGCGCCAGTGGCGCGATTGCGGCTGGGGCCGGGAAGGCGGATCCCCTCCGAACCGAACTGGCCGCCTTCGACCGGTACATGGACCAGGTCGGCGGGCTGGCGGCCACCACGCGCGAGGGGCGCGTGAACATCCTTCGCCGTTTCCTGGTTGGCCGGTTCGGCTCCGGACCCATCGTCGCGTCGGACATCGCGCCGGATGAACTCCGGCGGTTCGTCCTGGGACGGGACGAACCGCGCAGCGCCGGGACCGTCGCCGTGATCGGGGGCGCCCTGCGCTGCTACCTGCGCTTCCGCGCCCTCTCGGGCGACCGGGTCGAGGCGCTACTCGGCGCCATTCCCAGCGCGGCCCACTGGCGTCTGGCCGCGCTGCCCGAAACGCTCTCCGAGGCCGAGGTCGAGCAGATGCTTCACTCCTTCGACCCGCCGTTCCCGTCGTCCAGGCGGGCCTATGCCATGGTGCGCTGCCTGGTCGACCTCGGCCTGCGCGCCGCCGAGGTCGTCGCGCTGCGCCTCGAGGACATCGACTGGCACGCGGGCACGCTGCGCCTGGCCGCCAGCAAGTCGCGGCGCGTCGACATCCTTCCCCTGCCGGCGGAGACCGGCCGGGCGATCGCCGACTATCTCCAGGCCGAGCGACCGCAGACCGCGAACCGGGCCGTGTTCGTCCGCCACGTCGCCCCCTACGACGAGCCGATCGGTCCGGGGGTCGTGCGGAGGGCGGCGCGGGACGCCTATCGGCGCTGCGGCTGGACACGGTCCCGGGTCCACATCCTCCGCCACAGCATGGCGAGCCGGCTGCTGCGGGCCGGCACGCCGCTGAAGGAGGTCGCCGATGTCCTCCGGCACCGCAGCCTCGACACCTCGGCGATCTACGCGAAGGTCGACGTGGACCGGTTGGCGGCGGTGGCGTCGCCCTGGCCCGGGAGGACGCCATGACGCCGGCCCCCTCGATGCAGTCCCTGGTCCAGGACTACCTGGACGAGCGCCGACGCCTCGGGTTCGCGCTCGAGATCTCCGGGACCCAGCTGATGGCGTTCGCCCGCTTCGCCGACCAGTCCGGCCACACCGGCCCGCTGACGTCCGGGATCATCCTGACCTGGGCGCGGGGGCAGGCCACGCGGGCCACCCCGATCACCTGGGCGCGCCGGCTGGAGACCGTCCGGCCGTTCGCCCGGCACCTCGCCCGGACCGACCCCGGCACGGAGGTCCCGGCCACCGGCGTGTTCGGCCGGGCGCACCGCCGGCTCACGCCGCACATCTACACCGAGGTTGAGATCGCGGACCTCGTGGCGGCGGCCGGGCGGCTTCCCCCGCCGGGCACGCTGCGGCCGGCCACCTACGAGACGCTGTTCGGCCTGATCGCGGCGACGGGGCTGCGCCTCTCGGAAGCCCTGCACCTACGCTGCGGCGACGTCGATCTCACCCTGAACCGGCTGACGGTGCGGCGGACCAAGTTCTGCAAGTCCCGGCTCCTGCCCCTGCATCCTACGGTCACGCAGGCGCTCGGCCGGTACGCCGCAGTGCGGCAACGCTACGTCGCGCCCGACCCCGACGCCTTCTTCTTCGTGTCGCCGTCGGGCGCCGGCCTGCCGGATCGGACCGTCCATTACGTCTTCGCAGGGCTTCGCGCCGCCCTGGGATGGACCGCCCGGGGCAGCCATACGGCGCCCCGGATCCACGACCTGCGCCACACCTTCATCTGCCGGCGGGTCCTGCTGTGGCACGTGCAGGGGGCCGACATCGACAACGCCATGCTGGCGCTGACGACCTACGTCGGCCACGCCAAGGCCTCCGACACCTATTGGTACCTCAGCGGCGTGCCCGAGCTGATGGCCGCGGCCGGGCAGCGGTTCGAGCGGTTCGCCTCGGGCTTCGGGGAGGACGGCCATGGCTGAGACCGCCGCACCGCCGTCGTTCGCGACCCTGCTCCAGCGCTTCTTCGCCGAACACCTGATGCAGCACCGGGACGTCAGTCCCCGGACCATCGCCGCCTACCGGGACACGTTCCGGCTGCTGCTCCGGTTCGCCGAGCGGCAGGTCGGCAAGGCGCCGACCTCCATCAGCCTCACCGACCTGGACGTCGGGCTGGTCCTGGCCTTCCTGGACCACCTGGAGACGGAGCGCAACAACGGCGCGCGCAGCCGCAACGCGCGCCTGGTCGCCATCCGGTCCTTCCTCAAGTACGCGGCGCACCACGACCTCTCGGCGCTGCCCGTCATCGAGAGGACGCTGTCCGTCCCTCTGAAGCGGTTCGACCGGCCCCTGCTCGGGTTCCTCTCCCGTGACGAGATCCAGGCCATCCTGGAGGCTCCCGATCCCGACACCTGGACCGGCCAACGTGACCGTGGGCTCCTCACCGTGCTCTACAACACCGGGGCGCGGGTCTCGGAAGTGATCGGCCTGCGCGTCCGGGACGCCGTGCTCGACGGGTCGCCCTGCGTTCACCTCCGGGGCAAGGGCCGCAAGCAGCGCAGCGTGCCCCTGTGGCGCTCGACCGCGGTGCTGGTGCGGTCCTGGAGGAAACGGCTCGCCCCCGTGGCGGACGAAAGCCTGCTGTTCCCGAACCGGGCCGGAACGGCGATGACGCGCTCGAACGTCACCCAACGTCTTGCCCTGTGCGTCAAGGCCGCGGCGGTGAGCCATCCCCAATTGCTCGGCCGATCGATCTCACCGCATACGATCCGGCACACCACGGCCATGCACCTGCTGCAGTCCGGGGTCGACATCACGGTCATCGCGCTGTGGCTTGGGCACGAGAGCCCCGCGACCACGCACATGTACATCGAGGCCGACCTCTCGATGAAGGAGCACGCTCTCAGCCATCTGCAGCCCCCGGAGGGCGGAGCGCCGCGGTACCGGCCGCCGGATCCGCTGATGCAGTTCCTGCAGAGCCTCTGAATTATGGGCAGTTCGCCTGGGACCGGGAACGCCGTGGTGTCTCCGGCTCAGGCCCCGGAACTCCGGCGAACTGCACATAATCGACGGCTGCACATAGTTCCTGCCCACCGAGATCGGCCGGATCGCCCGCTCGGCCGGGTTGTTGTCCATGGCGACGCGCCCGTCCTCGAGGAACAGGGAGAAGGCCTCGACGCGCTTGAGGAAGTAGCGCATCGCTGTCGGCAGGTCGCCCTTGCCGGGAATGCGCCGGAGCCGGTCCTCGCACCAGGCCTGGAAGGCTGTGACGAGACCCCGGCTTCGCTCCTGCCGAATGCGGCGGCGCTCCTCAGCCGACTGTCCGGTGATCTCGCGCTCGATGTCGTACAGGACGCCGATCCGCTCCAGCGCCTCGAAGGCGATCGGGGAGCCGGTGGACTTCCAGACGTCGTGGAAGGCGCGGCGCAGATGAGCCCAGCATGCCGCCTCGCGGATGCGCCGATGGCCCTCGGCGCCCGGCTCGTAGAGCTTCCTGAAGCCGCCGTAGGCATCGGCTTGCAACACGCCCTCGAAGCCCGCGAGATGGGCCTGCGGGTGCTCGCCCTTGCGGTCGGGCGAGAAGAAGTAGGTCACGGCGGGCGGATCGCTCCCGCCCCAGGGCCGGTCGTCGCGGAGATAGACCCAGATCCGCCCTTCCTTGACCCCGCGGGGTTTGCCCTCGACGGCGCGGCGTCCCGGATCAAGGACGCGGATCGGCGTATCATCGGCATGCAGCCGGTCCGACCGCATGACCTCGGCGCGGATCAGGTCGGTCAGGGGCCGCAGGGTCGCGACCGCCTGGCCGCACCAGTCGATCAGGGTGGACCGGGGAATGTCGGCCCCCATCCGGGCGAAGATCTCGCCCTGGCGGTACAGGGGAAGGTGATCGTCGAACTTCGAGACCAGGACATGGGCCAGCAGGGCGGGACCCGCCATTCCCCGCCGGATCGGCCGGGGCGGTGCCGGCTCCTGGACGATCCTCTCGCACACCCGGCAGGACTTCTTCGGCCTCCTGGTCTCGATCACCTTGAGCTTGGCCGCGACGAACTCGAGAACCTCGGACAAGTCCTCGCCGAGCAGACGAAGCGGGCCTCCGCAGTCGGGGCAGTGGTCGCCGGGATCGAGCACGATCCGCTCGCGCGGCGCGTCGTCGCGAAGGCGCGGTTTACCCCGTCGGCGGGGTTCGCCTCTCGGTAATGCCGGCTCCTCCCCGGCGTCATCGGCATCGGAATGTTCGCCCGAAGCATCGTTGGCGGCAATCGCCACCTCGACGTCCTCGAGCGTCAGCTGGAGTTGCTCGAGCTCACGGTCGATCCGCTCCGAACTCGGTCCGAACCGCTGCCGCCGCAGCCTGGCGATCTGGATCCGAAGCGCCTGGACCAGGGCCTCGAAGGCCAGCGCCGACGCCCTGGCGCGGGCCATCTCCTCACGCTGGGCGAGGATGATCGCCTTCAGGGCGGCTGGGTCGTCGGGCAGAACATCGGGCTGCGGCTGCATGGATCAAGTTTAGCAGAACTTCATGGCGGGTAACAGTAATCCCTCAGTCATGACCAGAGAATGTCACCCGACCCGCGTCGGCCGGGAAGTCCAGGCGGGACGTCTCCAATCAATTCCCTCCCACAGCATTGCGAGTTGTGCCGCCGTCAGCCGTACCGATCCGTCCGAAGGTGCTGGCCAGGGGAAGCGGCCCTGCTCGAGAACCTTGTAATACAAGCAAAACCCCTGGCCGTCCCAGTGGAGCAGCTTGATCCTGTCGCCCCGACGCCCCCGGAAGGCGAAGACGGCACCCGAGCCGGGGGCCTGCCGGAGATGCTCCTGCGCGACCGCCGCCAGCCCGGCGATCCCCTTGCGCAGGTCCGTGACCCCGCAGGCGAGATAAACCCGAACGCCGGTGCCCGGGCCGATCATGCCGCCTCCGCGACCCGGATCAGCCGCATCAGAACGCGATCCGGAATGTCGGCGGCAAAGCGGAGGGTGCGGCCACTGCGCAGCCCGATCTCGACAGGGTGGCCTGGCACATCCCCGCCGCATCCAGCGCCCGGGCTCGGCTCGTCCTCCGTCACTTCGACCGGGAGGAATAAGGCCTTACCCGTTGGATGGACAGCCTTGTGCTTCAACTCGCAGCGCCACTGATAGATGTTCTGCCGGGAGATGTCATGCCGGCGGGCCACCTCCGAGACGCTGGACCCGGGAGCGGCAGCCTCGGCAACAATCCGCATCTTCTCGTCCAATGACCAGCGACGCCGGCGCTCTCCCCTGCTCAGCACCTCCACCCGCATATCTCACCTCGCTGTTGACGTCCATAACGACGTCGTTAACGACGTAAGCTATCTCGATAGCAAAGTCCTTGTAAGGCGGCCTGGACCGGCCGGTTACGCTGGAAGGGCTGTTCGGCTCCTACCGCTACTGTCAGCGGCGCACGACCGGTCGGCGCGCCGCCTCCTCGGCCACCGTGGTCAGCGGTCCCGCCCGTCTGGTCGCCTGGGTGGTCTCCCGCCTCGCGCCACTCGAGGCCGCCGATCTGGCCGGGGTTGATCGAACCCGCTGGCTCGCCCTGCGGGCCGACATCAGGGCTCGCCGTCTGCAGCGGACCAGAGGCAGCCGCTTCAGGCGCGATCCCCAGGCCTACCTGCGCAGTCTCGAGGCCCAGTATGCCGCCAAAAAGTGAGCTTTGCCGTTCTGGAAACTTATTGCTTCAGGCTTAGTTAAACTACAGGCGTGTTCTACCTAACCTCATGCGCGGTGGCTCCCTGCTCATTACGGCGTATCTGGCGGCATCGCCGCAGTGGTCTTCCTGATCGGTGTCAATGTCGTCCGGCTTGGATTCATCCCGCTGGAGGGTCGGCACGGTGCGCAGGAAGTTGATGCAGTTCTCGAAGGCCCACAGCCCCGGCTTCTCCGGGATGTCCTCGGCCGCGTTCTCCAGCACGTCGCGCATGCGCTGCCAGCCGGTGATGCGGTCGTTGTTGGCAGGCTTGAAGTCGAGCGTCTGCCCGATCTCGCGCGCGCCCTTGGTCATGTCGGAATGGATGCTCTCCCGCCCCGGCTCGGCGAAGATGGACGGGTCGGCTACACAGCCCGCCCAGGTCCGACCCGCAGACCGTCCAGCAATCCCCTTGCCGAGTGCCTGATTGGTCAACCGAAGGCCAACGTTGGGTTTGACGGTGCCGTTGGCGTTCTTCGCCACGGTGTACCATTCCCCGAACAGGATCAGGGAGCCGCGGGGAAAGACGAACCCACCCATCTCCGGGATGGGCGTGCCGTCCGAAATGGCCCAGAACTGAAGGGCGCTGGGAGCGGCAGAACCCCAGTCGAACGATCGGTGGAAGGTGAAGCCGGGCGGGAAACGGAATGGCTTCAGGATATGCCGATCCGGTCGCCACAGGTCATCGAAGGCGCCGCCGAAGGTGACGTTCCAATCCCCGTACCGCCACGCCTTCACGAGCTGGCTGTTCCCCGTAGCCATTAGCCGGCGTTCATAGCCGGGGTCGTTCCGCATCATCGCCAAATTGTCCTCGAGGCGACTGGGGATGTAGACCCGCGTCTCGCCGCTCTCGGGATCACGGATCGGGGAGAAGCCCCCCGGTGCCGGGTCGATCCACCGCTCCTTCACCGCGTTGTGCCCCGGCCCTCCAGGGTTCCCGGTCGCCAGCATCACGCAGCGGACGCCATCGGACGAGTGGAGGCAGCCGCGGAGCTTGTTCATCGCCTCGGATATGGGTACCGCCGTCAGAACCGCAACGGCCTCTCCGGCTCAAGTTCGATCAGGAGTTCGCCAACATCCTCCGGCGGCGGCTGCCCCAGCCCGGAGACAAGTGGCATATGGACGAAGTCGTTGCTCGATGTTCTGGTTCAGAACCGGCGCGACAAGAAGGCGGCCAAGCGGCTGCTGCACAAGCTGCTGAAGCGGCAATGCTGGGCTTCTCGGGTCATGATCACGGATAAGCTGGGCTCCTACGGCGCGGCCAAGAAGGAGATCATGCCGGGCGTCGAGCACCGCCAGCACAAGGGCTTCAACAACCGGGCGGAAAACTCGCACCAGCCAACAAGGCGACGCGAACGGCAGATGAAGCGGTTCAAGTCGGCCCGACATGCCCAACGCTTCTTGTTCGCCCACAACCAGAGTAACAACCTCTTCCTCCTGCCCCGCCACCTCCTGCCAGCGACCGAGACTACCGTGCCGAGCGAACCCGCACCTTCGAGGCGTGGCACGACGCCTGCGGCATCAAACAAGCCGCCTAACACCACCAACCCTGTGCGCCGTCAAGCTCGCCCAACCCTCAGCTTTCGCCCATCAACTTGACGATGCCCCGGAAAGTTACGCGGCGGCCAAGCGGACGACCATCCCGCACATTGAACACCGGCAAAGTCGTTATCTGAACAATTGCGCGGAGAACTCGCACCAACCAATGCGCCAGCGCGAGCGGTGCATGAGGCAGTTCCTTCCAATTTCACCGAAATAGGGGTTTACTTCGTGCAGAGCCCGCAGCCCGGTCAAGAGCATGTCGCCCAAGACTCCAGGTTGGCGCATGAACCGCCGAACGTCGCGACCCGAGTCCCAGCGCGGCGTGGCGCTCCTGAGCGTTTTATGGACCATAATGCTGCTGGCCTTGATCGCCGCCAATGCGACGACAAACTCCAGAACCAGTGTCGCCTTGGCGCGCAATCACCTGATCTCGGCGCAGGCCGAAGCCACCGCCGACGCCGGCGTTCACCTCGCCATCCTGGCGCTGCTCGATCCGCAGGGGATCAGGATCCTGCCTGAGGACGGCACGCCGTTCGATATTCCCGTCGGCGGCGGCACGGTCGTCCTGTCGGTTCAGGATGAAGCCGGTCTGCTGAACCTCAACCATGCCACCGCGGAAGAACTCGCCCGATTGATGACCGCGACTGGAATGACGCCCGCGGAGGGAGTCCTTCTGGCAAGAGCTATCACGTCGTTCCGGCGTCCTGGCCCCGGGTCGTCGACAGCTTGGGCCCAGGCCGCCCCCGGTATGCGCGATCCGGAGGCGTCTGGAAACAGGTTCTTCGACGTCGTGGAGGAACTCCAGCAAGTCGACGGAATAACGCCTGCGGTGTATCAGCGCATACTGCCATATGTCACCGCGGACAGTCGTCTCTCGCGGCTTGATCCGGATGTGGCGTCGGACGAGGTCGTTTACGCTGTCACGGGCTTCATGCGTGCCGAACTCGATCGCGTCCTCACGGCTGACCCCCGCCCGGCCCGCGAGGCACCTTCGGAAAATGTCTCGAGAAATGGCGACACGGGATATGGGCGCGACTTGCGGGGACCGGGCTCCGCGACCAGGGAACGGATTGCACCCTCGGAGCGGGAGGTCTTCGTCATACGGGCCCAGGCCGCCACGCCAGGCGGCGGCCGGTATGTCCGTGTCGCCCGGATATACTGCTCCCGGGATCCGGAACTGCCCTACCGCGTCCTGGGGTGGACCACAGGCCGTCCCATCGTGCCGACACGGAACGGGTGAGGAACCGCATGAACAAGCAAACGGCATGACCTTTTCGGCAGGCATGTATCTCACCATCACTGCCCTTTCCCTGACGGCCGGCGGCCTGATTTCCGTGGCGCTCGGGCAGCTGCCGACCGATGATCGGAGTCCGGACGATCCCCCGGATCGATCCTTCGCCAGCGCAGCCGCCGCCTCCCTTGGAGCCGCTTTCTGGTCCTGCGCCGTCCTTCCGGAACCGCTCTCCTGGGCCGGCTGCGCGCTTGGATGGGTTCTGATCGCGGCGGCCATGATCGACCTGAGGCATTACTGGCTGCCGGACCCTCTGATCCTGCCGCTGGTTCCGGCCGGGCTGGTGGTGTCGTGGCTGACGACCGGCGCGGTCACGGCGCAAGGGATCGGGGTCGTCGCCGGATACGCCAGCGTGTCCGCCATCCGCCGGCTTTACCGGATGCTGCGGGGGCGCGAGGGGATCGGCCTCGGCGACGCGAAGCTGCTGGCCGCCGCCGGCGCCTGGGTCGGGTGGGCTGGCCTGCCCAGCGTGGTCCTGATCGCCGCGATCACGGCGCTTTCCGTCAGTTTTGTTTCCTCCTGCAGCCGGTGCTGCGGCACCGGGGATGCTCCGATCGCCTTCGGCCCCTATCTCGCGCTCGGGTTCTGGATCGTCTGGCTGCACGGACCCCTGCAGATCGGCTGACACCGAGGGTGCGAGTTCCGCCGGATGCCTCCCGACGTTGGAGGTATTCCGTGCAGCGCGTAGCAATGCGCGGGGGTTCCTTCTACCCTGTTCGGAAAACGGGAGCGCTGCGTTTCGCTTGCGGTCGATGCGCGCCCGACCGGGGAAACGAAGAACAAGAACGACAGGGGACGTCATGTCTCTGGCGGCGCAGGAACAATCCATCCTCGATGACCGGGTGGTTGACATGCTGGTTGGCACCGGGCGGCTGGACAGGGCATCCCTGGAGCGCGTCTCTCGGCTCCGTGCCAGCAGCGGCGAGCCGATCCGACACATCCTGGTCAAGTTGGGCCTGATCTCCGAACGCGATCTGGCCTCGGCCATTGCCGAAACCAGCGGCCTGCCGCTTGTGGCCGAACAGGACTATCCCGAGGCGCCGCTCCTGGAGGATCAGCTCAGCCAGCGCTTTCTGCGCGATTCCGCCGTCCTGCCGCTGGCTTTCGCCGGTGAAACCCTGATCCTGGCGATGGCCGATCCCCACGACGCCTTCGCCATCGACGCGGTGCGGACCGTCGCCCGGTGCGCGGTGGATCCGCGCGTCGCGGTACCCAGTGAACTCGAGCGGGCGATCGACCGGCTGTATGCGCGGCCCGGCGCAGCGGCGAACGACGAAGACTGCTCGGATACCGAGGATGATACCCTTGCGCTCGATGTCGAGCACCTGAAGGACTTGGCGAGCGAGGCTCCCGTGATCCGCCTGGTCAACCGGATCATCACACGGGCGATCGAGATCGGTGCCACGGACATCCATCTGGAACCCTTCGAGACGAGACTGCGACTGCGCTACCGCATCGACGGCGTGCTGCGCGAAGGCGACTCTCCGCCGTTCCGCCTCAGGGCGGCGATCACGTCGCGCATCAAGATCATGGCCAAGCTGAACATCGCAGAGCGCCGGTTGCCCCAGGACGGACGCATCAAGTTCGCGGCGCACGGTTCGGCGATCGATCTCCGTGTGTCGACGCTGCCGACGCTTTACGGCGAGACCATTGCGATCCGTGCCCTCGACCGGGAGCGGATCGCCCTCGACTTCGCGGCCCTCGGTATCGCCGACCGCAACCTGGAAACCTATCTGCGCGGACTCGAGCAGCCCGACGGGATCTTCCTCGTGACCGGCCCGACCGGCAGCGGGAAGACGACCACGCTCTACGCGTCCCTGGTCCGGCTGAACACGCCCGAGATCAAGATCATCACCGTCGAGGACCCGGTCGAGTACCAGCTCGACGGCGTCAACCAGATCCAGGTCAAGCCGGCGATCGGGCTGGATTTCGCCAATGTACTCCGTCACATCCTGCGCCAGGACCCGAACATCATCCTGGTCGGCGAGATCCGCGACCTGGCGACGGCCCAGATCGCGGCCCAGGCAGCCCTGACCGGTCACCTCGTGCTGTCGACGCTGCACACCAACAGCGCCGCCGCCAGCGTCACCCGGCTGGTGGACATGGGTCTGGACGATTATCTCGTCACCTCGACCCTGAACGGCGTTTCCGCCCAGCGGCTGATCCGGACCCTGTGCCGGCGCTGCAGGCAGCCCTTCCGCGCCTTGCCCGAACTGACCGGCCAGCTTGGTCTGGCGCGCTTCACCGGGGATGAGGAGATCACCCTCTACCGTCCCGCAGGCTGCCCGGAGTGCGGCGGTACCGGCTACAGGGGGCGGACGACAATCCTCGAGACCCTGATCATGTCGGACCACATACGTCAGCTCGTGCTCCGGCGGTCCGAGAGCCGCGTCCTCCACCGCGCCGCGGTCGAGGAGGGCATGAGCACGCTGTTCGATGACGGCATGAGGAAGGCGCTGGCAGGCCTTACCTCGTACCAGGAAATCCTGCGCGTCACGCGGGAGGGGTAAAGGTGCCGAACTTCCGCTTCAAGGCCGTCACGGCGGAGGGCAAGGTCGTCGAGGGCGATATCGACGCGCCGTCGCGGAGCGCCGTCATCGAGCATTTGCGCCGCCAGGGAAGCTTGGCGATCCGCGCCGAGGAAGGTTCCGCGCGCCGGTCCAGGCCAGGTCTTCGGGGGCAACGGAAGGGTACCAAGGATCTGCTGCCCTTTACCCGCGAACTGGCGACACTGCTGCGCGCCGAGGTCCCGCTCGACCGGGCGCTGGCGCTGGTCAGCGAACTGACCGACAGGCCGGCATTCCGGGACCTCACCGTCCGGGTGCTCGACAGGGTTCGCGGCGGGGCTTCGTTCGCGGACGCCCTCCAGGCGCAGGGCGACGTCTTTCCGCGCGTCTATGTCGGCATGGTTCGGGCCGGCGAGGCGGGCGGCAGCCTCAAGACCGTCCTGGCACAGGTCGCGGAGATGCTGGCGCGCCGCCAAGCGCTCGAGGAGACGGTCCGCCAAGCCCTCCAGTACCCGATCTTCGTCCTCGTCACGGCATTTGTTTCCGTGATCCTCATCCTCACCCTGATAATACCCGAGTTCCGCACCCTGTTCGACGCGGCGGGCGCGGCACTGCCGCTTTCCACCCGGATTATCCTGTGGCTGTCCGACTTCCTCAGGACCTGGTGGCTGGCCCTGGGACTGGGTTGCTGCTCGGCGGTCCTGGCGCTCAGCTGGGCGATGCGCAGCCCGGCATTCCGTCGGAGCCGCGACGCGCTGGCGCTGCGTCTTCCCCTGGTCGGCGGTCTGATCGCGAGGATCGAGGCGGTCCGGTTCAGCAGGACTTTGGGAACGCTGCTGGTCAACGGCGTCAGCCTGCTGGCAGCGCTCGCCATGACGATCGAGACGATCGGCAACGGCGCCGTTGCCGGGAAGCTCGCCGGGGTCGAGCGTCACCTCAAGAAAGGCGAGGGTTTGGCGGAGCCGCTGTCGCGCGCCGGCGTGTTCCCGCCGATGGTGATCCACCTGGTCCGGATCGGAGAGGAGAGCGGCCAGCTGGAAGAAATGCTGGGCCGCATCGCCGAGATCTACGACGAGGAGGTGAAGCGCTCGATCCAGCGTGTCCTGGGACTTCTGGTGCCTGTCATCACGGTCCTTCTCGGCATCGTGGTCGCCGGGATCATCGCCTCCGTTTTTTCCGCGATCCTGGGGTCGTACAATGTCGCGTTCTGAGGCGTCGCATGGCCCGATCGCGAACGGCTTCACCCTGCTCGAGATGCTCGTCGTCCTCGCCATCATGGCTCTCGTCGCGGCCCTGGCCCTGCCCGATCTCGGAAGGCTGGCACCGTCCCTGCGGCAGCGCGCCGCCGCAGGCGAGTTGGCCGCGGCGCTGCGCGATGCGCGCGGGCAGGCCATCCGGTCCAACGACGAAACGACGCTGACCCTGGACGTCGGATCCGGGACTTACACTCTCTCATACCGGCCGAACAATCGGCAGCTCGGCACCTTCGATTTCTCCATGCGGACAGCCACCCAGGAAACCGAGGGCGACCGCGCCGGAAGCATCCGCTTCTTTCCCGACGGCAGCTCGACCGGAGGTCGGATAAGCCTGTCTTCCGGCCGTTCGAGCCATACCGTCACCGTCGACTGGCTGACCGGCCATGTTCGGATTGTCGAGTAGCGCGCGCTTTCTGGGAGCTTCCGGCCGGCGGGGAGCGCCGCGGGGGGCCGCACCGGGCTTCACCCTGATCGAGACCCTGGTTGCCTTCATCATCCTGAGCATGGCGCTGCTGGCCGCCCTGCAGGCATTCTCGACCAGCCTGCGGGGCATCTCGGCAGCGGAAGGCACGGGTGCCGCTGTCCTGCATGCCCGCAGCAAGATGGATGAGGTCGGCATCACGATCCCCCTGGTTCCGGGAGAGACGGGGGGAGCATTCGCAGACGGCTTTCGCTGGAAAGCTGGTATCGAGCCGTACCCCGACGCGTATCCGGGCGAAGCCGGGACTCTCGCTGTCGAGCCATATCAAGTCAGCGTGACGGTGACCTGGGGCCGGGCACAGGCGATCACGCTTCAGACGGTGAAGCTGGGACCCGCCCGATGAGGAATGTCCGGCCAGTCACCAGCCGAAATCGCGGAGCCGCCGGCTTCACTCTGGTCGAGATGCTGGTGACCCTCGCCCTGATGGGATTGGTGGCGGTGGTCACGTTCGGGGGACTCCGGTTTGGAGCCCGGGCCTGGGAAACTGGATCCGGCCGATCGGCGGACGCTGGAGAGATCGAGGCGGTACAGACCTTCCTGCGTCGGCAGATGAGCCGGATGCTCCTTCCCGAAGACCGGTCCGCGCGGGCAAGCGGAGCGGTCCTGCTGGGCGAGGCAAGGGGATTTCAGTTCCTCAGCATCCTCCCGCCCGAACTGGGTGTCGGCGGAATTGGCTTCTTTCGGATCTATCTGGATACCGGGGCGGACAACGGGCGCCTGGCCCTGGATTGGGCGCTTTACCGTCCGGACGGGCTGGTCGTGCCGCCCGACGCAGCCGAGCGGAGCCGCGCCCTGCTCCGGGGGGTGAGGAACATCAGGATAGGATATTACGGCGCGGTGCGCGACGGGGAGGATCCGGCCTGGCGTGATGCATGGCTGGCCCACGACCGGCTCCCCAGCTTGGTCAAGCTAGAGCTTGCCTTCGCCGAGGGTGACCGCAGGATCTGGCCGACGCTATCAGTGGCGCCCAGGCTCGCTTCCTCCCCATAGGGCCCTGACCTGATGGGCCAGCGCAGTGCGGATCGGGGATATTGTGCCGCCCGGCTTATGAGATCACAATTCACCGCCTGGACGCGGTGAAAGGCATTGGGACAGGCATGGGACCCTGGAACGGCCGTATCGGATCGGGTATCTGGAATTTCCTGCGCTGGTGGGGTGGGGAACTGGCCGCGCTTGTTCCCCGGCGCCTGAGCCGCGCCCTGTCGCGCCGCTCCCGCTGCTTCGAAGTGGTGGTGGAGCCGGAGTGCCTTCGAGTCTTCGCGAACCGGGCCGGACGCCGCCGGTTTCTCGGATCGGTCGATAGGCCCCGGCCGGTCCCGGGCGCCCGGATCGACCATGCCCCAATATCCGTGTCTGAGCAGATACGCGACTTGGTAAGGAACCGATCCGGCAGCCGGTGCGAGACGGCCCTGATCGTTCCTGCGGGCACGGCGCTGCGACGCACGGTGACCTTGCCTGCAGCGGCGGCCGAGAACCTGAGGGAGGTCCTGTCCTTCGAGATGGACCGGCTCACGCCGTTCAGGGCCGAGGATGTTTATTATGACTACCGGATCGTTTCCGGGCGACGCGCCGGCGGCGTGACGACCGGCCGGCCATTGCTGGTCGACCTCGTCGTCGTCTGCCGGCCGGACGTCGACTGGGCACTCGACCTGATCCGAGGCGCAGGCTTGAAGCCGGAGTGGCTCGAAGTGGCCGGGTGGGGCGGCGAGGCGTATACCGATCTGCTCCCCCGCACCGGCGGAGAGGCCAACCGGCGGCGGTACCGAATGGCCGCTGTCCTGGCGGCGATCGCTCTGGCACTGGTGGCGGCACGCACTTCCCTGCCGCTGTACCAGCAGGAACGGCATCTCGCCGAACTCGACGCGGCGGTGACGTCGGCACGCGTCCGGGCTCTGGAGGCGGACAGGCTTCGGGCCGATCTCGATGCGGCGATCCACAAGGAACGGTACCTTGCGGATCTGAAGCGCCGGAGCCCCGCGAGCATCGACATCCTGTCCGAGGTCACCCGGCTGCTGCCCGATGATACTTGGCTCGCCAGCCTTGACATGCGCGCCGGCTCCCTGTCCCTGTCGGGTTTCTCGGCCAAGGCCTCGGCCCTGATCGCCCTTCTGGAGGAGTCCGACCTGCTGGAGGATGTCCAATTCCGCTCGCAGGTCTCGTTCGAGCGGGCCGGGGGCGTGCGGGGCGCTTGGCAGGATGCCGACGGCGAAGTGCCGGACGGCAGGGCCGCCAGCGTCGAGCGCTTCAGTATCTCAGCCCGTTTCTCGGCAATCGGGGAAAGTCTCTCCGAGCGAACGCGGGAGAACTGACATGAACCTCCGGTTCGATAGGATCATCGGCCGGGTCGCGGCAATCAGCTTGGTGGGAGCGATCGTTGGTACAGTGTACGTCACGGCGGTTGCCATGCCGCTCGCCCGCCAAGAGCGCAATGCCGAGCAGATCGCGAACCTTCAGGCCATGCTGGCGCGCTACCGAGGAATGGCGGTCGAGGTGCCGCGTATCAGAGCCGCCGTCGAGAACTTCGACCGGGAGCCCGAGGGCACAGGATCCTACCTGGAAGGCTCGACCGATGCCTTGGCTGCCGCCTGGCTGGTCGAGCAGGTGAAGCGCGGTGTTCAGGAGAACGGCGGACGGGTCAACGCCGCGCAGAACCTGCCGACGGCGACCGTTGAGGATCTCCAGAAGGTTTCGGTCAGGATTCAGTTCACGGGGGGAATTGAAACGCTCCAACGTGTCCTTCACGCGGTGGAGAGTGGGCGGCCGATGCTGTTCATCGAGGGAATGGAGATCCGGGAAACCGCCCGGAGCCAGGCTGGCCAGGAGCTCGACAATGATCCCGTTCTCGCGATCCGGCTCGATGTCGCCGGGTACCTGAGGGGGAGGGCAGGAAAATGAGGTCTTCGAGCCCGAGTTTCGCGGCACTTGGCGCCGCCGCCGCGGCCTTCGCCACCGCATCCTGGCTGCTGGTTTCGGATATGCTTGCCCTGAGCGGAATCGGCCCGATACCGCCCCTGCAGGAGGCGTCTCAGGCACCCGCGGACCCGGCTCGGGTACAGGAAAGCGAGGCTGGCTGGGCGGAACGGGCGCTTGAAGATTTTTCGGAAATCCTCGAACGGCCGGTGTTCACCGCAAGCCGCCGCCCGCCGGAGCGGCGAGAGCAGACCGGCGAGCCGGCGCAGCCGTTGAGCGTGGTGATCTCGGGAATTCTGATCACGCCGGAGAGCCGCATGGCACTCATGTCCCCGGCCAAGGATCAGAAAGCCCGCAGGCTGCGGGTGGGGGACACGATACAGGGATGGAGGGTCGTTGGGATCGAACAACGGCGCGTCATCATCCGGCGCGGCAGCGTCGAGCGCGTACTTGATCTGCGGATCGAGGCGCCGGCACCGGAGCCGGACCGCTCACGCCGCCCGCGGGAACGGCCCCGGGAACTCGCGACCGGGAATGTCACGGCGCTCCAGCCGTGACGCTTTCTAAAGTTGTAATCTCTTCGCCGGACCCATCACCCTTTGCGTTCTGGCCTCGAAGCCTGAATTGGCTAAGCATCAATGTGGCGCACCACCGAAATCTCGAAGCTAAAACAATAATGATAACAATGGACTATCCCGTTGGCTTCCGTCCCAGCCTCCTCGGTTTCCAAGGCGATCACGCGATTTCTCAGCTTGGCCGTACTCCTGCTGGCATGCGCCTGCACCAGACAACCGGGAGATCCTAGGGAAGAGACGGCCGCGTACGGACCCGCCCGCGCGCCGGTGCCACTCGCCTCGGCAGCGCCCGCGCGGCGCGGCGGCGCGGCTGAAGCGAGTCTGGCCACGCCGGACCGTCGGCCCCAGGTCCTACCCGGCCCCAGGATCATTCGCGGGTCCGGCGATTTTCTACGCCGCGGCGGCGCTCCCGAAGGCGTGGCGGTCACCGGCGCCGACGAAGTCAGCTTCAACTTCGTCAACACGGATATCCGTGAAGCGGTCGACAGCATCCTCGGCGACACCCTTGGCCTCACTTATGTCCTGGACCCGAATGTCCAGGGAACGATCACGGCGCGAACCGGACGCCCCGTGCCGCGGGCGAGCATCATGCCGACCCTCGAAACCCTCCTGGCGTTGGCGGGGGCTGCGATTACCCGGACGGACGGCATCTACCGGGTCGAGCCGATGGAACGGGCAGTTGCCCGCATCACCCCGGGCCTGGTCGCCGTCACCGATGCCCAAGCGAGCCGCGGCTACGGTCTCCACATCATTCCGGTCCGCTATGCTGCCGTGGAGGCGCTGCGGGAAACCCTGGCGCCTTTCGTCACGGCAGGCCGGTCGCTGGTGGCCGATCCCGTGCGGAACCTGCTGGTGTTCGCCGGTCCCGGAGGCGAGGCGGCGGATCTCGTCGACCTCGTCGAAACCTTCGATATCGACTGGATGGCCGGAATGTCCTTCGGCATTTTCCCCCTGAGACGCGCCAACCCCGAGGACGTTGCCGGCGAGCTTACCCAGATCTTCAGCCAGCCCGATGGTCCGACCGGAACCACCGCCCAGGAGGGCGCGCCGGCACCGCAGCCCGGTTCCGCCGGCGCCGGTGGAGTTCGCTTCCTGCCGATCCAGCGCCTGAGTGCCGTCCTGGCGATAGCCAGGACCCCGGGGCAGCTGAGCGAGGCCCGGCAGTGGATCGAGATCCTCGATCTGGGTGACGACGCTCAGGACCGTCGGATCTTCATCTATTTCGTGCAGAACGGACGGGCGGCGGAGCTCGGGTCCGTCGTGGCACCGCTGTTCGGCAGCGAACTCACGACGGCAGTGCCGCAGACGGGCGGGTTTCCCTCCGTATCGCCCGGGTTTCAGTCGCGGGACCTGGGCTCCTTCCCGGCGGGTGGCGGGAGAAGCCGCCAGGGGTCGGGTGGAGAGGGGGTCTCGATCGACGGTTCCGACGGATCGCAACTGCGGAACGACCGGGGGACTTCCGGCTTAGCCGGAAACGGTCAGGGTGGACCGACGGGCATGGTCCAGTCCCCGCAACCCTTTCCAGGCACGGCAGCCCGCAGCGGACCCGGAGGAGCGCCGGCCGGCGACCCGGAGATCCGCATCATCGCCGACGAGGTGAACAATGCCCTGGTGATCCTCGCCAGCGAGGCCGATTTTCGGATGATCGAGGCAGCGCTGCAGCGCCTGGACATCGTGCCGATGCAGGTTCTGATCGAGGCGACGATCGCGGAAGTGAGCCTGACCGACCAGCTGCGCTATGGGCTGCAATGGTTCTTCTCGGCGGGGAACGGAAGCTTCTCGTTCAACGAGACCGGCGAGGTCTTCAATCCGCAGCTGTTCGCCAATCCCGGCCAGGGCGGTCCGGCGTTTCCCGGCTTCAACTTCCTCTACAGCAGCACCGACGCGAGGGTCGTGCTGAACGCCCTCAGCGAGGTCACCGACGTCAACGTTCTGTCGGCACCCCAGCTGCTCGTCCTGGACAACAGGACGGCGCGCCTGAGCGTCGGCGATCAGGTACCGATCCCGCTGCGCTCCTCAGTCTCCGTGGTCGACCCGGATGCCCCGATCGTCAATGACATCGAGTACCGGGACACCGGGGTCATCCTGCGGATCACGCCCCGGGTGAATGCCGGCGGGCTGGTCAGCCTGGACATTGCCCAGGAAGTCAGCGACGTCGCGACGAACAACTCCTCAAATATCGATGCGCCGGTCATACAGCAGCGCACCATCCAGAGCTCCGTGGCCGTCCAGGATGGCGAGAGCGTGGCGCTCGCCGGCCTGATCCGGGATAGCTTGGGCGATGGCGTAACGGGAATTCCTGTCCTCTCGGACATCCCGGTTCTCGGCAATCTCTTCAAGACGACAACCACGCAACGTCGGCGCACCGAGCTTCTGGTCCTGCTGACCCCCCGGGTGATCGGCAACCGCGCTCAGGCCCGTGCGGTGACGGACGAGCTGCGCCGCAGGCTGAACGGCGCCGGCCGGATGATTCCAGGTACCGGCTACGCGCCTCCTCCGAATACTGGGCGGCAATGAGTTTCCAAGCAGCAGAACGTGCGCTGCATGATCCTGTGTGCCGGGTCTGCGTTTTCTGCATATCTGCCGGTCGATTTACGGTTAGCGCAAACACATCGACCCAGGAGGCTGTCCCAGATCCAGTTTTCCTTTCACATCGGGAGTTTGCACAAGAAGATGCAGGACACGCCTGCCGGGGTAGATGTACAAACGGCATGGTGCTGACTGTACAAATGTGGTGTGGTTATATCTTGTGCACTTGGGACACAAACCTGCCAGAGTATTAGTATCATCTAAGCGGACCTGCGTCATTCCCGACCAGGACTGCGGTGAGGGCAGTGTGTGTTCCTCTCTATATTCTGGTCCCGGGCTGCTCTCTGCTGTTGGACCTTTGGCGAGTCGCAGCGTTACTGCGCGAAGCTCGCTATTCGGAAGAAGTATTCCTGCGGTTACAAACATCTGGTGGGCAAGTCCTGCCTATAACGCCACGGGAGGAAACAATGAGAAATTTATGGCGCACCGTCATCGGTGCGACCGCCGCTATCGTCGCGGCGGCAATTGCCTTTGCGCCGGACACGGCTGCGGCGCAAGATGACGACGCGGCCGCTAGCCTCGCACACAACGGCGGTTTCCCGAACCTCCGCGACATCGGAGACTTTCTCGACCGACTGCGCGACCGAACCGAGCCGGAGGACGGCGCGGCCAGGCGCGGGCCCAGGTTCATCGTGGATCCCGGCTGGCCGCGGGAACTGCCGAACAAGTGGCTCGTGGGACAGGTTGGCGGCATCGCGGTAGATCGCCACGACAACATCTGGATCGTTCAGCGCGCCCGAACCCTGACGAGCGATGAGGCTGGGGCGACGGACGCTTATGAGGACGCAACCAACGAGGAAGGGGAGCCGATCAATGCGCTAGGACATCCTCGACCCTTTGGACCCATTGCCGATTGCTGCCTTCCGGCGCCGGCGGTGATGAAGTTCAACAAGGACGGGGATCTGCTCCAGGCCTGGGGTGGACCAGCTGACCCAGGCTTTATCGGCGGCAAGTGCAGGGAGGAGGACGGCTGCGTCTGGCCGGCCGGCGAGCACGGCATCTATGTCGACCATAACGATAACGTCTACATCGCCGGTAACGGCAGCGGCGAAGGTGAGTTCCCCTGGGCGGCGACGCACGGGGAGGACAGCCATGTCCTGAAGTTCTCGGCCGACGGCACCTTCCTGTTGCGGGTTGGCGATCCGGGCTTCGGCGGACCGGCTAACAGCAACGACACCGACGGTGCCTCCAACGGCACGCCTCAGCTCTATAACCCGGCCGATATGGAAGTTGATGCGCGGACAAACGAGCTTTACATCGCTGATGGGTACGGCAACCACCGGATCGTGGTGGTCGACGCGGAGACCGGCAAGTACAAGCGTCACTGGGGCGCCTATGGCCAGAACCCGGTGGACGACGCGGCTTCCGACGCAGCGGGACCTTACGCGAACGATCGGGGTGACGAGATAATCCCGTACTTCCGGAACCCGGTCCACTGCGTCCGCATCGCGCACGACGGCCTGGTTTATGTCTGCGACCGGGCGAACAACCGCCTGCAAGTGTTCCGCAAGAATCAGGTGGGCGAGGAGTGCAACAACCCGAACGGAACCGAGGGCACCTGCGGCTTCGTGACCGAGAAGTTCATCCGCGCCGAGACACTGGGCAGTGGGTCGGTGTGGGATCTTGACACTTCTTCGGATCGCGATGAGAGCTGCCTGCACAATGCCGACGGTACCAACATGCACGTCGACACGCTGAACCGCAGAAGCCTGGAGATCCTGTCCACTTTCGGACGGCACGGCCGCAATGCCGGTGACTTCCACTGGGTGCACAACGTAGCCACAGACAGTGAAGGCATTCTCTACACCGCCGAGGTGGATACCGGAAAGCGTATCCAGAAGTTCGTGCGGTACGGCGCGCGCGGCTGCCGCTCCCGGTAAGCCGCCTGGTCAGCAACGCATAGCCTGACGAAACTCCCCGTCCAGCCGCTCACCGGCGTACCGGACGGGGAGTTTCACGGTCGCGGCTGCAGTGGTTTCACCTACCATCGCGAGAAGTCCCGAATATCATGACGATTCCACACCTGACCGTCCGATGGTTGCTCGCCCTCGCTTTTGCGGCCCTGCTCCTTCCTCCGCTCGTCAGCAGGCCTGCCGCCGCTCACGACGTTCCCGACGAGATCATTGTCAACAGTTTCATCAGACCGGAATCTGGCCGGCTCGTGGCAGTGACCCGGATTCCACTCAGCCTGTTTGAAGGCATGGCCCTGCCCAAGCGGGGCCCCGGCTACCTCGACCTTGCCCGTATCGAGGGCTCGCTCGACCGACTGGTGCAGGCCGTGACGCAGAGTTTCATTCTCTATGAGAACGGTGAGCGTCTCGGCGTTCCAATAGCGCATACGCGCTTCTCGCAACCCTCGGAGGACGCCTTCGGCACGTTTGAGGCAGCCTGGAGTCACGTGACAGGACCGGACCTGCCGCCACAGAGCAACCTGTTCTGGAACCAGGGTTACTTCGACGTGGCACTGGTTTATTCTGCCGCCTCGCCCGATTCCCGCTTCGGAGTGGATGTTCTCCTGGGATCCGGCCTGTCGGGACGCCTGAAGCTGTTCGTGCAGTTTCTCCCTCCCGGCGGCGAGCCTCGCGCCTACCAAGTCCATGGTGGCCACGGCTGGCTCGAACTCGATCCGAGCTGGCACCGTGCCGCGTTCACTTTCGTCAGCTTGGGCTTCGGCCATATTCTGGAAGGTATCGATCACCTGCTGTTCCTTCTGTGCCTGGTCTTACCCTTCAGGCTGGAACACATGTGGCGGCTGGTGGGCGTAGTCACCGCTTTCACTATGGGGCACTCCGTTACATTGCTGGCCGCCGCCACCGGCGCCGTGCCGGAGGGAAACTGGTTTCCGCCGCTGATCGAGACATTGATCGCCCTGTCGATCGTCTACATGGCGCTGGAAAACATTGTGGGCACCTGGCTCCATGGCCAGGCGGCAACCGCGCTGCGCTGGAGATGGCTGATCACCGGCACCTTCGGCTTCATCCACGGGTTCGGGTTCTCGTTCGTGTTACAGGAAGACCTGCAGTACACGGGCGGGCATTTTCTGCTGTCCCTGCTGGCTTTCAACGTCGGTGTGGAACTGGGTCAGCTTCTGTTCCTACTGATCGTGTTGCCCGTCCTGGCGCTGTCGCTGAAGACCGTCCCTGCGCAGCGTGCCGGCGTCATGATCCTCTCGGTTCTCGTTGCGCACACCGCGTGGCACTGGATGCTCGAGCGGATGGCGGCCCTTGAATACGTCCAGTGGCCCGAGGTCAATTTCGCCGTTGTCACTTTGCTGGCCATCGCAACGCTACTCGCGGCATACGGCGCGCTGTGGCTGATCAGGCGCCGGCGGGAAGTCGCCCGCATCAGGGCCTGAGCAGGATCCGGCTCCATACGTAACGGCGCTCCAAGGCCCTTGGAAGCCGGCAGGGTTGCCGGCGGCGTTTGCCTGCAGCCAAGAGGCCAAGCTGGTCTCGTGACGGCATCCTTGGATTGTTGGGTGGGAGATGAGGATTTGTCGCGCTTGACGGCGAACAGGGGTGCGGCAGCCATTGACAGGGCCATGAACGAAGTGCGCCGGGTGCTCCCGGAGGTCGGTTCATACGTGTCGGAGAGCGACTTCTTCGACGAGGCGTGGCGGCAATCCTTCTGGGGATCGAACTACGCAAGACTGCTTGCCGCGAAGGACAAGTATGACCCCGACGGCCTCTTCTTTGTGCATCATGGGGTGGGTAGCGAACGCTGGAGTGCGGACGGCTTCACGCGGTTAGTCTGACATTCGGCGCAACGATCCGAGAGGCCAAGGCTGCCGGTTGCTTCGTCCGCCATCACCTGTCCTCGAACCTCCTCAGCACCCGCTGTTCCTGGTATTCGAGCTGCATGGCGACCAGATTGGCTGTATCCCTTCCGTAACGGGCCATGATCGCGTGAGGGATCTGGTCCAAGACGTGTGCCGGCAAGTGGTCCCCGATCGTCGGAAGCAGCTGCCCGGCAGGCCAACTCGTCGCAATCCGATCGGGGAAAATACGGATGCCGTTGCGGGTCTCGATCGCACTGGAGGTGTCGGCGAACGTCACCGCACGTGACCGATAGGTTCGCGACCAGGCATCCGCAACGAGGGCGAGCGACACTTCGTCGAGGCCTGGGCGAAGCTCTATGCCGAGCCTCTCCCAATTCCAGAAAGCGATGGTGTTGCCGATCGCCGTCAAAGCGAATGGACGCGTGAACTGGAACGCATCGCTGTCGTGCCGTGCGCTCCAGTCCCTAACGCCGAGATCCCGGGCGATCGCCTCGGCCTTGTCTCGGCCGGCAATGGCCTCGATCAGGGTGAGCGACATAGGCATGGACGCGGTAATGCCCGTTGTCGTCGCAACGCCCCGGTCAACCACCAGCCGCCTGTCCGCGACATACTGGATCGTGGGATGCTTGTGTCGCAGTTCCTCAAGATAATACCAGTGGGTCGTCGCCCGCTTGCCGTCGAGGAGCCCGGCACTGGCGACGACCTTGGCTCCGGCACAGACGCCAACGATGATCGCGCCCTTGGTTGCCTGCCTCCTGATCCAGTGCAGCACCACCGGGTCGTCGTCGCGGCGCATGGCGGGGACGATGACGTAATCGGCGCCTTCCGGATGCCGAGCATCGAAGTCCGCAACCGTCGCCTGCGGCTCGACCGCGAGTGCGGGATAAAGCGTTACCAGTCCCGTCTTCGTTCCGAGCACCGAGACATCGGCGACGTCGGCACGCCGAAGGATGCCGTAGGGCATGAGGTAATCGGTGGTTTCAGTGCCCTCATTAGCGCCGATGATCGCGATAAGCGGGCGCGGGCGCGGGCGCTGGCGCTTCGGCGGCTTCAGGGCCGCGATCGTGGCATCGGCCTCTTCCTGCGCGATCGGCGGTGCGGCTCCGGCAGGCGGCGCCGGCGGCAGCGAGAGTATCCAAGCCGCGCCGATCATCACGGGAAGTGTGGCGGCACCCAAACCGCTCCACAATAAAAGCCGCTTGTTCATGGCGATCAGCGAGCTCCCGCATAGGCTAGTGGCTCGGCACAGTGATTATGATGAGCTGGCTTCGGGCCTTTGAAGGACCGGCAGGCTCTCCGGTGGCACGAGCAGCCTGATGCTGCGGGCGGCACCGGGGGTGCGCTGGATGAGGCCGGTGCGTTCGAGGGCGAGGACCATCTGGTGGATGGTGGGCGGGGTGACGCCGAAGAAGCGCTGCAGGTCGGCCTCGGCGGGCGGTCGGGCATTGATGCAGGTGTAGGCGTGGATGAACGCCAAATACTGCCCTTGCTTGGGCGTGAAATTCGGTTCCGGGTGGGGCTGTGACATCGCGGCGGCCATCGGGTTGTCGGGGCTTTGAGCGTCGAGGAGGCCCGATGACTGTACGCTACCGCGTGGATCTGAGCGAAGCCGAGCGGACCGAGCTGCAGGCCCTGGTCAGCGGGGGTCGGCAAGCCGTGCGCAAGGTCAAGCGGGCGCAGATCCTGCTGGCGGCCGACGCGGGCCACGGTGACGAGGCGATCGCCGCCACCCTGGCGGTCGGCACGGCCACGGTGCACCGGACCCGGCGCCGCTTCGTCGCGGGCAACCTGGACGCCGCGCTGGGCGAACGGCCGAGGCCGGGGGCGCCGCGCAAGCTGTCGGGCAAGGAGGAGGCCCTGCTGGTGGCGACCGCCTGTTCCGAGCCGCCCGAGGGCCGGGCGCGCTGGACGCTCGACCTGCTGGCGGGAGCGCTGGTCGCGTTGACCGGGCACGACGCCGTGTCCGGCGAGACGGTCCGGCGGCGGCTGGCCGAGAACGACCTGAAGCCGTGGCGCCGGGACATGTGGTGCATCCCGCGCGTCGACGCCGAGTACGTCGCGCGCATGGAGGACGTGCTCGACCTCTACGCCGAGGCGCCCGACCCGGCGCGCCCGGTGGTGTGCTTCGACGAGAGCCCGACCCAGCTGATCGGCGAGGCGCGCGAGCCGGTCCCGGCCGCGCCGGGGCAGCCGGAGCGGTTCGATTATGAGTACCGGCGCAACGGCACCGCCAACCTGTTCGTGTTCCTCGACGCGCACCGCCCCTGGCGCGCGGTCAAGGTCACCGACCGGCGCACGGGGCGCGACTTCGCCGCGTGCATGCGCGACCTGGTCGACGTCCACTACCCCGAGGCCGAGCGGATCCGCGTGGTGCTGGACAATTTGTCAACCCATTCGGCCGGGGCGCTCTACGAGGCGTTCCCGGCGTGCGAGGCGCGCCGGGTGCTGCGCCGGCTGGACTTCCACTTCGTGCCCAAGCACGCGAGTTGGCTGAACATGGTCGAGATCGAGATCGGCGTGCTGCGCTCCCAGTGCCTGGACCGCCGCATCGCCGAGCGCGAGCGCCTCGAGGCCGAGGTGGCAGCCTGGCAGCGCCGGCGCAACGCCGAGGGCGCCCGCATTACCTGGATGTTCACCACCGAGCGGGCGCGTGAGAAGATGGGCCATGCCTATCCCGATCCGGAGCCCTCCCTCAAGCAAGCCGCCTGAACTCATCAAAACCACTGTGCCGAGCCACTAGTCGTCGGGAATAAGGTCGGGGTTGAAGGCTATTTCCCACAGGTGCTGGTCAGGATCCTGGAAGTAACCGGCGTAGCCGCCCCAGAACGTCCTGCGCGCCGGCTTTACGATCCGGGCGCCCGCCTGTTCGGCCCTTCGCATAACCTCATCGACCTCACCCTCGCTGGATACGTTGTGCCCGATTGAGAACTCCGTCGGGCTAGGCTGGGATTTCGCGAGACCTGTGTCATTGGCAAGGCTGTCGCGGGGCCAGACGGCGAGCTTGAGGCCGGCTTGGAGGTCGAAGAAGGCCACGGCGCCGTGCTCGTACTGTTCTCCCGTTATTCCCATCGTCGGAAAGCCCAGTCCATCGCGGTAGAAGCGGACCGACCTCTCCATGTCATCCACGCCGATCGTCAACACGGTCATGCGAGCCTGCATGCTGCTCCTCCTGCGGCAGGGACAATCCTACATCCGTCAGCGAACGATCAATGTAGAATCCCGGGCACATGCCTTACCGACAGCCTGCCGCCGTTACGCCTCTTATGCAATGACGCAAATCGGCCGGATACCGCCAACCGCCATGTGCCGGGCAATCGCATGTGCCGGGCAATCGCATGTGCCGAGCCCTCGCTGCCGTGATCTTCCCCGGGGTTCCAGCTGTTGGATGCGCTCGAACTCACAACCGGCGGCCTGAAGGCTCGTTCGGTCCTATCCGCCGCATGAGCGCCCGGACATTCCTATCCCGGATCATCCGCCGCCATCGCACCCACAGGCGCTCGTGTTCCGTCACCGGCGGCAGGCGTCCTGCGGCGACCTCCAGGAAACGCCGCTGGGCGTCGGTCTCGGGCAACCGCCGCCCCTCGACCAGATCGAGATAGAACTGTCGGTTGCGCCGCAGCAGGTCCTGCTCTCGTCGGGTCAGGGCCGGCATACCATCAAGCTTCGCAAGGTGCCCATGAGCCCGAACGTAGCGTAACACCATCCCGAAATCGAGCCCAGCATCTGCCCGTGCCAGAGCCGACCATTCAGGTCATGCGCTAGGCGTCGGGAGAGACAGCCGATTTTCGCCAGAAGCGACCTTTCACGTACACCTTGGCAGACGAAGGGAGCTCTGCCGTGCCGGAAGTCCGTTGGCGGCGAGCGTGCGGATCGTGCTATCCACAGCCATGCTCATCCACACCTCCCGGTTCATCTTACGCGATTTTCTGGAGACGGATCGTGCGGCGTTCATCTCGTACCAGATCGATCCGCGCTACCGTCGTCTCTACGACATTGGCCAAGCCGATGAACAAAGAGCACAGGACCTTTTCGACCTCTTCATCACCTGGCAGCGGGAAGTGCCGCGCCAGAACTTTCAGGCGGGGATCTTCGAACGGGGAACAGGGCGGCTGTGTGGCTGCGCTGGCCTCCGCAAAGCGGGAAAACATGGCGGTACGGCCACGCTCGGGGTCGAGTTGACCCCGGATGATTGGGGACGCTACCGCCTGGCGATCGAGGTGATGAGCGCCCTGGTTGAGCATGGCTTTCACGATCTCGATCTGCATCTGATCGTCGGCAATACGGCCAGCGGCAACACGCGAGTGGAGAAGCTCGCCCGCTGGTTCGGCGCCGACATCTCCGCCCGTCGGGCCGGACCGGAATGGATGGTGAAGCGAGGGTGGCAAGAGGTCGAATGGGCTCTGGCCCGTGATGACTGGGCGAAATCCGGGCGGAGGCGGCGTCTGTCCGCAAAGTGAAGATGAACTTCCATTCTCTCCGCATTCCGAACCTCGATATCGCACCCCCGCCGACGGCGGCGTTGGATTGCTCTGGATCAGAAGCCGCCCCTTTCGTTGGAGTTATCTTTACACCAGGAGCAGTCGTTCAGGGCACATCAGAACGGGATTTAGCGATCCGGTTTCTCTCGTTGTCAGATCGACAGGTGGATGAGCAGGGCCATAGTACAGCATCACCCCAGGGTGAAGGCTTCGTGCACGGCAGACTGCACGGAGCCCCCGAGGACCGCGCCGCCACCCGCCACATAAATCCAGTCGCCGATCGTCACGGCGCCGACCGCGTGACGTGGCGTTGGCATAGGCGCATGATGTTGCCACGTGTCGCTGGCCGGATCATAGCTTTCCATCTGCCCGAACACCTTCGCCTGGCGCGGCACCCCGCCGGTGAGAATGCCGCCTTCGCCTCCCATGGCGAAGAGGCGGTTGCGGTAGACGACAAGGCCATGTCCCGACCGCGCCGTCGGCAACGGCGCCCGCGTCTCCCACGTATCCCGGTTCGGGAGGTAGATATGGTGAAGCTCGGTGTTGTACTCGAACGTGTTGAAACGGCCACCAATGACGTGGATCGCGCCGGCATGGGCGACGCACCCCACGTGATCGCGCGCACCCGGCAGCGGCTTGCGTGCCGACCAGCGATCTGTCCGCGGGTCATAGACTTCGTGCCAGCCGACGCTCGCCCGTTCGCTGGCCGGTTCGGATGCGCCGCCGATCAGATGAATTGAGCCATTCAGCGCCACGGCCGCCGCCGCCCCGCGCGGCCGTGGCAGGGGTGCAAGGGGGGTCCACCTGTTGGTGGCCACGTCGAAGACGTAGGCGTTCGTGTCGGATCGGCGGTTCTGCTCGATGAACCCGCCAAACGCGTAGACATGGCCGGCGTCAGCCGCGACCGCGACATGGTTGGCACCGCGCGGCAACGCGGCCCCCTCATACCAGCGGTCGGCCACCGGGTCGTAGATATGGTGATCGGCGCGATTGACGGCACCCTCCCCATAGCCGCCAACGATATGCATCCGCTCCGCCGTGACAGCCGCCCACGCCATTTCGCTGCGCGGGATCGGCAGCGCGGCGCGGCTGATCCAGCGGCCCGGCGGGCCAGCCGGAGCCGGGCTGTCGACAACGCGCTGTGCCTCCTGGTCCGGTGTCAGATGGTGCGGCGTACCACCCTGGAGGCGAGCATAGGGGTCCGCGGCGGGTCGCAATTCCGGCAAAGCCGATTGCGCCTGGGACGGTTGTCCCCGGACAGCCCCAAGCGCGAAGGCGCCGATACTTGCGCCGATGAACGTCCTGCGATCCATGACGACCTCCCTGCCTGCCGATGACGCTGTGACACGATACCAGCATGCTCTGGATGCTGAGCCAATCCTTGTCGGGTACTGGCAGCATTCCGCAACGTTTCGATGGCCGCAATGGGCATGACTGAACACCGGCTCCGAGAATGCTGATGGAGCCATCTGTCGCCAGTCAGTGACCTGCGGACAAGCGCCGGCGGACGATAGCGCGGTGAAGCCTCATACGGTCGGGACTGCCGGCGAGATTGGGGGAGCTGGGCTGAACAGGGTATGACCGGTCGTACGTTTCAGCGGCTGGAGAACAAGGATGGGGTGGGTTTTGCGCCTGGTAGTAACCGGAGGCGATGGGGCGAGCCGCAGCGTCGACGTGGTGGAGATCGTCCGTGCCGGCGGTCTGGGTGACCTCGCGGGTCCTGACCTGAGCCTTGTAGGTGGCAAGCAGCTCGTGCCTCAGGTTCAACAGGCCGTCGTTGCGGCGCAGAGCCGGACCATGCCGCCCGGCGGCCGGCGTGCCGGACCTGCGCCCCCCTCTGCCAAGTCAGGGACTACCGGCCCCACCGGATTGCGACCTCGTTCGGCCAGGTTACGCTCCGGTTGCCCCGCTTCCGTTGCGCCGGCTGCGGCGGGGCGGAGGGTGGTGTCGATTGGCCGTCCCATGCCGCTCGGCGCCCGAGCCCGACCAGCTGCGGGCCCATCTATCGGCGCTCATGCCCTGTCGGATCGCCGCCGGCCAGCTTGAACATCTTCTGCCGGTCGATGCCGGGATCCATTCCGAGACCGTGCGCCGGCGCACCCTGATGGTCGGCGAGCGGCTGCGTGACGCAGCCCCAACCGAGCCGGCATCTCCAGCGGCGGCGATCACCCTGACCCTGGACTCGACGTTCATTCCCAGCTGTGAGGACGATCAGCGCCATCTCGAAGTCCGCTTCGGCAACGTCGAGACGTCCCATGGAACCCGCCAGGTTTTCACCGCGGTCGCCAGAACCGACACTGCGATCGAGGCGCTGATCCGGCGCGGTCTTAGGGAAGTCGTCCAGAACGCCGACAACGGGACCACCGCGTTCAGCGGCGGCTGTTCCGGGCTGCGTTCCATCCTGGTCATGCCGGTGTCACGACCCCGTCGTTTCTTGACTAGTTCCACATCGCATGCGCCCGCGGCACGCCGGGAAGACAGCGGCATCCTGGAAACACGATGAAGGTCCAACTCGATTCCGGCGCCTGAACGCGCCATCCCCATCCAGCATCATAAGACTTAGAATGAGCACGCCGGCACGCACCAATCATCAACGAACCCCGAGAAGGAGACCGCCAGGATGACCGAAGTTCGTTATCCCGTTGAGCCGCTCACCCGCTTCACCAGCGATCTGCTGGCGGCGGCCGGAATGGAAGGCGGGAAGGCGCAGACCGTCGCCCGCCTTCTGGTGCTGACCGATATGCTGGGCCGCCACACTCACGGGGTGGCGCTATGCCCGCTCTACCTCGATCAGCTCGAGAAGGGGCTGATGACGCCTCACGGCGAGCCGGAATGTCCGGCATTATGGTGCTGTAGCCAAAGGCCACCAATTTCGCCTAATGGTTCATTCCCGGTATTATCTCCTCACCTTTAAGTAATTGGGAGGAGATCATGTCATGGGAAGTTTCTTTACCAGGTGGCAAGGCTGGATCGTTCCCCGAATCCTCCGAGCAGGCAGCGAGCCAAGCGGAGGTCGTGATCAGCGCCCTGCTGGAGAAGCGCAGCGCTCTCGCTGCCGATCTGGTGGTCGCGGAGGACACGGTAACCTGCCTGCGCCGTCAGATCACGGCGGTTTCCGAGACCCTGAAGACGTTTGGGCACCTGGAACCCGAGCGCGACACGATGCCGGCGGCGGTCAGGCATAAGCGCTCGAAGGAGGGCTTCCGCAAAGGCGAGTTGACCCGCCGGGTGCTGGAGAAGGTCCGCGATGCCGCGGAACCGGTCAGGCCGGCGGACGTCGCGCGGACCATCATGGTCGAGTGTCTGATGGACCAGGGCGACCAGAAGCTCACCGTCGCCTTCCAGCACAAGGTCCACAACGTCATCCGCCGGCAGTGGCAACGCGGCATTTTGGAGCGGGTCGGCGCCGAGAATGGCTGGAACGCCCGGTGGAGGGTGGCCGGCTGGTGATCAGGCCGCGTGCTGTCGGCGCCGCCAGTAACCCCGCCAGTCCACCGAATGCCCGCGGCGCATGGTCAGAGCCATGACCTCGCTGGTCAGCCGGCTGTTGTCGGTCGCCCGCAGGTCCTCACGCCAGCTCATTTCCGCGGCGTAGCGCCGGAGATAAAGGCCGGCGATGTGGTGATGGATTCCGACCTCGGCCCGGCGTATCCGGCTGAAGAAGCTTTCGGCCTGGTTGGTGCAGGCGCCGTCCTTGGAGTAGGCCTCCTCGTGGTTGATCCGGGCCATGACGTAGCGGGCGTGCAGTTCGTCGAAGGCGGCTCCCTCATCGGCGTGGATCACGCCGCCGCGCTCGACCTTGCGCCGGACGAAGGCCGGAGCAGCCGACTCGCCCGGGATGACGGCGGTCGATGTCCCGCCGGTGCGCTGGCGCACCACGACGACGCACTGGCGCTTGCCGGTCCGGTTCTCCGCCAGCCGCAGATCACGGCGGTTGTCCTGATGATTGGCCGGCTTGCTGTAGCCTCCGAAGTAGGCGGTGTCGGTCTCGCACTCGGTTCCCTCGCCGCCCAGGAGATGCCGGGCTTGCTCGGCCTCCAGGCACTCCCGAAGCTTGTGCAGCAGCACGAAGGCGACCTTGTAGTCGCAGCCGACTTCGCGGGACAGCTGAAGAGCCGGCAAGCCCTTGACCGCATTGACGAACAGGAAGATCGCCAGCAACAGATCGCCGAAGCTCATCTTGCGGTCGGCCAGGATGGTTCCGGCGGTGACGCTGAACTCGTAGCCGCAGCTTTTGCAGATCCACCTGCGCCTTGCCGACCGGGTGTAGTGGACCATGCCCTGGCATCGGGGGCAGACCGGATCGCCCCCAGTGGCTGCCCACCGGATCCTGCAGAACGCCCGCCACGCTTCTTCCTCACTCATTCGCGCGACCTCGGCAATGCTTAACGTGCGACACAGCGGAGACAGCAGAAAATGGGCGGCCATGGCGATCCCCCCGATCAATGTTCCTGATATGTTCTATCATGCCAGGAACTCGCCGTCACCCATTTCGGTGGCCTTTGGCTACAGCACCATAATGCCGGGAATGTCTGCGGGATAATGGCGCGGTCATGGTTTGGGACGGCAACTACCTGCCGGGTCTGTGGCTGGTCCAACAGGCGCTCGACATCGCCTTCGAGCGGATCGCGAGGCACGGCGTGATGACCTTCGCGATGCGCCGCAGCCATCACATCGCCTGTCTCGCGACGCTCGTGAAGCAGGCGACAGACCGGGGCTTCGTCGCCATCCTGGCCACCTCGGATCCCGCCTTCGGCTTCGTCGCCCCTTACGGCGGGCGCGAGCCGCTGCTGACGCCCAACCCGTTCGCCATCGGCTATCCCGGGACCCACACGCCGATCCTGGTTGACATCTGCGCCTCGATCACCACGGTCTCCATGACCCGTCAGAAGGCTGCCACCGGCGAGGACTTCGAGCACCCCTGGCTGCTCGACGGCGAGGGTCGACCGACACGGAATCCGCGCGTCCTGGAGCAGACGGAGCCGCGCGGCAGTCTCTTGCTGCTCGGTGGGCTCGAGTATGGCCACAAGGGCTTTGGCCTGGCGCTGATGGTCGAGGCGCTCACCCAGGGCCTGTCCGGGCTTGGCCGCAAGGACACGGAGAAGCGCTGGGGCGGCAACGTCTTTCTGCAGGTTCTCGACCCGGACGCCTTCGCCGGCCGCGAGGCCTTTCTCGAGCAGATGGATTATCTCACTGAACGTTGCCAAGCCAATGCCCCGTTGCGCGAAGGCATGCCAGTGCGCCTGCCGGGCGAGCAGGCCGAGCGCAACATCGCAGCCGCCCGCGAGCAGGGAGTGCCCCTATCCGAGCATACCGTGCAACGGCTCGGTGGAACGGCACAGCGATTCGGCCTTGTCATGCCGGCCGCTTTCTAGGTCACGGAACGTCAAGTCACCCGTTGCCCGCCGCCAGACGGGCGCATCACCAGGGAGGTAGAGGAATGAAGCTTCTAGGTGTGCATCGGCGTGGAACAGTAGGCCAGTTTCGGAGGTGATCGGCGTCCAATAACCGGCCGCCTCGGATCTGGCACAATACCACCCTTGGTTGGACGAGGGGGTGGCACGCGGGGATGCTGACAGTGGAGACGATCGCGCGGATACGGCGGGAGCACGCGAAGGGGCGGAGCGTTCGGGCCATCGCCCGGGCGTTGAAGATCAACCGGGAAACGGTGGCGAAGTACCTGCGGTCTGGTGAGACGGCGCCGCGGTACGAGCGGACGCGGCAGCCGTATCCAAAGCTGGGGCAGTTCCAGGCGGAGCTGGAACGGTTGATCGCGGAGAACGACCGCCGGCCGGCGCGCGACCGGCTCGACTACCGGGGGCTCTTCGACCAGTTGACAGTGGCCGGGTTCGAGGGCGGCTACGACGCCGTGCGGCGCTATATCACGCGGTGGAAGCGGCGCCAGCCGGCGACGACGGCCGAGGCATTCGTGCCGCTGACCTTCGCACCGGGCGAGGCTTACCAGTTCGACTGGGCGGAGGAGTGGATCGTCCTGGACGGGGTGACGACGAAGGTGCAGGTGGCCCACGTGCGCCTGTGCCACAGCCGGATGCCGTTCGTGGCGGTCTACCCCCGCCAGACCCAGGAGATGGTGTTCGACGCCCACGCCCGCGCCGCGGCGTTCTACGGCGGCCTGTGCGAGCGCGGCATCTACGACAACATGAAGACGGCGGTTGACGCCGTGTTCGTCGGCAAGGAGCGGCGCTTCAACCGCCGCTTCGCCCAGATGTGCTCGCACTACCTGGTCGAGCCGGTGGCCTGCACGCCGGCCTCGGGCTGGGAGAAGGGGCAGGTCGAGAACCAGGTCGGCACGTTGCGCCAGCGCCTGTTCACCCCACGCCTGCGGGCGGCAACGCTGGAGGAAGTAAACGAGCGGCTGCGCCACGCCGTGGAGGCGTGGGCGCGCACCGCACCGCATCCCGAGTTCCCCGACCGGACGGTGTGGGCGGTGTTCGAGGCGGAGCGGCCGGCGCTGGTCGCCGTGGCCAATGCCTTCGACGGCTTCCACGAGATCACGGCCAGCGCGTCGAAGACCTGCCTGATCCGCTTCGAGCGCAACCGCTACAGCGTGGCGGCGGTGGCGGCCGGCAAGCCGGTGCAGGTGCGCGCCTACGCCGACCGGCTCGTGGCGTGGTGCGACGGCACGGTGGTGGCCGAGCACCGGCGGGCCTTCGGGCACGGCCACACGATCTACGATCCGCTGCACTACCTGCCGGTCCTCGCCCGCAAGCCCGGCGCGCTGCGCAACGGGGCGCCGTTCCGGCAGTGGGAGCTGCCTGCGGCCCTGGCCAAGGTGAGGGTCCGGCTGGGCCGCTCCGACGAAGCCGACCGGCAGTTCGTCGGCATTCTCGCCGCCATCCTGACCGACGGCCTGGACGCGGTGGAGGCCGCCTGCCGCGAGGCGCTGGCGAGCGGGACGCACAGCCGGGACGTCATCCTGAACATCCTCGCCCGGCGCCACGACGTCACCCCGACGACGCCCGTGGCAGTGCCGGCGGCGCTGACGCTGACGATCGAACCGGCCGCCGACTGCGCGCGCTACGACGGCCTGCGCGCGGCACGGGAGGGCTGTCATGGAGCGGCATGAGCTGATGGCGATGATGGCCGAGCTCAGCCTGGCGGGAATGCGCGCGGTCTACGACGAGGTGATGGCCGACGGCCTGAAGCGGCAGCGCACCGTCCAGCAGATCCTGGGCGACCTGCTGGCCGCGGAGCGCGCCGAGAAGAAGGCGCGCTCGATCCGCTACCAGCTCGGCGCGGCCAGGCTGCCGCTGGCCAGGACGCTTGCCGAGTTCGACTTCGCGGCCAGCCCGGTGAACGAAGCGCTGGTGCGCGACCTGCACGACGGCGGCTTCCTGGAGACCCAGCGCAACGCCGTGTTCGTCGGCGGAACGGGTTCCGGCAAGACGCACATCTGCATCGCCATCACCGCCAACTGCGTACGCCGCGGCGCGCGCGCCCGGTTCTTCAACGTCATCGACCTGGTGAACCGGCTGGAGGCCGAGGCCCGGGCCGGTCAGGCCGGCAAGCTCGCCGACCAGCTGACCCGCGTCGATCTGGTGGTGCTGGACGAGCTCGGCTACCTGCCGTTCTCCCAGAATGGCGGCCAGCTGCTGTTCCATACGCTGAGCAAGCTCTATTCCCGGACGTCGGTGTTCATCACGACGAACCTGAGCTTCGCCGAGTGGCCGTCCGTCTTCGGGGGCGACACCAAGATGACGGCCGCCCTGCTCGACCGGCTGACGCACCACTGCGACATCCTGGAGACCGGGAACGAAAGCTGGCGGTTCAAGAACCGCTCCTGACCTTCCTTCCGCCCGTGCCTTGTCCAGGGGGGCCCACAGGTTTCCTCCCACACGCGCCGCTACGTCGGTCATGACGGGCACTCCGCGGCGCGCGCGGGTCCCTCCCGTGGACTCCCTGGACAAGAGGTTCTACAACCAAAAGAATGGTTGGATATTGGACGCCGATGCTGGCTGGTTATTCGAAGCCGATTGACATCTAGGTCTCGTGATCGGCTCCATGGCCATGCTGGCCAGCACGGCTTCCGGCGCCGAGTACAAGTTCAAGCTGGCCCATGAGGTAGCGGTCGAGTCCACTCAACATCTGGCGGCGACCAGGTTCGCCGAACTCGTGAAGGATCGCACCAACGGCGGCATCGAGATCACCGTCTATCCGAACAGCGGGCTCGGCGCTGGCCCCCAGGCGCTGAATCTGCTGCGCGGCGGAATCATCGACATCGTGCAGTCCGGATCGACCACCTTCAACGGCCTCGTCGGTGAGACGGCGGCGCTTGAGCTGCCGTTCCTGTTCCGCGATGCCGGGCATGCCTACCGCGTGCTCGATGGCAAGGTCGGCCAGAGTGTGCTCGACAAGCTGACCCCGCACGGCGTCCAGGGCCTCGCCTTCCTCGAGAACGGCTGGCGCGAGATGACCAACAGCAGGCGCCCGATCCGCTCGCATGAGGACATCAAAGGCCTGAAGATCCGGACCACCCCCAACCCCTTCCACATCCAGGCATTCGAACTCCTGGGCGCAAATCCGGTGCCGATGGCCTACTCGGAGCTCTACTCCGCGCTTGAGACCGGTGCCGTTGATGCCCAGGAGCACCCGCTACCGGTGCTGTGGGCGGCCAAGTACTACGAAATCCAGAAGTATCTCACCCTCACTCACCACGCCTACTCGCCCCTTATCCTCGTGATGAACAAACGTAAGTTCGATAGCCTGCCGGCGGAGTACCGGACGATCCTGATCGACTCCGCGCGCGAGACGGCGGCTTACCAGCGCGATCTCAACGCGAAGCAGGTTGCCGAGATCATTGCCGGGCTGAAGGAGGCGGGCATGGAGGTGATCGAGGAAATCGACACCACCCGGTTCCGGCAGATCGTCGAGGATCCTCTGCGCGAATCCTTCGCCGAGAAGTATGGAATGGATCTGCTCTCCGCGATCGCCGCCGAGATGTAGAGCCGGGCGCAGGTCAGCGTGATGAGGGGGAGCTTGTTCGTCATCCGGCACCGTAGTGCCCAGATGCGGAGACCGTTCATCTCATTACCCTGCGGCGTGCCCCGGTTACCGCCAGCCTGCACGTCGAAGTCGGCTGGCAGTCCCCGGCCATGATCGCGCACCACCAATGGAGAGGCCGGCGCGGCCCGCCTTCCCGACGCGTCCGTAAGCGGAGCAGCCACCGCGTGGCGATCAGCCCGTCCAGGGTCGAGGTCAACAGGGTTCGCGGGACCCCGCGCACACAAGCGGCGCGTGGGCGAAACCCTGTTGACCCTACCTGATGAATACCCTCTTGGCTTTCCTCCAGTTGCCACCGCCAACCGGAAGAGATGCCGGCCCGGCGAGTGCACTGCCTTTGCCCCAATCACAGTCCCGGGGGATGAACGTTGCCGGGCTGACAGGGTGACGCGGAGCACGCCATCCTGGCTTTCCATCATGGCGGCGGACACGCATCGCTTTCCCAGGCAGGAGTCTGGCGGTCCACCGTCATCAAGGTGCTTGTGTGTTTCCGGCTATGGGGAAGTAAGGTTTGAAGGTCCCTCGCCGGGAGTGCACCCTGGTTTGATAATCAAACCAGGAAGCCGTCAGGATATCATAGTCGCGGGCGTCAACAGCCTTCCGCCCAATTCCTGAAAGCGGATTTGGGTCCCCACGAAGGCTGTTGACGTTCAGCGTTCGGAAGTCGCCCGGTGGCGACCTCGACGGTCGCACGCACCGACATCGGTTCGACCTGCGGCACCGGAACCTGGAGAGCTGCCAGCCACCCAGTTCAGGCGACCGCACCAAAATCAAAGCCGTCGTCCGGTCGACCGTCGACAGCACCGATAACGTATCGCATCCGGACACCCTCGTGGCGTTGATGAGATGGCGCTCCGCTCTTATCCCTCCCTGCGCCGGAGCAGCCCCGGCGTCAGCCGCCGACCCGGACCACGGTACGGCCGCGGATCCGGCCTTTCAGGATCTCGGCCCCCTTGGCCGGCAGTTCCTCGAGCGAAATCTCGGTCGTGACCGCGTCCAGGCTCTCCGGCGGCAGTTCCCGCGCGATGCGCTGCCAGGCCTCGATCCGGCGCTCCCGGGGGCAGTTGACGGAATCCACGCCGAGCAGGGCGACGTTGCGCAGGATGAAGGGCATCACGGTGGCGGGCAGGTCCGGACCGCCCGCGAGCCCGCAGGCTGCGACCGCGCCGCCGTACACGGTGCCCGCCAGCACGGTCGCGAGCGTCGTGCTGCCGACCGTGTCGACCGCGCCGCCCCAGCGCTCGGACAGCAGCGGCTTCGACGGCTGCGCCAACTCGGCGCGATCGACGATCACGGCCGCGCCGAGCGATCTCAGGTAGTCAGCCTGTTCCGGCCGGCCGGTCGAGGCGGCGACCTTGTAGCCCAGGTTGGCGAGCAGCCGCACCGCGACGCTGCCGACGCCGCCCGCGGCGCCGGTCACCAACACCTCCCGGGCGCGATCGATGCCGTGGCGCTCCAGCGCCATGACGCACAGCATGGCGGTCAAGCCCGCCGTGCCGACGGCCATCGCGTGGCGCGCATCCAGCCCGTCGGGGAGCGGCACCAGCCAGTCCGACTTCACCCGGGCACGCTCGGCGAAGCCGCCGGACCAGCTCTCGCCGACGCCCCAACCGGTCAGGACCACGCCGTCGCCCGGCCTGTAGTCGGGCGAGGCCGACTCGACCACCGTCCCGGCGAAGTCGATGCCCGGCACCATGGGAAACCTGCGCAGGATGCGGCCTTTGCCGGTCAGCGCCAGCCCGTCCTTGTAGTTGAGGCTGGACCAGGCGACCCTGACGGTCACATCGCCGTCGGGCAGATCAGCGTCGCTCCAGCGTTTCAGTTCGACGGTCTGCGCGCCGTCCTTCTGGTCCGCGACCAGGGCGCGGAAGGTCGTGTCGGTCATCGGCGGTTTCTCCCCTTGCTGATGTTCGTGACGGTCGGCTCAGCCGGCGCGCTCGGCCCGGCGTTCAAGTGCCTCGCGGTAGCGGTCGCGGATATAGGCCATCAGGTCGCGGAGCGCGGCGACGCCGGCCTCGCCGTCGCGCCGCTCCACCGCATCCAGGACGCGCTCGTGGAAATCCGCGATGGTCTGGCGGTCGCGTACGCGGAAGATGATCATGTTGCTGACGGGCTGGAGCGCCTCGACCACCGAATGCATGACGAAGCGCAGCAGCGCGTTCCCCGTCGCATCGACCAGCGCCCGGTGGAACCGCACGTCGGAGGCGCAGAACTCCTCGTCCGTCAAGGTAGAGTCGCGCTGGCGCCCCAGCTCGCGCCGCATGGCCTCCAGGTCGGCGTCGGACCGGTGCCGGGCGGCCAGCCGGCAGCAAACCGATTCCAACTCCAGCCGGGCGGTCGCCACGTCGTCCAGGCCGAAGTCGCCGACCGCGACCATCAGCGTCGTGGCGTTCGCCAGCGACAGGGCCGCCTCCTCGGGCGCCGGGCTGGCGACGAAGTTGCCGCCCGTCGGGCCACGGCGCGACCGGATCAGGTGCTGCGCCGCCAGGCGCTTCAACGCCTCGCGCACGGTCGGGCGCGACACGCCGAACTGCTGGGCCAGTTCTTCCTCCGTCGGCAGCCGCTCGTCCACCTTGAGCCGCCCGTCCAGGATCGCGGAGCGGATGCTCTCGGCGATCTGGCGCGCGGCACTGGCGGTGACCACGTCCTTGAACTCCATGCCCATTCTCTCCCGCATCCCCGCCGTCTCAGTCTTCCGGGCACCGTAGCACAGGTTTGCGGATGGCGCCGAAAAAAGTCAAACCATTATTTGTTTGACAAATAGGTCAGGGCAGAGCGAGCCTGAGCCCAGCCGGTCCAATGCCGGGCACGGAGAAGCCCCGGGGAACAGGCGAGGCCGGCCTCATGCGGGTTGATGGCGGGAGCATGGCCCGCGCATCTCCGATAGGGAGGAAATCAGGAAATGCACTTCAGGACAGCAAGCCTGCTTGCCGCGGTGTTTCTGGCAACGATCGCGCCGGCACAGGCCCAGAATGACGCCTTGCCGGTCTTCCGTGTCGGCGTGCTCAACGACCAGTCAGGGCTTTATTCGGACATCGCCGGCCTGGGATCCGTCGAGGCCGCCCGCATGGCGGTGGAGGACTTCGATCCCGAGGCGAAGGGGTTCCGGGTGGAGATCCTGTCGGCGGATCACCAGAACAAACCCGACGTCGGCGCGAACATCGTGCGCCAATGGTTCGACCGCGACCAGGTCGACGTGGTCGCCGACGTGCCGACCTCGTCGATCGCCCTCGCGGTCTCCGAGATCGCCCGGGAGAAGGACAAGGTCTTCCTGATCGCCAGCGCCGGCACGTCCGACCTGACCGGCAAAGCCTGCACGCCGAACAACGTTCACTGGACCTACGACACCTGGGCGCTCGCCAACGGCACGGCCAGGGCGGTGATCGCGGGCGGCGGCAAGACCTGGTTCTTCCTGACCGCCGACTACGCCTTCGGGCACGCGCTGGAACGCGACGCGATGTCGATCATCACGGCGAACGGCGGCGAGATCGCCGGTCAGGTCAGGGCGCCGTTCCAGACCAACGACTTCTCCTCGTTCCTTCTGCAGGCGCAGGGCAGCGGGGCGCAGATCGTGGCGCTGGCCAATTCGGGTGGGGACACCATCACCGCGGTCAAGCAGGCGGCCGAGTTCGGGCTGACCGACGCCGGGCAGAAACTCGCCGGGATGCTGGTGTTCCTGACGGACGTCCATTCGATCGGCCTGCAGACCGCCCAGGGACTGCTTCTGACCGAGGCCTTCTACTGGGACCTGAACGAGGGCACCCGCGCCTGGACCGAACGGTTCGTCAAGCGCACCGGCGACCGGTATCCGACGATGAACCAGGCCGGCACCTACGCCTCGATCCTACACTGGATGAAGGCGGTTGCCGCGATGCCGGACAAGGCCGCGGCCCGGTCCGGCCGCCACGCGGTCGAGGCCATGAAGGCGATGCCGACCGATGACGCGCTGTTCGGCAAGGGCAGCATTCGGATCGACGGGCGCAAGATCCACGACATGTACCTGTTCGAGGTCAAATCGCCGTCGGCGGCCAGGCAGCCCTATGACTACTACAATGTGGTCAGCACCATCCCCGGCGATCAGGCCTTCCGGCCGTTGAAGGACAGCGGCTGTCCGCTGGCCGGGTCCGCGGCGACGGGGCAGTGATCGGAGATGGCTAGCCTCGACGGGCAAACTTCAACCGCATGGCCGGCCGGCAAGACCCTCTCCCTCGCCTTGCTGCTGGTGAGCGAAGTTGCGGCGATGTCGGTCTGGTTCGCCACGACGGCGTCGCTCGCCGGCATCAGGGAAGAATGGAACCTCAGTGCCTTCCAGGAGGCGCTGCTGACCAGCAGCGTCCAGGCCGGCTTCGTCGCCGGGACCCTGGTCAGCGCCCTGCTCAGCCTGCCCGACCGGCTGGACCTGCGTCGGCTGTTCTGCGGATCGGCCCTGGTCGCGGCGGCGGCGAACGTCGCGATACTCGCCTTCGAGCCGATCGATGCCATGGTTCCGCTGCTCCGCTTCGTGACCGGCATGTGCATGGCGGGCGTCTATCCCGTCGGCATGAAGCTTGCCAGCACCTGGGCGCAGCGCGACCTCGGCCTGCTGATCGGCCTGCTGATCGCCGCGCTGACGCTGGGTTCCGCCTCGCCCCACCTGCTGGCCGCGTTCGGCGGCGTGGACTGGCGGGTGCCGTACATCGCGGCTTCGGCTGCCGCGACGCTGGCCGGCGTGCTGATCATCTTCGCGCAGATCGGTCCCAATGTCGCCAAGGCGCCGCCGTTGCGGCTGGGCAACGCCCTGGAAGCCTGGCGGAACCGGCCGCTGCGGCTCGCCAATCTCGGCTATCTCGGCCACATGTGGGAACTCTACGCGATGTGGGCCTGGTTCGGCGTCTTCATCCACGCAAGCTTCGCGCAGACGCTCGGCGAGGATTCCTCGACCGCGGCGAAACTCGCGACCTTCGCCGCGGTGGGCGCCGGGGCCGTCGGCGCGCTGGCCGGGGGGTGGCTGGCTGACCGCTGGGGCCGCACGCTGGTCACCTCGGCGTCGATGGCCGTCAGCGGCGTCTGCGCGCTGACGATCGGGCTGTTGTTCCACGGACCGCCGGCGCTGGTGGTGGCGGTCGGCATGGTGTGGGGTATCAGCATCATCGCGGACAGCGGCCAGTTCTCGGCGACCGTCGCGGAACTGTCCGACCGGTCGCTGGTCGGCACCATGCTGACGGTCCAGACCTGCATCGGCTTCCTGCTGACGCTGGCGAGCATCCATCTGCTGCCCTTCGTCGTGGACCTGGTCGGCTGGACGTTCGCCTTCACGGTGCTCGCGATCGGCCCGTTCCTCGGCATCGTCGCCATGCTGCGCCTCCGGGCCGACCCCGCCGCCCTCGCCATCGCCGGAGGCAGGCGATGATCATCCCGACCCGTCCCACCCCGGAGAACCCTCTTCCATGACTTACGCGACGATCCTTCTCGAAAAGGGCGACGGGGTCGCCACGCTGGTGCTCAACCGGCCGGATCGCCTCAACGCGATCAACCAGACCATGCTGCGGGAAATCGACCGGGCGCTCGACGAGGTCGAAGCCGATCCCGACATCCGGGCGGTGGTGGTGACCGGCGCCGGATCCGCTTTCTCCTCCGGCTTCGACCTCAAGGAACAGATGGAGAAGCGGCCGTCCGGAATGGCGCAGTGGCGAACCCTGCTGCGCAACGACTTCGATCCGGTGATCCGGTTCTGGCGCCTGTCCAAGCCGACCATCGCCGCCGTCAACGGCCATTGCCTGGCGGGAGCCTGCGAGTTGGCGCTCGCCTGCGACATCACCGTCGCGTCCGAGAAAGCCGTGTTCGGCGAGCCCGAACTGAAGTTCGGCGCCGGCATCGTCGTGATGATCCTGCCCTGGATCGTCGGCCCGAAGATCGCCAAGGAAATCATCCTGACCGGAGAGGACCGGATCCCCGCCGACCGTGCCCTGCAGATCGGCATGGTCAACCGCGTGGTGCCGGCCGACCGGCTCCTGGAGGAGGCGCAGCGGACGGCCCGCCACATCGCGGCGATCGATCCGAACCTGGTCCGCCAGACCAAGCGGGCGATCAACCGGGCCTTCGAGATCATGGGCATGGGCGAGGCCCTGGAGGCGGCGCTGGACATCGACCTGCAGATCGAGGGGGAAGGCTCGCCCGACAAGCGGGAGTTCATGGAGATCGCCCGCGCCCGGGGCCTGCGCGCGGCGATCGCCTGGCGCGACGGCCGGTTCCCGGGAGGGTCCGGCCAATGACGGGCCGGCTGGCATCCCTGCTGGACGACGGGCTGGAGCGGGGGTCCGGTGCGATCGTCGAGGATCCCGGCGGCCGGCTCGATGCCGGCGGGATCCTGGCACGGGCGGGTGCCGTCGCGGCGGAACTCGCACGGCACGGGATCGGACCGGACGAGCCCGTGCTGGTCAGTGTCGGCAACCGCGCGGCGGACTTCGCCGCCCTGCTCGGAACGTGGCGGGCCGGGGCGGTTGCGGTCCCGGTGCACGCGACGACGCCGGGCCGGGTACTCGAATCCCTGCGCGAGGCCACCGGCGTCCGGCTGGTCCTCGACGGGGCGACCGGCGAGGCGGCGCGGGTCGCCGACGCGCCGCCGCCCGGACGCGCTCTCCTCGACGGGGCGGCGCTCGTGATCTTCACCTCCGGCTCGACCGGGGCGCCGAAGGGCGTCGTGATCGGTCACGACAGGCTCGCCGGAAAGCTCGACGTGCTCCGGTCGGTGCTCGGCATCGCGCACGGCCCGCACACGCTGCTGCCCTTGCAGGTCACCTTCATCTTCGGCATCTGGGTCTCGCTGGTCACCGTCCTGGCTGGCGGACGGCTGACGATGATGCCGAAGTTCACTCCCGCCGCGGCGCGGGCGGCGCTCGGGTCCGGCGTGACCACGGCCGCGTTCGTGCCGACCATGCTGCGCGCCCTGTTCTCCGAGGCGGCCCCGCCGCCGGCCGCGCCGGACCTGACGCGGATCCTGACCGGCGGCGAGCCGCTGGGGGAGGGCTTGGGCACCCGGATCGCCGAGGCCTTCCCGGCGGCCGGACTGTACGACCTGTACGGGCTCACCGAGACCGGATCCTGCGATTTCTGCGTCACGCCGGACCTGCGGGCAGCGGCTCCCGGCACGATCGGGATGCCCACTCCCGGAGTGGCGTTCCGGATCGCCGAGCCGGCCGACGCCGGTGCGGGCGGCGCCGGGGAACTGCTGATCCGCACGCCGTACGGCATGCTGGGTTATCTGGACCGGCCCGACCTGACCGCCGCCTCCTTCGCCGATGGCTGGTTCCGTACCGGCGACCTGGCGCGCCGGCGCCCCGACGGTACCGTCGAGCTGGCGGGCCGGGCGAAGGACATCGTCTCGCGCGGGGGGAACAAGATCGCGCCGCTGGAAATAGACAGGCTGTTCTGCAGCCATCCCGACGTGGTCGCGGCGCTGGCAGCTGGCGTGCCCGATCCGCTGCTCGGCGAGCGGCTGCATGTCATGGTGGTGCCGCGCGCCGGCGCGGCGGTGGACGCCCGGTCGCTGGCCGACTGGGCCGCCGAACGGATCGAACGCTTCAAGATCCCCGACGTCTTCCATTTTTCGGCCGCGCTGCCGCTTGGGCGGACGGGAAAGGCCGATCGCGGAGCATTGCGGGATTGGGTTGCACAAGGCGCGAAGAACGGCTGAGACGCGTGGACGATCCTGCAGGCCGGAGCCCCACCGTCAGCCCGCCCGTTCGCGGCGGCGCTGCCGGCGGTGATCGGGGAACCCCGGCACGGCCGCGGTGGGCCATGCCCGATACCGTGTGGCGCGATCGGCTGGCCGTCCTCGCCGACCAGGACACCTGGCTGGCGGATTGGGGGAGCCGGGCTGCCGGGTGCCCGTTGTCCTGCTGCCGCAAAACCCGGGCCCGGCGCTAGAACGCCTAGGCTCTCGCGCAGGCCGGCACTGATGCCGGCAGCGAGCGTAAAACCGCGTGCGAACCGGAATCGCTATCCCGGCGCCGGGATGGCACCGACCGAGCCGCGCCTGTCGCAACTGGTGCGAAATTCGTCTGTAGGGCGGATTTCGACCTCGGGATGTGTTGCTCGGGTGACCTTGCACGAGTTTGGTCATGCTGTTGAGAACTTTGCATCCGACGTTGGCACAGAGGGGTTCGCCTCGACCGGCTGGCTAGGCAGAGTCCGGGCCCGGAGACTTCGGCCGTTGACGACCTGGTAGCGCAGCATGGCGACCTCTCCAAGGGAGCGGCGGCCATATCCGACCGCCTTCTGCCAGCCGAGCCGCCGCGCCCCCGGTTCAGCAGGATGCGCAGGTCGCGCTGGGTCGGAGCTGTTCGCGCCTTGTCGCCCGGCACCGCGTTGACCGCGGCGGGACGATCACCGCGGCGGGTGGCGGGAAATCGTCCGGGCATCTTATGGCGACGGCTCCGGTTGATCTTGTACGGCATGCGGCTCTCAGTTTCAGAGGGCCGGCCTCCATATTCGTCAAGGCCCCGAACCGCCAGGCGCAGGCCGTTTTATGCGCCAACGTTGGTTGACGATGGTCGCAGACATAGCCCGCTGCTCTCCCGCGCGTCAGCCTTCCTTCAGCTCAAAGTAGTGTCCCGATCAGCATGGGTCTGCACATTCTGCCTGCGAACAGGTTCACGTCAATGCCCATCAATGCCGCAACAGAACTCAGACGCGGCTCAGGACTTCCTTGCGATAAGCTTTAAGGCATGAGACGAATTCCCGCGTGACTCTGGACGCAGGCCTGTGAACCGGGTGCAGGAGACCGATCCGCAGTATCACGCTCGGGTAGAACGGGATCACCACGATGCCGCGATCCCGGTAGTCATAGGCGGTGAAAGGATCAATGAACCCAACGCCGAGGTTCATCGAAACCATGGCTGCCACTGCACTGAAAATCTGTGCTTCAAGCACCAGTTTTCGCTGAACCCCGGCGCGCTGGAATATGTCATCGGCAAGCTTGCGGCCGACATTGTTGTGGGTCATCGAGATGAACCTCTCACCTTGCAGGTCTGGAGGTGAGCATTCCCTATGTCTCGCCAGACGATGCGTCGAGTGCACTGCGAGCCGCAGGGGTACTGAGCAAAATTCCTCGACCTCGGCACCGGCGCGCTGGAAAGGGTATTCGGCAAGGCCGAAATCGACGATCTGAGCCGCCACAAGCTCTTCGATCCGCGGTGACATCTGTATTCTAAGCGATATCTGGCTTTCGGGATGCTTCGTGACGAACCTGCCGATCGCCGCAGGCACGAACCCGCTTGCCAGGGCCGGGAGCGACGCCAGTGAAACCATCCCGGTATTGGCCAGCTGGAGCTCACGCGCGATTTCACGGATCTTGTCGACAGATGCGAAGGTGCGCTGGATCTCCTCATAGATAAGCCTGGCTTCCGGCGTGGGCTGCAATCGCCCGCTCGTTCGGTCGAACAGCGTCAGACGGAGTGAAGCCTCCAATTGCGTGAGGAGGCGGCTTATGGCGGGCTGGGACACGCCGAGCAGTTCGGCGGCCCCGATCGTCGTCTGCGCCATCATGGTTGCTCGAAAAGCTTCCAATTGCCGAATGTTCATTGCCAACCTCCTGATTAAACAAGCGGTATAACAGTTATGCATAGCCGAGCCAAGATTAGTGATTTGACTGTACAGAAAAGGGCGTCGATTCTTGGAGGCAGCGACAAGCATGGTTTTGCGAAACATACCAGATGGCTAGTTGAAATGACGGCTTACGAACAGCAGAAAGCGCATCGGATCAGCACTAGTGACCCGCTCCTCCAGCCCTTTCAGCTAAAACATCTGACGCTCAAGAACAGACTGATGAGCACGAGCCACGCGAGTGGTCTTGAGGAAGGAGGTCTTCCCAAAGAACGTTATCAATGTTATCACGAGGAAAAAGCAAAAGGAGGGATTGCGCTGACGATGTTCGGCGGTTCATCCAATATCGCTCCGGACTCCCCTAACATATTTAGGCAACTAAATGTTGGTGCGGACGATATCATTCCTTTCTTCCAGGAGTTTTCTGAGCGCATTCACCGCCATGGCGCGGCTCTTATGATCCAGATTACCCACCTCGGGCGCCGAGGGGAGCCCTATTCCGACAAATGGCTGCCAACCATAGCACCGTCTCCCGTCCGGGAGGCGCTGCACCGGAGCTTTCCCAAGGAGATGGATCGGCACGACATCGACCGGGTCGTTAAAGCTTACGGACAGGCGGCGCGACGCTGCAGGGAAGGCGGGCTGGACGGGCTGGAAACACTGGCCAGCGGCCACCTGATAGGCCAATTCCTGTCGCCCAAGACGAACCGGCGGACCGACGGCTTCGGCGGCTCGCTGAAAAACCGGGTACGGTTCCCGCTCATGGTCTTTGAGGAGATCCGGAGGCAGGCGGGAGACGATTTCATCTCCGGGCTCCGGCTCTCGGTCGACGAAGGGGGCGAGGGCGATGCCCTGGCGTTCGACGATTGCCTGGAAATCGCTCACATCTTTGAGCGTGAAGGGACGATCGACTTTTTCAACGCGCTCTACGGCTCCATGGATACTGAGCGAACGCTCGTCAGCGACATCCTTCCGGGCATGGCCTCTCCCATCGCGCCGTGGCTCAAGCGGATCGGGGAATTCAAGCGTGCCGTAAACCTGCCAGTTTTCCACGCGGCCCGCATCTCCGACATTTCCTCCGCACGCCACGCGATCCGCGAGGGTCTGCTCGATATGGTCGCCATGACGCGGGCGCATATAGCCGACCCGTACATCGTCGCGAAGCTCGAGGCCGGCCAGGAAGACCGCATCCGCCCCTGCGTCGGGGCCACGCACTGCCAGTCGCCCTACCGACCGCACTGCCTGCACAATCCGGCAACGGGCCGGGAAACAGTGCTGCCCCAGATCATCGAGCGCGCGAAGGCCCCGGCCAGGAAGGCCGTCGTGGTCGGCGGCGGGCCTGGCGGGCTCGAGGCCGCACGCATCCTGGCCGAGCGCGGTCATGATGTAGTGGTTTTCGAAGCGGCCGACCGTGTCGGCGGGCAGTTGCTTCTCGGTTCCCGCGGCAGCTGGCGGCGCGATTATGGCGGAATCATCGACTGGCGTGTCGCCGAGCTGGATCGCCTCGGCGTGCTCGTTCGCACCAACTTCTACGCCGAGCGCGAGGATGTCCTGGCCGAGAACCCGGATATCGTGATCATTGCAACCGGCGGCTTGCCCGACATTGACTGGATTGACGGCGCCGAGCACTGCACCAGCGTGTGGGATGCGCTGGGAGGAACCGTCCCATTGGCGCCCGAGATCATCGTCTACGACGGGACCGGCCGCAACCCGGCGGCGCAAGCTGTCGAGATGGCAGCGATGGAAGGTCGCAGCGTGCATCTCGTCTCCATCGATCCGCAGATCGGCCAGGAGTTGACCTATGCCGAGCGCGCCACCTGGAAAAAGCGCCTCTACGAACTGGAGATCCCGGCGACGTTCGAGGCCGAGATCGTGAGCGTGCGCCGGCGGGGGAACAGGATCGCCGCGACGTTCCGCAATACGATGACGGCAAGAAGCTTCGAACGGACCGCGGACCAGATAATCGTCGAACGTGGCACGATACCTGCAGATGACCTGTACCACGAGTTGCGCGAGCAGTCGGTCAATGACGGGGTCACGGATATCGATGCACTGCTACACAACCGTCCCCAGCCGAGAAGCTTTCGTCCCGATGCCCGTTTCGAACTCCACCGGATCGGCGACGCTGTCGCGAGCCGCAACGTCCATTCGGCAATGCTCGACGCCCTTCGCATATGCAATTTGATGTAGCACGCCGCTCCGATCCGCACAATTATCAGGCATTCCCTGAGCCAGGACGCACCCCTGATCCGCCCCCCCAGAGAGGAAGGAAGTACCATGATACACAGCATCAGGTCGTTTCGGTGGCTGAAGGCAATGGCTGCCAGCGCCATTGTCTTGACAGCGGCACTCTCCCCTGTGAAAAGCGCCGAGGCGGCGAATGAGCACTTCAAGGAGGTCCTTGACCGCGGCGTCCTGCGCGTCGGCGTTCAGGGCGCGCTGCCACCCTGGTCATACCGCGATCCGAGCGGCAAGATCGTCGGCATCGAGCCCGATCTCGCCCGGGAAGTCGCCGATGTGATGGGGGTCGATCTGGAGCTGGTCGTGATCGAATCCGCCAACCGCATGCAGTTCCTGCAACAGGGACAGATCGATCTGATCATCGGTGCCATGTCCGACCTGCCGGATCGCCGCAAGGCGGTGGGGATCGTGGAGCCGAACTATTGGACGTCCGGCGCCAACGTTCTCTTCAAGGAGGGCGCCATATCGGCTTGGGAAGATCTCAGGGGCAAGCCGGTCTGCGCCAAGCAGGGGCTCTTCTACAACAACCTCGTGGAGCGCGCCTACCGGCCGCGGATCGTGTCGTTCCCGGGCAACACGGAAACGAAACAGGCTCTTCGCAGCGGCAAATGCGTCGCCTGGCTGTCCGACGACATCACGATCCAGCAGTCCCTGGCAGCCAACGAGTGGGAAGGCTACGTCATGCCGCTCGAGACGCAGCACCAGAGCGTGTGGGGAATCGCGGTCCCGCTGGCGGAAAAGGATCAGGTCTTTGGCAAGATGATGTCCGGAATGATTTATGGCTGGCACGCGTCGGGCAGGTTCCTCGAGCTTGCGAAGACCTGGAACATCGAGCCTGCTACCTGGCTGAGGGAGCAGCATGAAAAATTCTCGTACGACAGGAGCCATCTGGCCGAGTAACGGTCGTCGGGGGAGCGGCACGTCACCATCCCCCGAACTTAGCTTCAATTGATGCGAGAGAAGCGGGAGAAGGCGGTTGTTTGAAGAAATCGCGCCAGTGTTCCGCGAGTTGTACGAGACGACCGGGATCAACTTTGTCTTCCTGTATGATCCGTTCGAATGGGAGCGTCTTTTCGAGGGCATCGTCCTTTCGCTTCAACTGATCGTTGCCTGCCTGACTCTTTCCATCATCATCGGCATCATCGGTGCCTGGGCTCAGGGCGCGCAGTCGAGGCTGCTCCGGACGGTGGTGGCCGGATACATCCAATTCTTCCGGAACACGCCGCCCTTCGTCCAGCTGCTGTTCTTTTTCTTCGGCCTGGGCGCCTTCACGCCACAGATCGATGCCGGCGGCTACTATGAGCCGGTCATCAGCGCCTTCGGGTGGGCAGTCATTGCGCTGGGATGCTTCGGCGGCGCTTTCAATGTCGAGATTTTCCGGTCCGGCATCGAGGCTGTGCCAACGGCAACCAAAGAAGCGGCCGACGCGCTCGGGTACACGCGTCTCGGATCCTACATCCACGTCATCCTGCCGCTGGCACTCCGCATCTGCCTGCCGGCGCTGAACGCCAATCTGATCAGCCTGCTGAAGACGACTTCCCTCGCTTATGCGATCTCGGTACCCGAGGTCACGTACGCCGCAAACCAGATCTGGTCGGACAACATAAATGTCGCGGAGATGATGCTCGTGCTGTTCCTGTACTATAACATCGTCGTCGCGATCCTGGCCTGGGGCATGCACAAGCTGGAACGCCGGCTGTCGCTTCCGGGATATGGTCGATGAGCCGGCCCCCCTATCTGGACCCGGGCCTGGATGCGGCCGTTCGCCAAGTTCACCGGCGATCCCGGGAAACACACCCTTCGCTTCTCTCCTCACTGCCCCTATGGCCGGGATGCGCGCTGATCCTCATCCTGGCCGCCTCGATCACGGCGGCCGAGGCGCAGACTACAGGCGATCCGGGGGTTTCCGGGCCGATCGAGACGCTGTTGCAGTGGATGCCGTTCATTCTCCAGGGCTTCGTCCTGAATCTGGTCATGAGCTTCCTGGCCATGATGCTGGCAACGGTCTTCGGCCTCTTTCTCGGCCTGATGCAGATCTCCGTAATCAGCTGGGTCCGGAGGATCTCGTGGTTCGTAACGCAGATCTTCCGCAACACGCCCTGGCTGGTCATCCTGTTCGCCATCATCTTCCTGAGCCCGTCACAGATCAGCATTGCCGGCGAGACATATTTCATATCCGGATGGATCAAGGCGACGGTGGGCTTCTCGCTGCCCGTGATGGCCAACATCTCGGAGATCGTGCGCGGGGCCATTCGCTCCATTCCCGACGGCCAGTGGGAGTCATCGGAAAGCCTCGCCTTCTCCCGCATGCAGACGATCTGGATGATCATCCTGCCGCAATGCGTCAAACGGATGATCCCGCCCTGGATGAACTGGTACGCCATTCTCACGCTCTCGACGCCGATCGCGTCGATCCTCGGCGTGCAGGAAGCGGTCGGAAACGCACAGGCGGCGATGGAGGCGGCCGGCGCGCGGGAAGAACTGCTGATCCCCTTCTACGGATCGATCATGCTGCTGTTCTTCGCCTATATCTACCCGATTGCGCGCCTGACGACCCGGCTGGAACGACGGTACGCGGTACGGATTTGAGGAGACTGGAACGTTGAACACCAACCAAACCTGGACACCGGAACAGCCGATGATCTCGGTCAGCGATGTCCACAAGTCCTACGGTGCCGTCGAAGTCCTGAAGGGCGTGAGTTTCGACGTATTCAAAGGCCAGGTGGTCTGTCTGATCGGTCCTTCCGGTTCCGGCAAATCCACAATGATCCGGTGCATCAATGCCCTGACCCCATTCGAGAGCGGGTCCATCAAGGTCGAAGGGCAGGAGGTCAACGTTCCCAATCTTGACAAGCTGGAGCTTCGAAAGAAGGTCGGGATGGTGTTCCAGCAGTACAATCTCTTTCCGCACAAAACCGCGATCGAGAACATCATGATGGCGCCGGTCCACGTGCTCAAGCAATCCAAGGAAGAGGTTCGGGCGCGGGCCGAAAGACTGGTCAAGAAGGTCAGACTGTCGGGCAAAGAGCATCAGTACCCCGGAGAGCTGTCCGGCGGCCAGCAGCAGCGGGTCGCCATCGCCCGATCTCTCGCGATGGAGCCGGACGTCATTCTCTTCGACGAAGTGACCGCGGCACTCGATCCGGAAACCGTGAAGGAGGTCCTGCTCACGATCCGGGAACTGGCCGAGGAAGGGATGACCTGCATCCTTGTCACCCACGAGATGGGTTTTGCCCGGGAGGTTGCGAACCACATCTACTTCACCGACCGCGGGGTGATCGTCGAGCACGGGCCGCCGGCCGAGTTCTTCTCCAACCCCCGCGACCCGCGGACGCGGGAGTTCTTGAATCAGATCCTTTAGGCCGACTGATCGTATCAGCCTTGGCCCCAGCATACAGTTCCTGGTCGGCTAATCGGGCAAACGGGTACCTTCAGCCATGCCAGTGACAATGGCAAACGGGGTCATGCAGCCCGGAGCGGGCAATCACCTGTGCAATGAGAAAGGTCACGTGAACATGACATTCAGTGCGTTCAAGGTCCTCACCTTCGATGTGGTCGGAACACTGATCGACTTCGAGAAAGGCGTCCTGGATGGCGTCCGGAACATCGGCGGAGAAGCCGCCAGGGATCTGTCCGATGACGCGATCTTCAAACCCTACGTCGCGGCCCGCGATCTTTATCCCGGCCGTTCGAGCCGCTCGATGCGCGATGTCTATCGGCATGTCGCCCGGGAACTCGGGCTGCGGGCCGACGAGAGTGCGGCGGAAGCTTTCCAGTTGGCGGTCCTGCAGTGGCCGGCCTTCCCGGATTCCGCCGAGGCGCTGAAACGGCTGCGGTCGCGCTTCAGGCTCGTGGCCATGACCAATGCCGATCGTGTCGCCTTCTCCTGCTACTCACACACGCTCGGTCATCCGTTCCATGACAGCGTTACGGTCGACGAGGCCGGGGTGCCGAAGCCGCGTCCTGAGTTTTTCGCCTTCAATCGCGGTCGACAGTCGGCTTTCGGCTTCAAACAGGACGAGATCCTGCACGTCGCCCAGAGCCAATACCACGATATAGGCATCGCCAAGGAGCTCGGCTATGCGGTGTGCTGGATAGAGCGCCGGATGGGGAAGGACGGGTTCGGCGGGACGCCGGAGCCGAAGCAACTCACCAAGCCCGACTTCCACTTCGCGACACTTGCCGAACTCGCGGACGCGGTCGAGGCCGGCGAACCTGTCCGCAGGCCGACGCAGTCCCCGGGTTGACCGTGGCAGCGTTCTCAGGGCAGGGCAGCCTTCCCATGGCATGGCCGTTGTCGCTGTGGGCCGAGACGGCGGAAGCGGCAGAGCCGCCCTCCCGGCTGAAGGGCGATCAGCACGCCGATGTGGCGATCATCGGGGGCGGCTATACAGGCCTTTCCGCTGCTCACAGTTTCGCCGGGAAAGGCCTGAAACCGGTTGTCCTGGAGGCAAATGAGATCGGGTGGGGTGCCAGCGGGCGCAATGGCGGCGTCGTCTCCAGCAAATTCCGCTTGCCGATCCCGGCAATCGCGAAAGCCCATGGGCTCGACACCGCGCGCCGAATGGCAGATCTCGGCCACGAAGCCGTCGACAAAGTCGCGGATCTCGTTGGGGAATACGGGATCGGCAGCGCCGGTTTTTCCCTGACGGGCAATCTCCGCTGCGCCCATAACGCCGTCTCGCTGAAATCCCTGGCCGGCGAGGCGGAAACCATGCGGTCTGTCTTCGGCGACCGGTCGATCCGCATCCTCGGGGCCGATGAGGTTGCGGAAGAAACAGGCTCCAAGGGGTTTGTCGGCGGCGCTCTGTCCGAGCATGCCGGCGTCATCCACCCGCTCAACTTCGTCAGGGGCATGGCCGCCGGCCTGCGCCGCCGGGGTGTCGACATATTCGAGCACAGCGCCGCCCTGAGGATACGCCCGGAAGGCGACGCTGTTCTGGTGGAGACAGCGACCGGCACGCTGCGGGCGCGCCGCCTGGTGCTGGCCACCAACGCCTACTCCAGCCTGACGGAAGCAACGTCCGCGGTCAGCCGAACCTTGATCCCGTTTCGCAGCGCCATGATTGCCACGGAGCATCTTGGGCCGGTCCTGGACGATGCGGTAATGCGGGCAGGGCGCAGCTATACCGAAACCCGGCGCATGATGCGCTGGTTCCGGAAGGTGGAGGGCCGGATGCTTTTCGGGGGGCGGGGTGCTTTCGGAAAAAGCGACTCCGGGGCCGCCTTCGATGCCCTTTACCGTGCAATGATCGGACTTTTTCCCCAGCTTGAAGGAAAGTCGGTCACCCATCGCTGGTCGGGGCTCGTCGGCATGACGCTCGACGCCGTTCCCCATGTGGGCCGCCTCGACGACAGGACCGTGTATGCTCTCGGCTACAACGGCAGCGGCGTTGCCGCCGCTTGCCTGATGGGCCAGTACGTCGCCGACCTGGCACTCGGCGGCAAGCCCGATCTGGCACTTCTCTCGTCCGACCGGGTAAAAACCATACCGTTCTATGCCCTTCGTGAACCGGCCGTCCGGCTGGTTGCCGGTTGGTACCAGTTCCTCGACCGTATCGGCCGGTGATGGGGCGGGTGTTTGCCTGCTTCCCTGCGGTTCTCGACACAAGGTTCAGGCGCCGCCGCGGCGGCCGGCGCCCACTCTCTTCCACTGCGGAGGTTAGCATGCGTTCAGTTCTGTCGTCACTTGAGGGCCAGCTTTTCGATGCAGCGGTGATCGGCGGCGGCGTGAATGGGGCAAGCACCGCGCAGCAGCTGGCATCCGCCGGCTACTCGGTTCTTCTGGTGGACAAGAGCGACTTTGCCACGGGAGCGAGCGGACGGTCCTCCCGCCTGCTCCATTGCGGGCTCCGATACCTTGCCCCCGGGAAGTCGGCCTGGGAATTCGCACGCCATCCGAGCCGGTTTGCGAATGCCTGTAAGATGGCCAGGGCGGCGATGCGATCGCGGGCGCAGTTTGTCAGGGACACGCCGGACCGGGTCCGCGTGCTGAAATTCTGCTTTCCGCTCTACAAGGACAGCCCCTACAGCACATGGCAGATCGATGCCGCCTTCGGCCTCCTCCGGACGCTGGGCGGCGGCGACGTCCCGCTGAACTACCGGCGTGTTCCCGCATCCGAAGCAGAGGCGACTCCTCTGCTCGAGCATTTGCGCGACAAGAGCAGTCTGATGTCGGTCGCGATGTTCGATGAATTCCAGTTCGACTGGCCCGAGCGGGTTGCGGTGGACGCGATCCTCGATGCGGAACGCCTCGGCGCCAGCGTCCGGAACTACACCGAGGCCCGAGAGGTCGCCCGCCAGGGCGATCTCTGGCAGGTCAGGCTTGGTGACACGCTGGATCCTGACGCTCATCCTGCGACCGTGACGGCGCGATCCATCTTCAACATGAGCGGCTTGTGGATCGACCGCGTCAACGCCAGGGTTTCAAACGCCCGCATCAAACGGCGGACCACCGGCACGAAGGGCTCGCACATCGTGGTCCGCCTGCCGCCGGAGTGTGCCGATTACGGGATCGCGACGCTCAATCGCCGGGGCGAGCCCTTCTACTGCGTGCCCTGGCGGGGACTGCACTATTTCGGCCCGACGGAAACCCTCTATGAGGGCGATCCCGATGATGTGCGTCCGACGGAGGAGGAATTCGAGTTTCTTCTGGGGGAGGCCAACCACCTGCTGCCGACGATCGGTTTGAAGCGCTCCGATATCATCTATGGCTGGTCCGGCGTCAGGCCGCTGACATACGATCCGGCGCAGCCGATGGGGGCTCGGTCGCGCGAACTGCACGATTTCACGCAGGAAGGTGCTCCCAATATGTTCGCCATGACGGCGGGCCCGATCATGACCCACCGGTCCGCGGGGGAGATAGCATATCGTGCCATCAAGGACAGGCTTTCGCCCAGTCAGTCGACGGCTCGCCCGAGTTATGCGTCAACAAGCGTGCCGCTCGAGAGCGGCCGGAGCACGGCCGACGAACGTCGTGCCTGGATGCAACGTGCTGTTCAGGCGGAGCATGCGGTGACGATCGAGGATGTGATGTTCCGCCGAACCGGCCTGGCATGGTCGGAAAATCCCATCGGCGACGATGTGGAGCTTGCGGCCCGCACGGTCGCCCGGGCGAGTGGCTGGTCCGATGCCCGTATGGCCGATGAGATCCACGGATACCGCGAGCGCATGACGAGGCGACTGCACATTACCCGGAACTGACGTCAATTCTCTGATGCTAAGGAGGAAGGCCGTGGTGGCAAACCCAGATGACGAGCAGGTACGGCATAGTGCTTATGTTACAGGTGGTACTCGTGGAATCGGATGGGCGATAGCGCAGGCCCTCGCGAAATCGGGGTACGAGGTCACTGCATCCTCCCAGAGCGAGAAAAGCGTCTCTGACTGCCGCGGCCGCGTCGCGTCGGGTAATCTCACCATCCATCCAGAAGTCGCCGATGTCTGCGATGAGGAGGCGATTTCCACCTCGATTGGCAGAACCAGCGCTCGCAGCAAGGGTCTCGATCTTCTAGTCTGCTGTGCGGGCGGCGCCTTTCTGGGCAATGGGGAGACGCTGTCCATGGCGGATTGGGACCGCTGCATGGATTTGAACTTGAGAGCAGCGTTCTTTTGCGCCAAGACAGCGATTCCCCTGATGCGGCAGACCAAGCACGGTGGCGTCATCATATTCGTGTCGTCGATATGGGCTCACGTGACGCCGCCGGATCGAGCCGCCTATGCAACCGCCAAAGCGGCCCTCACGACCTTGGCGCGCACTCTTGCCATCGACCATGCAAAGGATGGGATCCGTGTGAACTGCGTGGCACCCGGTTTCGTAGATACCGATCTCCTGCGCACTACGCTCACGGGAACTACGGCTAAAAACATTGAAGATGACGCATTCAAGCGGCTTTGCGCGCGACACCCTCTAGGACGCCTTGTGACTGCCGAGGATGTCGCGAATGCGGTTGTCTTTCTTGCCGGTCCGGGCGCAATCAACATAACCGCACAGACACTTACTATAGATGGTGGAATGTCGACACAGTTCAGATGGAACGACTGATCGACGAGCGAGAGCATGAGATCTTATGGAGTACTCAGTCGGGCTTCTGCAGATTGATCTCTGTTCGCAGACAGGGCTGCCCGGCGATGCTGGCTCGGATGGTACTTTGAGATGAGTGGCGGGGGAAGACGGTCGGTGGATGGAAGGAACCTTGTTGCATCCGGACAGAGGGCCAATGCCTGCAGGAAGCTTGTTCGGCTCAGAAGTCTTTAGCCCATTTTTCCCAAAAGCCCGGTTCATCGTGGTGAGCATTCCGCATTGCGACGTTGAGCGACAGATAACACAGTGTAACGCCTGATATCCGCATCGTTCCATCGGGGTTTTCGAAATAATCCCTCAGCCTTCTGTAATCCGCGTTTTCCGCATCATAAGGAATGTCTACATAGATTTGACCGCGATAGGACTCCAGGCAGTTCTCTGAAGCCATGCCGCCACACGGATACCATTGGATTCCTTGTTCATCCAGCCAGCCCGTAACCTCCTGCCAAATCGCTGTTTCCGACCAATCAACGAAGTCCTCAGTGATATCGGTGCCGACGCCAAATATGATCGAAAGCACGTCACGCTGCTTCTGACGCGCGATCTGATCGATATGCTGGATGATGCGAGGCATGCTTCCGCCTTCAACCCGTATGAGGCACCCATATCTCCGGACCCGGGAAGGCGGCCAACAGTCCCCTCCGGAAGGCATGATGCAGGAAACGTTACGCCTCGCTCGCTAACCTTCCGTAAAACAGCCGCATGCGCCGCAGACACTTTGACATCGGAGCAGGCCTGCGTCACTTCAAGCCTGGGTGCGCCCCCCTTCCATTGGCGGTAAGCCTCCGGGCCTCAGCCGGGTTAAGAACCGGCGGCGCACCTGCTTCCAGTCCATCCCGGATCCTCTGTTCCGGGCTTAGATGCCGATCCCTATGTCGCCTAGCCGTAAGGGATCAGCATCGCCCTCGCGGCATGGCGGTCCCGCGCCGTCAGCCGGACCGGAACGCCCGTGCAGCCGGCATTCGCCCTCAGCCACTCCAGTTCGGCATCCGCACCATCATCCTGCAGGTCGCGGTACCATGCCCTGGCGCTGCCCGGGATCGACCCGTCGTTCCACCGGTATCCGCGCCGCTTCAGCACGTCCTTGGCGTCGAAGGGGCTGCCGATCGCCCATACCCTCGACGTCGGCGTCCGTGCCCGCGCCAGCAGGCTCGCCATCGCGAGCGTTCCCGTCGCCGGCAGCGTCCGGCTCAGAACCTCGACGCCCGCCAGGCAGTCGACCTCGCCGCGGTGCGCCCCGGCGAAGATGAAGCCCATGCGGAAGGCGACATAGTCGAGCTTCGCCGAGCCGATGCCTTCGGCCTTCCAGTCGATCTCGGCCGCCGTGCAGGCCCAGGGCCTCGCCGCGAAAGCCGGCAGCCGCGCCTCGAGCTTCGGGCGGTCAAAGGACGCGTTGTGCGAGACCACCAGGTTCGAGGCGGCCAGCAGGTCGAGCACGGCCGCGTCGTCGATCCGCTGCCCGGCGACCATTTCCGTGGTGATGCCGGTCAGCGCGGTCACTTCCGCCGGCACTTCGGCGCCGCCGGCCGGCTGCTCCAGCCACGAACGGGCAGCCAGGATCCTGCCGAGCCTGCCGGTCGACGGGTCGTATTCCACCTGCACGGCCGCCAGTTCGATGATCTCGGCGTCGTGCTCGAGGCCGGTCGTCTCCGTGTCGACGTAGAGCAGCCGGCAGACCGTCGCATCCGGCGGCAGGTCGCCGTAACCGTCCGTCTGCCGGTAGACGTCGAAGACGCGGTAGCGGCCGGTGTCCTCCAGGGCGGCGGCCATTTCGGCCGGGGTCATGGCAGCGCTCCTCTCTGTGTCGGCTCACGGGCCAGACGCATCCGGCCACCGTTCGACCAGCAACCAATACACGACCGAACATGGCATATGGAGCATGAAAACTTGGTTGAACCCGCGCCGTCCAGGGCAAGCCGGCGGGGCCTGCGCCGAGCCGGCGCTCTCACGTCCCATCCGGCTGTCCTGCGACGCCTGCCGCTCTCGCCTTGCCCACAGGCTTTCCTTACCCGAACTGCCGGATTTCCCGGCCCCGACGGAACGCCGCCGTTCCCGAGCCGCCCGCCGCACCTGACCGGTCAGCCATCCGGCCGGCTGGTCACGGGACATCGACACCAGGTTCCAGCTGCCGTGCCGGCCCGGCCTGCTCCGGCCCGCCTATACGATCGATACCTCGCGGCGATCGGACGGCCGGCGGTAGGATGATCGGCCAGGACTCCGGGAAAGGATGCCGCATGCAGTTCCGACAGGGTGACGTGCTTCTCGAACGCGTCGATGCCGTGCCGACGAACGCCATGCCGAAATGGCCGCCGGCCGGCCAGCCGCTGCTCGTGGCACCCGGCCGCGGTGGAACCCGGTCGCACGTCCTGGCCCCGGGTTCCGATGTCGCCGCCTGGAGCCTCGCCGCCGTGCCGGACGAAGCCCCGGATTATCTCGTGGTCGGGCTCCACGGCGCGCGCCTCGTCCACGAGGAGCACGCGCTCATCGATCTTCCGCAGGGAACCTACCGGGTCGTGCGTCAGCGCGAGTTCGACCCGGGCCTCGCGGCCGTCCGCCCCGTGCTGGACTGAACGGCCTTGGCACTCCTGATGGACGGCCCCCGATCGACGGCCAGAGCGCCTGACGACGCGGTTCGACGCCTTTACGCGGCGTGCCACCTGAAGCCTCCCGTCGTCGTCACCGCCCGCAACGCCGCCGAGTGCAGCGTGGTCTGCGCCGCCGCGACCGCGCGCACCGGCCCGCGGCGAAGCCTGGCGATCGTTCATCTGTTCGCGCTGTGCTTCATGTTCGCGGTCACGACCGCCCTCGCGGCGACGGCTTTCTCCGGCCCGGAGGAGAGGATCGGCCATGTTCTCGATGGCGGCACTCTCCTGATGTCCCTGCCGATGCTGATCTTCATCGCCCTGATGCCGGTGCAGACCGGGAACAGGCGGACCGAAGCGACGCCCGGCATCGGCTGGCGCCTTGCCGGCCTGCTCCTCTGCCTCGGTGCGACCGTGCCGCCGTCGCTCGCCTTCGTGCCGGGACCGGTCACCGCAGCCCTGGCGGTCGCCGCCATGGCAAGCCAGGCGATCGTGATCGTGGTTCTCCTCGGCATCGTGCTCTGGCCGTGCTGGCGCCGTCGCGAGATCGCCGCCGATCTCGGCGCTCCGGTGCCGCTGCGCGGCGGCGAGCCGGTTCTCGGCATCGTGGAGCATCGGCTGGCCTCGGCCCTGGTCTCCGTCGACACTGCCGCTCCGCCGCCGCGGCGTGCCGGCCCGGAAGCGTTCGCCCCTACCAGGCGCGTGGAGACCGCCCAACTCATCCAGCGCGAGGGAACCCGTGCCGCCGATTTCTGGCACGATGTCCGCCCCGTGCTGGGTCGCGCCGTGGCCCGGTTCGGGCCGGGCTGGGAGGTCGCCCGGCTCGGCGTTGAGAACAGGGCAGAGGCCGAACTGCCCGAGATCCTGAACGCCGCCGTCATGATCGACCGGACGGCAGACGCCCTGTGCGTGCTCGACGGCATCGCGGTGGTGCTTCCCGCCAATGCGCCGCTGACGTTCCCGACGGAGCACGGCGCGCCGGGGCCCGGCCGCCATGCCCACGGCGCCGTGTTCGACTGGCTCGGGTACCGGGGAGTCCTCGCGGCCGTCCTGCGGCTCCTGCCGGCCCGGGCCGGCGACCGGCTGCTCGCGCGCTACCTGACCCGGATACCCGATGCGCCCCGCCGCACGGGAGCCATCAAGGCCTTCGGGACGGCGCGGTTCTTCGAGGTGCTCCGCTCCCGCCCGGTGCAGCAGGACCGCTTCGGACGGCTCCACGTCCTCGGCCGGAGGGAAGACCCCAGCGTTTTCGTCGAAGTGGAGGATCCCGCCATTCTCCCGGACGGCTCCCGGCGGCGCTACTGGCTCGCCGTTCCGCCACATGTCGCGACGGCGCACGAGGCGGTCGCCGCGACGTTCGGGAGGACGGCGGGAGCCTACCATCCTGCCGTGGAAAGCTAGAGCGCCGACGTCCCACCGAAAACATCCGGGTCGGTCAGGGCGGCGGACGCCTGTCGGCAGCGTCAGGGGGCTTCTCCTGCGGCGTCGTCATCCGGCCGACGGGGAGGAAAGCCGTCGCGAACCGCACCCGGGCCGATCAGTCTGCCGGCATCATGCCTGCGCATCACCTCCCGCCCGCACACGGCTCGGGCCGCGGAGTTCAGTCGTCCACAAACGACATCCGGTGGATATCATCCTCCGTCATGTCGTCGGTGATCGTGTAGCGAGCCACCGGCGGTTCCCTGGCGGCCCGGAGGAGATCGGCGGGTGTCACCCGCACGCCGCCGGTCAGGCTGGTGTCGTCGGGATCAAGGATATAGCCCCGCCGTTCCGCGGCGGCCTTGATCCGCGCGCGGCAGGAGCCGGCGGCGTCCCGCGGCCGCGTAAACTCCACGGGGGCGGTGGCGACGACAGGGCTCGGTCGGGTGAACTCCGCCTCATGCGCCGCGTCCCGCCGATGCACATGAGCAATGGTCCCGCTCGTTCCCTCCGGCGGTCCGCCCTCGTCCGCCCCCGGATCGGCCGCGGGCGCCGCCCGGGCCGGTTCCGTTCGCCGAACGTGATCCATCACGCGCTCCCCTTCCGAAGTTTCGCCGAGTTTATCGTCGGCGCCGCGTCAGAACCGGACGCGGCGATACCCCGCGGTCCAGGCAAAGAGCCGGGAACACCCCTGCATTCCGCCGGTCGACGATCACGTCACCGGCCCGGCCACGGCGACGCGGCCATCACGCCGTCGTCGGGTACGCCGCCCTGCCCGGTGCGGACGGGAGAGCAGCCGCGCCCTGCTCCGGCGACAGGACGGACCGACGGCACCCTGCGGCGTCGAGCCCTTCGCCGGGTTCGGCATCACCGGCCGACAGCCAGGCTCATCGCATCGAAGAACGCCGCCGGCTCCCGCGCCGGAAGAAGCAGGGGTGCCCTGCGGGGTGAAGGTGCTGCGGGGCCAGGCCGGCCATACACCGTCTCGTATGCACCGGGCGCCCGACGCTTCATGATCCGCGCGACAGGTCCGGTCCGGGTTCACCGGGATCGGCGGCTTCGCCGCGCGCGGCCCGCCGGAGCTTCCAGTCGGCCCTCCTGCGCCGGAAGTGCGGCTCGTAGAGCTCGTATCGGCGCGGTGTCGGCCCGCGATCCGGCCACAGCGCGGCAGACGGCCGGGCGGCGGGCCCGATCGTCGGCCAGCGCGCCTCGAATTCCCGCGCCTCGCCCTCCGACGCGAAGCGAACGCTTAAGATCACGTCGTAGTGATCGAAAACGATCCCGGCGAGGGGGCCGAACGTCAGGTAATCGAACTCGGTGATGCCGACACGGGCCCCGGGATGGGTGTGCGCCATCCAGCGGTCGAATGCCTCGAGGCTCGGCGGCCAGCCGAGCACGGCGAGGAAGACGTCGCTCCCGATGCGGACGATGGCATGATCGCGAAAGGCATGACGCATCAATTTACCGGCCGGCAGCCGGCTGCTGAGCAGGATCCTGCCTGTCAGGGCCGGCCGCTACTGAGCGCGCCACGGTTTTCTGCCGGGCAGAGTATCCTCACCGGCGCGGCCGCCGCTGTAAACATCGATCTTCCTTCAGGCTAGTCGCGGAAACCCGATCGTGACAGCATCGGTGCCGGTCCGCGAAACGCTTCGGGCGTTGAAGCGGGGGGCCCGGTCTTCCGGGAACATCCGGCGTCGCGGGCCGCCTGCCCCTGATCGGCCCGGTGCCCGGCCGTAGCGCCGGTCGGGCGCCTGTCTCGCCGCCCGCCCGTGCCCTGGCCCCACCCCTGAATTCCGGTCCCGAACCCGGAAGGCGTCGGAACCGATCACGGCGCCCCTGTTCCTTGCCCGCCGGCCGTCAGGACCCGGCTCCGCCGCGACGAACCCGAGCGACATGACCCTGGATCGGTCGAGGGCTTACCCGGCGAGCCTGTCACTATCCGAGCGGCGGCCTCGATGAGTCGGGCTTCCCGGGTTTCCCGGGTGAACTCGGCGCCCGGACGGCCTCTTCCGGCGGGCTTCCGCGCCTTCGCGTCGGCCGGCCCGTCAATTTCTGACGGCCCGGCAGGCGATGATGGACCGGCCGAACCCGACCTTCGGGACATGCCCTGACGGTCCGCAGGATGCCGGCCGAGACCTCCGGCACGCCTGCCGCTGAGTTTCCGGCACCGGCATCGACAGGATCCGGCCGTCTGCAGGAACCCGAAGCCAATCCAGGGAATACCGCCATGCTGCTGGACCTGAAGGATCTTGGGTTTCGGTGGTGGAGACCGGCCGCCCCCCATGACGCCGCGGAAGCAGTCCCCTTGCCCGCGCTCGGCTTCGGCGTCCCGCTCGCGGAACTGGCATGTTCCCTGCCCGGCCGGACTGGCGATCCGGCCGAGACCGCGAGGTTCGAGGAGGCCGTCCGCGGGTGCTGGTCGGGCAAATCACCCGAGGATCGACTGGTCGTCCTTTCAGCCTTCGGCAGGACGTGCCGGCACGAAACCCTGGATGAGTACGCGCCGCTGGACTATCCCGACCTCTACCGGGAGTTCGCCGCCCTGCCCCCGACGGTCGAGGCGGTGCGCGCGTTCGCCGGCAGGACAGGAAGCCTTGCATTCGGCGAGGCGATCGTTCCCGTGGATGCCGGCGGCACCCCGATCGGGCCAGCCGAAGCGGACCGGGCGGCGGAGGGACCCGAAGCCGGCCGATGGCCGCTCGTCCATGGCGAGCCGGTATCGCTGTGGCGGGACGAGGCTTTCGCGCTGGGCAAGTGCCTGGAGATCGATGCGATCCTCCGCTCACGCGACGTCGGGGCCATGCGGGAGTTCGTCGGGATCGGCGAGGAGACCTTCAGCTGGCGCCTGTCCCGGGAAGACCGGCGAAAGCTGCTCAGGCAACCCGCGGACAAGACCTCCTTCCTCCCGCCGGAGGTGCGCTGGCGGCAGCTGTTCGGCCCCGGTCGTAAGGTACCATCGGCGGCGCGCACGCACGGAAACGAGGTCAGCGCCCTGTAGCGCATGCTGCGCAACCTCGTCCGGAGCGCGGTCTGCGCCCGCCTGCAGGATCGCGCACTGGGTCTCCAGACGCGCTTCGAGCCTGCGGCGCCCGTCCGGGGAAAACCGGGAACCCTCAGCCTGGAATGCGGCTGTCTCCTGGCGGCGATCTGGGCCCAGGCAGCCGCCGCCATGGCCCGGTACCGCTGAAACGCGGCACGGGATGGACGGGAGACCGCGTTGCCGATGATGCCGGCAGGCTCCGTGCCGCAGTTTCGCAGGGACGTCCTGCACGACGGCGGGAACTGTGTCCGATCCGGCGGGTCCCGCGGCTTCCTGAAGAACCCGCCGGCCGGGCCTGGCCCCCGGATCAGCCGATGCGGCGGCATGACGTCATCGAGCCGACGCCGACGGCGGGATCCTCGTGCCGGCTGGAGCGCCGGGCCGGATCCTGCTGTACGACATTCGCCGGCCTTGGACCGGTCATGCCGATCAGTGCCGGTATCTCCGCCGGCCCGCCATGAATATGCCCGGCGGATCGCTGCCGAGCAGGGGCAGACAGTCAACCGTCAGGACCGCGCAACGGCCAGGCGGATCCCCTCCGGATTGCCGCCCGGATCCATCGGAACGATCATGAGCCTCAGCCGGAATGGATCCGGCGGACGCGCCTTCCGGGCGGTCCGGGTGCGAGCCGCGGCCGGCAGGGACCCACGCGTCGGGCTTGCCGGCCCCCGCGCTTTCTGGCTTGCCTCCTGCCGGCGGCCCCTGCTTCGAAGCCCGGATCCGCCGGCGAAGCCGCGATGGACCACGGGGAGCCGGCGGGCACGCCGGCATCCTTCCCCGGCTCCCTGCCGTTCTTCCCGGCCATGCACTGGAACGGGCGCGCCCTGAGCCGCGCCTCCGGCGTGACCGGGAGGATGCCGTACGGTGATCCCGAAGATGCTGACGTCGTGAAGGCCATGACGGACGGACGCTCGGGGTCGCCGAACCCCGGCGGGTCCCGCCTCAAGCGGGATCGCTGCCGCCGGCGGCCTTCTTCCGTCTCTCCCCCATCTCCGCGATGCGACGCAGGAGCTCCGGCCGGAGCGGCTTCCACGTTACCGGCGTTGGGCCGCGGTCGGGCCACGATGCGGCATAGGGCCCGGCCGCGAGGCCGCGCGTCGGCCAGAGCTCCTCGAACCGCCGCGCTTCGGCCTCCGTCGGGAAGCGGATCCGGAGGATCACGTCGTAGTTATCGAACACGATCTCCGCCAGCGGGCCGAACGGCAGATAGTCGAAGCAGGTCGTCTCGATATCCGCTTCGGGATGAGCATCGGCCATCCAGCGCCTGAAGTCCTCGAGGCGTTCGGGCCAGCCGATGACGGCGAGAAGGATGTCGCACTCCCGGCGAAGAAGGGCATGGTCGGGGAAGATGTGGTGCATCGGTTTTCCGGCCTGATGCCGGTCGTCGGGGTAAACCCAGGGTCACGCTTCGGCGTGGAAACGCCGCCCCGTCATAGCACGCTTTACACCGCAGCGGGAGCTGGCGGCACAGACCCTGCGTCAGATCCTGGCGCACCGCCGGTTGACGGCCGGAGCGATCGTGACAGCATGAGCGCCTGCGGTAAACCGGGAGGAATCCTTCATGCAACGGCAGAAAACCCCCGCCGCCTCTGCGGCAGGACGGGCATTCCGTCCTGTCGGCCCAGGTCCACGACAGCGACGCGGCGCGGCCCCATCCGGACAGGCCGCCGGCCTCTGTGCCGGAGTCCGATCCCCAGGCGCGGATGATCCTGAACGTGCTGCCGGCATCGCGCAAGGGCTCGCCAACGCCGCAAGGCAGACCATCGTCACCACCCGGGCGCCCGACGCCCGCAACCGATACAGCCCAGGCCCGGACGACTCCGTGCTGTTCCGGCGGCCGCGCTCCGCTTGCCCTGGACCTGCCGCGGCTCCGCCCGGGCTGTCTTTTCGATCGCGCCCCGGTCAGCCCGCCCGGCAGGGCTCCCGGCATGGCTTGACCGCGCTCCGATACTTGCCAGACTGCCGGCCGGGGCTGTCTCGGCCCCGGGTTCGCGAAACGTTTCGGACGTTTGAGCGGGGGACCCGGCTTGCCGGGGCGCATCCGGCGTCGCGGCCCGCCCGGCGGGCGTCGGGCCCCGCAGGCAAGGCATCCCGACATCACTGTGAACCAAGTCGGCCGTTTTCATGAACCAGGACGCATGCATCATGTGCGGGCGCCGGCTGAACCAGCCGTCCGACCCGCTCTCATCGGACTGCGGCGGCGACTGCTGGGGGTGCATCGGCGAAATCGAGGCGGTGGGGGGCTATCCCCCGAGCCTGCGCGCGGTTCGCGCGGAGATAGCCGCGGGCCTCCGGAAACCGATACCGGACCTCCCCGACGGCGAGCCGGCGGATGACGAATTCGAGGACGACCCATGACTTGCCTTGCCCCCTGATCTACCGGCGGGACTGCGACAACGAAAAGGGTACCCGTTCAGCCCCGCAGGAGGGTCCGCCGTACTCCTGGTCCTGACCACCGGCGATATCATACGGTTTCCGGATGATCGGCATGATCATCCGGAAACCGAAAACCCTCCCAAGCAGTGCCATGGGCATTGATCGGGAGACTGATATCGAAACCGCTTCCGCTGATTCGGCAGTCCTCGTCGCCATGCGGGTTTCGGGAAACGAGCAGCGGCTGGCGCCGCGCCTCCGCCTCGAACGCCAAGGACCGGACCTCCCGCACCCACTGGGTGGCGGGGCGCAGTCCCTGCTCCCTCAAGGGGTTCCGGGCCGGCCGGATCCTGCGACGGCTTGCGTCTCCCACACGGCGGATACCCGGAAGCCGGCGTGCGGCCGACCGGTCCGGGCCGGGATGCGGGAGATCGCGGCTCCGGCCGCCGGCAAGGAGCTGTCCCGCCTTTCTCCCGGTGCACTTGGCCCCTTACGTCAGATCCTGACGCCCGGCCGCTTGACGGCTGGAGCGATCGTGACAGCATGGGATCGACGGCGGGCAGTACCGCGCCCGCCGGAGCATCAATCCCCGTCGCGCCGGAGCCCATCCTGACACACGTCCTACCACGCGCACCGAGAATCACCGGGACCGGGCACGCCCGGCCCGCCGGCCGGGAGCCGGCCTGCGGTCGGCAGCCCCCCGGCAGCCGCGGAGCGTGAGCGCATGCTGTTGACCCTGAGCACGACCCGCCGGCCGGCGACCGATCTCGGCTTCCTGCTGCACAAGCATCCCGACAGGGCGCAGCAGGAAAGCCTGAGCTTCGGCACGGCGCACCTGTTCTACCCGGATGCCGGCGACGACCGCTGCACCTTCGCCCTGCTGCTGGAGGTCGATCCGGTGGCGCTGGTGCGCGGCCGCGACGGCGCCGGGCCGCTCGACCAGTACGTCAGCGACCGGCCCTACGTCGCATCCTCGTTCCTCAGCGTCGCCCTGTCCCGGACCCTGGGCACGGCGCTGGGCGGGCGCTGCGCCCACAGGCCCGGCCTCGCGGCATCCAACCTGCCGTTGGAGGCGCGGATCGTGCCGCTGTCGTGCCGCGGCGGCGCCGACATCGTCCGCCGGCTGTTCGACCCGCTCGGCTACGAGGTCGGGGCCGAGCCGCTGCCCCTCGATCCGGTCCACCCGGAGTGGGGTCCCGGCTGCCTCCACGCCGTAACCCTGAGGGCGGACTGCCGGCTGGCGGACCTGCTCACCCACCTGGCGGTCCTGGTCCCGGTGCTCGACGACGCCAAGCACTACTATGTCGGCGCCGACGAGGTCGACAAGCTGCTGCGCCGGGGCGAGGGCTGGCTGGCCGGCCACCCGGACCGGGACCTGATCGCGCGGCGCTACCTGCGCCACCAGCACGGCCTCGCCGCGGCCGCCCTGCTGCGGCTCGACGCGGAAGAGGCGCCGGTCCGGGCCGGCGACGGCGAGGACGCGCTCGAGGCGCCGATCCGCCTCAACGACCTGCGCCTCGACGCCGTGGCCGCCGAACTGGAGGCCTGCGGCGCCGCCACCGTGCTCGACCTCGGCTGCGGCGAGGGCCGGCTGCTCCGGCGTCTCGCGGACCAGGGCCGGTATGCCTCGCTCGTCGGCGTCGACGCCTCGCCGGTCGCCCTCGAGCGCGCCGGCCGCCGGCTCGGCGCGCGGACCGGGGTGAGGCTCCAGCAGGGTGCGCTGACCTACCGGGACCGCCGCCTCGCCGGCTTCGACGCGGCGGCGGTGGTCGAGGTCGTCGAGCACATCGACCCGGAGAGGCTGCCCGCGTTCGAGGAGGCCGTCTTCCGCACCGCCCGCCCCGGCACGATCGTCCTGACGACGCCGAACCGGGACTACAACGGCCGGTTCGCGACCTTGGCCGCCGGCACGATGCGGCACCCGGACCACCGCTTCGAGTGGAGCCGGGACGAGTTCCACGCCTGGGCGGACGGGGTTTGCGCCCGCTTCGGCTACACCGTGCGGCTCAGTCCGGTCGGCGAGCCCGATCCGGTGCTCGGGCCGCCGACCCAGATGGGAGTCTTCACCCGATGCAGCTGAGCATCCCGGACTTCTCCCTGGTGCTCCTGGTCGGGCCGTCGGGCTCGGGCAAGTCGACCTTCGCGCGCCGTTGCTTCCAGCCGACCGAGGTCGTCTCCTCCGACGCCTGCCGCGCCCTGGTCTCCGACGACGAGACCGACCAGGCGGCCACGCCCGCCGCGTTCGAGGTTCTCCGCCTGATCGCGGCCAATCGCCTCGCGGCGCGCCGCCTGACCGTGATCGACGCCACCAATGTCCGTGCCGAGGACCGGCGGGGCCTGGTCGAGCTGGCCAGGGCCCACTACGCGCTCGCCGTCGCGATCGTGTTCGACGTCGGCGAGGAGGTCTGCCATGCGCGCAACCTCAGCCGGCCGGACCGCCAGTTCGGCCCGCACGTCGTGCGCAACCAGGCGGCGGCACTGCGCCGGTCGCTCAAGGGCCTTGGACGGGAAGGATTCCGCTTCGTCCACCGCCTGGCGTCCGCGCAGGAGGCCGACGCGGCCGACATCGAGCGCCGGCCGCTGTGGACCGACCGGCGCTCCGAGACCGGGCCCTTCGACATCATCGGCGACGTCCACGGCTGCCACGACGAGCTGGTCCGGCTGCTGCGCGACCTCGGCTACGCGGTCGAGGACGGACCCGAGCCCCGGGTGGTGCCGCCGTCCGGGCGCAAGGCCGTGTTCCTCGGCGACCTGGTCGACCGCGGCCCCGCGGCACCCGCGGTGCTGCGCCTCGTGATGGGCATGGTCGGGGCCGGCGACGCGCTGTGCGTGCCCGGCAACCACGAGGCCAAGCTGCTGCGCGCCCTCAAGGGCGGCAATGTCAAGCCGACCCTCGGGCTGGCCGAGACCCTGGCGCAGCTCGCGGCGGAGCCGCCGGAGTTCGCGAGCCGGGCCGCGGCCTTCATCGACGGCCTGGTCAGCCACTACGTGCTCGACGGCGGCCGGCTGGTGGTCGCCCATGCCGGGATGAAGGAGTCGATGCAGAACCGGGCGTCGGGCGCCGTCCGCGCCTTCGCCCTGTTCGGCGAGACCAGTGGCGAGAGCGACGAGTTCGGCCTGCCGGTGCGCCACGACTGGGCGCGGGACTACCGGGGTGCGGCATCGGTGGTCTACGGCCACACCCCCGTGGCGGAGGCGCGCTGGGTCAACCGCACGATCTGCATCGACACCGGCTGCGTCTTCGGCGGTCGCCTGACGGCGCTGCGCTGGCCCGAGCGCCAGCTGGTCTCGGTGCCGGCGGCCCGGACCTGGTGCGAGCCCGTCCGGCCGCTCCGGGACGGCGATGCCGACGGTGGCACGCTCGACATCGGCGACGTGCTGGGAAAGCGCATCATCGGGACCCGCCTGCACCGGACCGTCACGATCCGCGAGGACAACGCCGCGGCGGCGCTGGAGACCATGAGCCGGTTCGCGGCCGACCCCCGGTGGCTGATCTACCTGCCGCCGACCATGTCGCCCTCCGAGACCTCCCGGGACACGGCGCTGCTCGAGCACCCGGCCGAGGCCTTCGCGTACTACCGAAGCACCGGCATCGGCCACGTGGTCTGCGAGGAGAAGCACATGGGCTCGCGCGCCGTCGTGATCGCCTGCCGCGACGCCGATGCCGCGCGGCGGCGCTTCGGCGCCGGCGGCGCCGCCGGGATCGTCCACACCCGCACCGGCCGGCCGTTCTTCGCCGATGCGTCCCTCCAGGAGGCGCTGCTCGACCGGGTGCGCGCAGCCCTCGGGCGTACCGGGTTCTGGGACCGGTTCGGGACCGACTGGGTGTGCCTGGACGCCGAGCTGATGCCGTGGTCCGCCAAGGCGCAGGCGCTGCTCGCCGGGCAGTACGCCCCGGTCGGCGCCGCCGCCCGGGCCGGCCTCAGGGAGGCCGAAGCGCTGCTCGCCCGGACGGCGGCCCGCGGCGTGGACGTCGCGGCGCTGGCCGACCGGACCGGACGGCGGGCGGCGGCGGCGCGGGCCTTCACCGACGCCTACCGCCGCTACTGCTGGCCGGTCGGGTCGGTGGAGGATCTCCGGCTGGCGCCCTTCCACCTGCTGGCGACCGAGGGCCGAACCCATGTCGACCGGGACCATGCCTGGCACATGGAGACGCTCGGCGACATCGCCGCGACCGGCGCGCCGTTCGCGCCGACCGCCTGGCGTTCGGTTGACCTCGATGACGCGGCGTCCTGCGCCGCCGCGGTGTCCTGGTGGGAGGCGCTGACGGCCGCCGGCGGCGAGGGCATGGTGGTCAAGCCCGCCGCCTTCGTCGCCGCGGGTGCGCGGGGGCCGGTGCAGCCGGCGCTGAAATGCCGGGGCCGCGAGTACCTGCGCCTGATCTACGGGCCGGAATACGACTTCCCGGAGAACCTGGAGCGGCTGCGCGCCCGCGGCCTGGGCGCCAAGCGCTCGCTGGCGCTGCGGGAGTTCGCGCTGGGCGTCGAGGGACTGGAGCGCTTCGTCGCCGGTGAGCCGCCCGCGCGCGTCCATGAATGCGTCTTCGGCGTGCTCGCGCTGGAGAGCGAGCCGGTCGACCCGCGGCTTTGAGGAGGAGAGAGTGGGTTTCGTCTATCTGCAGGTCAAGGCGCGCCGCTACGTCGCGGTCGGCCCGGAAACCTACCGGCGCCGTGACGCGCTGGGGCGTCCGGACGCCGACATGGACGAGGAGGATCTGGCCGTCCTGATGCATGGCATGAAGCAACTGGCGGACGGCGCCGGCGCGGAGCCGGACCGGCCGCTCACCGGCATCGGCATCCGCGGCTTCAACGACCTGAGGCACACGCTTCACCTCGAGTTCGACGCCCAGGCCATCGTCGGCGAGACCGGGACGGAGTTCCTCGACCTCATGCGCTGCCGCCATATTGTCACGGAGGAGGTAATCGAGCTGTACAATCTCGTGCCCAGGCCGATCCTCCGCGATACCATAGGCGCACCGGGTGCGATTGATGACTGAACTCGGCCGCCGGACGGTCCTTGGATGGCTGGCGGCGGGCGGCGGTGCTGCCAGCCTTGGTGCGGGCACCCTGCCCCGGCCATTCCCTGGGGACCGTCACTTCCTGGAGGCGACCGAATGGCTGCAGCGCATCCCGCTGTCCGGCTTCGGCGAGGCCGCGTCCCGTGCCGCCCGCGCCGTCGCGGCCTCGCCGCTCGCCGTCCCGTGGGAGGAAATCAGCAAGACTCCGGGCTTTGTCCTGGACGACCGCGATGAAGAGTGGGTGCGGCCGGCCCTTGCGGTGTTCGCGGTCGACAGCACCGGCTGGTACGCCCTGCCCGAAGTCATCGACCGCGCCCGGGCAGCGGCGGCAGCCGGTGCGCGTGCCGCCGTCTTCGCCGCGTCGGACCGGGACGGCCTGTCCTGGCCGGGGCCGGCGGCGCCCCGGCTTGCCCGGATCTGCGTTCCCTGCCAGGCAGGAGGCGACGAGGCCGCCCTGGCGGTCGCCATGCTCGCCCTCATCGGGCCCGCGCGCGGCGTCGGCTGCATCGGGATCGACATGGCCGACCTCGATGACGTCGTGTTCCCGGGAGGAGACGGCTTCGCGCTCGGCGCCACCGTGGCTCCCGGCCTGGCGGGGGATGCCGGCGGGCTGATCGCGGAGCAGGCGCAAGCACTCGGCATCGGGCTTGGAAGAACGAGCCGCGCCCTGATCAGCGCCGTCATGACGGAGGACTGCACCCTCCGGCACCTCGATGCCGCCATCGGATCGGTCCGGGACGTCATCGGGGACGTTGCCGGTCGCGAGGACATCTCCGTCGCCTGCTCCGCACAGTTCCTCACCCACGCGCACTCCCGGCTGGCAGCGACGCTGCTGGCGTTCGTCGACCGATGACAGGCGGAGAGCATTTGGACACCCCATGCCCCGCTGCCGGACGGATGCGCCCGGCAATCCCGGAAAGCGCCGGCGACGATTCCGGTCCCGGCCTCAGGAACGCCGTGGCGGTCCGGTTCCGAACCGCAGCCGGTGCTGCGGTCCGCCCGGTGATGAGCCGGGGCGAACGACATCGTCTCCGACGGCCGGCCGATGCCGCATGCCGTCGCGGTGCGGCCCCTCGGCTGCCCGTGACATGCCGGCCCGGGGCCTCGCCCGGGCACCGGGCGCGCGGCACGCTGCCGGTTTCAGGGAGTGTTCCCGCCCGGACCTGCGGACGCTTCGGGAAACGAGGCGCCGATGCCCGGCCCGTTCAGGATGCGCCTCTGGTCGTCGCGGGCCGGCGCACCTGTCAGGCCGAGCGGGACGGTTTCGCCCCGGCTGAGGCGACCGGCGGTTTCATGCGCCGCCCGCAGCCCGAGGCCCCAGCCGGACAGCGTCCTGATCAGGGTGACCGGTTCGGGAACCTCGCCGCCGAGACGCAGGATCACATCGCCGGCAATCTCCGGCGTCCGGGGAGCGGACTCGGTATCCCGTATGCCGTCGCGTCCAGCATCCGTCGTCATTCGCCCCTGCTGTTCACGCCGGCCGCTCCCCGACGCCGGGAACGCCCGGCTGTCATCATGACGCGCGGGCTGCTCCGGGTAAAGCGGGCGCCCTGGTCACCCCCAGTGAAGGCCCAGTTCCCTCAGCCCCGGCCGCGGCAGCCGCAGGACCAGGGCGGTCAGCCGGGGCAGGCACCTCGCGGCGCCCGTCCCGCCGGCTCGGAGCCGGAACTGCGTAGCCTCGCATCGAGCCTGGCAAGAGGGGCCGTCGTCAACCGCAGCACCGGCGAAGCGGGCATCGCGCCTGGCCGCCGGCAGCACCAATCCCTGCCTGGAGGGGAAGCATGAATAATCCGGTCATCACCGAGCGCGGACCTGCGGTCCGCGTGATCGCGTCCCCGTCCACCTGGATCGAGGGCGAAGCCCTGCGCCAGCTGGACGAGGTCGCGAAGTTCCCCGGCATGCGCCTCAGCGTCGGCATGCCCGACCTCCATCCCGGCAAGGGATCGCCGGTCGGGGCCGCGTTCCTGTCGGAGGGCGCCGTCTACCCGTCGCTGGTCGGCTCCGACATCGGCTGCGGCATGTCGCTGTGGGCGACCGACCTGCCCGCCCGCAAGGCCCGGCCGGAGCGCCTGGCCGGCCGGCTCGACGGCATCGACCGGCCCTGGGAGGGCGACACCGCCGCCTGGCTCGCCGAGCGCGGGCTGGAGCCGACCGAGCACGACGCGGCACTCGGCACGCCCGGCCGCGGCAACCACTTCATCGAGATCCAGCAGGTCCATGAGACCCGCGACCGCGACGCCCTGGCGGCGCTCGGCCTCGCGGAGGACCGGCTGTGCGTGATCGCCCACTCGGGCTCGCGCGGCCTCGGCGAGGCCGTCCTGCGCCGCCATGCCGCCCGCTTCGGGGCGGCGGGTGCTGCGCCCGGCTCGCCCGAGGGCGCGGAGTACCTGGCGGCGCACGACCGCGCCGTCCGCTGGGCCGAGGCGAACCGCGACCTGTGCGCCCGCCGGGCGCTGGACGCGATCGGCGCCGGGGGAGTCCACGTCCTCGACGTCTGCCACAACAGCGTGACGGCGGCGCTGATCGACGGCTGCGCGTGCTGGCTTCACCGCAAGGGAGCCGCCCCGGCGGACCGGGGGCCGGTGGTCATCCCGGGCTCGCGCGGCGACCTCAGCTTCCTGGTCCGGCCGGACCCGGGCCGGGAGGATGCGCTGCGGTCGCTGGCGCACGGGGCGGGCCGCAAGCTCGCCCGCCACGAGGCGAAAGGCAAGCTCAAGGGCCTCTACCGGCGCGAGGACCTGGAGCGCAACCCGTTCGGCGGGCGCGTCGTCTGCGGCGACGAGCTGCTGCTCTGGGAGGAGGCCCCGGAATGCTACAAGGACGCTTCCTCGGTGGTCGGCGACCTCGAGGCGGCGGGCCTGGTCTCCGTCATCGCTGCGTTCCGGCCGGTGGTCACGTTCAAGACCTCGCAGGGTGCCAGCGACGAGACCCGCGGGAACCGCGGCGGCTGGAAGCGGGAGCGCCGGGAGGCCCGCGACGCCGGGCGGCGGCGATGACCTGGCTGCTGCTGACGGCCGGGCGGGGGCCGGCCGAGTGCCGGATGGCGGTGGCGGGCCTGTCCAGGATCCTGCTCGCCGAGGCCGCCGAGGCCGGCGTCGCGGCCGAGGTGATCGGGGCGGAGACGGCGCCGCACGGCCTGATGTCGGCGCTCGTCGCGCTGCGGGGAGACGGCGCCGAGACCCTGGCGCGCTCCTGGGAGGGCACCGTCCAGTGGATCTGTCCGAGCCCGCTCCGGCCGGGCTGGGGACGCAAGAACTGGTTCGTCGGAGTCTCCAGGCTCTCGCCGCCGCCCCCGTCCCCGGATCTCAGCGACCGGGATCTCCGGATCGAGACCCTGCGATCGTCCGGTCCCGGCGGCCAGCACGTGAACACGACCGAGTCGGCGGTCCGGATCACGCACCTGCCGACCGGGACGGTGGCGCTCGCCCGCGAGGAGCGCAGCCAGCACCGCAACCGCGCGCTGGCATCGGCGCGGCTGGCCGCGGCGCTGGACGGGCTGAAACGCGAGGCCGACCGGGCCGCCGGGCGCGAGCGCTGGTCCCGCCACGACGCGCTGGAACGCGGCAACCCGGTGCGGATCTACGTGGGCGAGCGCTTCACGCGGCGGGCGCCGTGAGTTGGCTGCAACCGGTACAATTTATCATTCACCCGAAATGCCCCTAAAATGTACTACATTTTGTTTCTACGGTCTATTTTCGTGGCTGAGAAACGATCGGGCGGTATTCGCCTAAGGAAATTAAGCTGTTGGTCATCCATTGCTCTTTATGCTTCCTGGAACTTCAGCAGGCGCATCGCGGATGCCCATGCGCCGAAAACTTATCCCGGAATGCTTCTCAAGAACCTCAATGCTGCAAACCAACCATCCGTCGATCGCTGCCGAACTTCTGTCGGCGGTCGATCCCGCTTCCCGATGCCTCGTGGTCCGGATTAGGCCGCCCACGACCGGCATGAATGAGTGGCTTGCTGGATCCGTCGCCGCCATTGCTGCTCCCCTGGCCGACATTTCCGCTCATGCAGGGCTCGATGGGCTGGCCAATGCCCTGACGACACAAGGCGGACATCAGTGGAACTCCCGCATTCGCGAACTGCGACTTTTCTCTTCCTTGCGGCCGGGGGACGTCGTAGTTGCCGGCGATGATGCGGGCGTCGTGTTTGCGGTCGGCCTGGTCGAGAGCGGCTACACGGCCGAGCCCACAGCCAAGTTCCGCCACCGCATCGGCGTCCGCTGGTGGACCGGAACCCTGCCGAAGAAGTCGGGCGGATCCCCCGGCTGGCGGTTTCAGGAAATATGCGAAGTCCGCAGGGACATCATCGAAAGCCTGATGATGGAGGAGAGCCGCACAGAAACGCTGCCGGAACCCTCGTTCCCTGACCTTTTCGCCCGTATCACGAGCGCTGGCCTGCGCCTTCCCGAAGCAGTGGTCAGGCGATACCACATTGCTCTCAAGTCCCGCGGGTTTGTCATCCTTGCCGGTGTCAGCGGTACGGGGAAGACTTGGCTGGCCGAACTGTATGCTCACCATTCCGGCGCACGGCACCTCGTGGTTCCCGTCGCCCCGAACTGGACATCCAATGAGGATCTGCTCGGCTATCTGAACCCGCTGGACGGCGCGTTCCATGCCACGGCGTTCTCCCTCTTCCTCGATGAAGCTGCACGCGACTGGCGCGAGGCACGGGAACAGGGACGGACTGGACGCCCCTTCCACCTGATCCTCGACGAAATGAACCTGGCAAGGGTCGAGCACTACTTCGCCCGGTTTCTGTCGGCTATGGAACTGCGAAAGCGCAGCAGCAGCGGTGAAGTGGAAATCGAGGTCGCTCCCGGAAGGTCAGTGATGCTCCCTCCTAACCTGCTGTTCGTGGGGACCGTCAACGTCGATGAAACCACACATGGATTCGCGGATAAGGTCTTCGACCGCGCACAACTGATAGAATTGGGCAGTCCGCGGGAGGCGCTTGTGCAGCACCTGGGAAACTCCGCCCACAGCGCCAGGCTCATGGCCGTGTGGGACGCCGTTGCCCATGTCGCTCCTTTCGCCTTCCGAGTGCTCGATGACATCGGCGCTTACATCAGGAGATCATCGGAACTCGGTGTCGCCTGGCCCGAGGCGCTTGACGAACAGGTGCTCCAGAAGATTCTCCCGAAGATCAAGGGCAACGACAGCCGGGTCGGCGATGCCCTCATGCGGCTGATGGAAGCATGCGGTGACGACCTTCCGCTGAGCAGGGATCGGGCGCGCCTGATATATGAAGGATACCAGGCACATGGCTTCGTATCCTTCTTCTGAGCATGCGGCTGCGTTCGCCCCCGACATTCGGTTCCGCACCTTTGCAGGCGTTTCAGCGGATGAACCGCGGGAATGGGAGCCGGCGACTATTCTCCTGCAGGGAATCGCAGCAGCGGAATGGCATTCGGTCCGGGTAACTCTGAATGGCCGCCCGATGCCGGTCCGCCTGGAACTGTCCGGGGGCGAGGAGCGGATCGCCGCATCCTGGGATCGTGCTCCCTCCGGCTGCTGGCTTCTGGAAATCCGCCTGAGGGCTGAACACTGGTCGCGCCTGCTCCGGATAAGACCCGCCAAAATCGACGGCGCCTCGTTCGCTGCGATGCTCGATGATCTGGAATGCGGTCTGCCGGCCTCCATCGCCCTCTCCCTCGACCGGCTCGGCGCCTACGCAGGGCTGGCATGGCGCCCGCCGCGGATGGTCACCCTGGCTCAGGAGATCGAGCATGTGCGCCGGGCTCTTGAAGGTGACGGCGAACGCCCCGGCATCATCAGGATCCTCCATGAGGCAGCCCGTGATCCCCATGCGGTGCTGGCCGATTTCCGGCCCTGGGTGCCCGCGGAGCGAGCCCGCCGACCGTCGCCGGCGGACCTGCCGGCAGCTTTCCGCAGAGCCGCCAACATCTCGGCGGACCGGCGTCCGCTGAAAGTCGTAGATTCCCGGGTCGAGTACGACTTCAACACCTTTGAGAACCGACTCCTGCGGACTTTCCGGGACCAGGTCCACCTGCGCCTGCGGAGAGTCAGTCGCTGGATCGCAGCGTCCCCGTCGATCGATCCCGGGATCTCCGAGCACCTGGATACGCTGGCGGCAGGCTTCGCGCGGGCCCGTCATGCCGCATCGTTCCTGAACGGCGCGGGTCGCCTGACCTCCCCACCCACGCGCCTGACAATGGTCCTTCTCAGAAGGCCGGTATACAGGGCCGGGCTGGAGGGCTTCCTGGCATTCCGGCGATCCGCCGGCGTTCAGGTGTCCCATCCCGCTCTCGACGCCCCTGTGGAGAGCGTTCCTTTCCTGTACGAGGCATGGGGCATCCTTACCCTGATTGCCGCCCTGCTTGACGCCGCAGGTCAGGAGGGCATGCACGTGACAAGGCAGAGGCTCCACTCTCCTTTGGAAAGTGGGCTGGTCAAGCTCCTGCCGAACGGCGAGCCGGCTTTGGTCCTCCAGGCTACCGATGGGCGAATTGTGACACTGACGCCGCAGCGGACGTTCCCGCGCCGGGGTGCTTCCGGGTTCCGCAGCGTCAGCTATGATCAAATTCCCGACATCACCATTGAAGTCCAGAAGCAGGGAAAGCGGTCCCTGTTCATCTTCGATCCGAAATACAAGCTGTCCGGTGACGCCGGGACTCCCTGCGGGGATGGCCGTCCCAAGAAGGAGGACATCGACAAGATGCACGCTTACAGGGACGCGATCCGAAGCCCCGACGGGACGCGGCCCGTGCAGCTGGCGGCGATCCTCTATCCCGGTCCGGATGAATGGTTCGGCGACGGGTGACCTTGCCCCGCCAGACCGGACCAGGTGGTAAGCTTACGAACCACCTGGAGGAAGGTTATGACGAAGAAGACGCGTCGCCGGTACACGGCGGAGTTCAAGGCAGCGGCGGTTGCCCGGCTGGATGAACCCGGCGAGACGCTCAGCAGTGTTGCCCAGGCACTCGGTGTCGCGGCGACACAGGTGAAGACCTGGCGTCTGGAACAGCAGGCCGCCGGATCGGCGGAGGCGGTCGCGCGACGCCGGGCGGAAACGTCCGAACTGCAGCAGCTGCGCCGCGACAACAAGCGGCTCCAGGAAGAGAACGAGATCCTGCGGAAAGCCTCAGCTTTTTTCGCCAGGTGGGCGGAGAAAGCATGAAAGCGAAGCTCGCCTTCATCTCCGCCCACGGCGCCACCTATTCGATCCGCCTGCTGTGCGCTGTTCTGGGCGTGGCGCGCAGCTGGTTCCATGACTGGCAGGCCGGCGATCAGGCCAGAGCGGCGAAGAGCCGCACCGAAGCCGACCTCGTCGGCCAAATCCGCGGCATTTTCCAGGACAGCGGCGAGCGCTATGGGGCTCCGCGCGTCCATGCCGAACTGCAAGCCAACGGCGTCCGCATCGCCCGCAAGCGGGTCGCCCGGCTGATGCGGGAGAACGCCATTCGGCCACCCCGGCGCAGGAAGCGGCCGCCGATCACGACCGACAGCCGGCATGGCTATGGCATCGCCCCGAACCTGCTCCAGCGTGCCTTCGAGGCTGATCGCCCAAACACGATCTGGCTGGCCGACGTGACCTACATTCCGACTGACGAGGGTTGGCTGTACCTGGCCGCCGTCAAGGACATGGCGACCCGCGAGATCGTCGGCTGGAGTATGGCCGATCACCTGAGGAGTTCGCTGTGCGAGAATGCCCTGATGATGGCGATCCAGCATCGCACACCGCCCCGAGACCTCATTCATCATTCCGACCGCGGCGTCCAATACGCCTGTGGACCGTACCGGAAGATCCTCGACCGCTACGGCATCAAGGCATCCATGAGCCGCAAGGGCGACTGCTACGACAATGCACCGATGGAATCGTTCTTCAGCTCGATCAAGACCGAGCTGGTTCATCGAACGCAGTTCCGCACCCGTGCCGAGGCCAAGGCGGCGCTGTTCGAATACATCGAAATCTTCTACAACAGGAAACGCCGCCATTCCGGGATCGACTACAGGACGCCGGCCCAGGCTCATGCGGAAATGCTGATCCAAGCGGCTGCATGACAAACGTTGCCACTGGTCCGGTCTGGCGGGGCAAGGTCAGTTTGCCACGACCGGGACGGTGCCGGAGGGCGTTGTCCTGCGTCCGGCAGCATGACCGTCGATGTCGAGCGGACCGGAGAAGTTCAGCGTTCCGTCGGCCTGACGTGACGGAGCGCTGGTCAGGATCCGAGGTGGCGGGGTCCCGCGTAACTGCATGGCCATAGTGCCGACCGTTGAGAATGGGTCCGCCGCCCCGGAGCTTCGCCCCGATGCGCATGGCTGCATCATGGTTCGGGTCCATCGAGGCCCACCGGATACAAGGTTGCGGCGCGATGATCCGCGCCCGATGGCGGGCTCCCCTCGGACCGACAGTAAAAAAACTGCTCGCCGCGAGGCAGCTCCGAAAGCCGATGGGCTTTCGGAGCAGACAGCAGCGTGTTCCGGGCCGGCGTCCGCCTCAAGAGCGCGCCGCACCACTCGGCGCTGACGCGCCGACCGGGCGCGCTCTTGACCCGGCGACCAGCCCTGTAGCGCAACCGAACTGACGGAGCCCGACAACGATTACCGGCTTGACACCAAAAACCCCATACAAGCAATTACGCCAAATCAAGGGAGACTGGCATAGCGACGGCACATTGACCAAGCCGCACTCGCAGTGCCGCACCGCAAACATAGAGCTTTTTTAGATAATTGCCCTTTTTTACCTTTTAGTAGTCAGTTGTAGTCAATCATTATTGTATTGACCCACAAGCGCAAAGAGAAGCTTGATGATTATCAAGAGTCTAGATGGCTATAGAATTGCTTTCTCCGACGAATTCAACAATAAAAATGCAAGCTTCCCAAGCATTTCTTGGAATACTAATTTTTTTCAGTGGGGGGGATTGCGAACATTACAAGGAAACCAGGAACGTCAGATCTACGTAGACCCGACGTATAGAGGGAGCTCTGGGCAGCTGTTGGGGGTAAACCCATTTAACGTATCAGGCGGCATTTTGACCATTGAAGCTAAGCCGACGTCGGCGGCGTTGAAGATGGATCTGAATGGGATGCCCTACACTTCTGGATTACTCACCAGCTCTCATATCCAGACCTATGGCTACTTTGAAATTCGAGCAGAACTTCCGGTTGGTAAGGGATTATGGCCTGCATTCTGGCTCGTCGGTGACGGTAACTACGGGAACAGGGAGATCGACGTTTTCGAAGTTCTCGGCGATGATACAACGCGCATCTATCAAACGGTTCATCGCCCCAATTCGCCGAAGGTAGGAACCAGCTACTATGGAATCGACACGGCAAAGGGCTTTCATACCTATGGTCTTGAATGGACGCCCGACGAGATCGTTTGGTATGTCGATGGTGCGACGACCTTCCGACAGCCCAATTTTGTAGATGTTCCAATGTACATGCTCCTCAATCTGGCTGTTGGAGGCAACTGGGGAGGTAATCCAGACCAATCCACGGTATTCCCTGCGGAAATGAGGATCGATTATGTGCGCGCCTATGAGAGCATTCTCGTCGAGCCCGTCACCCGCATCGGCACAGCGGGAAGCAACACGCTCGTCGGCAGTACGGGCGCTGATCGGCTGTCAGGTAAGGCCGGCAACGATTTGTTGATTGGAGGCATGGGCGGCGATATCCTTGATGGTGGAGTCGGCATAGATACTGTCAGCTACACTGGATCTACAGGAGCCGTTTCAGTGGATCTGCAGGCCAAGGTGGCGATGGGAGGGCATGCCGAAGGTGATTTTTTTGTCAGCATAGAGAACGTGACGGGGTCTGTCTTCAGTGATCGCATCAAGGGCAACGCCCAAGCTAATGTAATCGATGGAGGCCCTGGAAGTGATATCCTCATAGGCGGCGGCGGTGCGGACACCTTCATTGTTAGGAAGGGGCAAGCGGGCGACGTTATCCGTGATTTTCGCTTGAACGACGTTGTGCGACTCGAAGGCTATGAATTGGCTGGCTTCGCTGCTTTAGAGGCGCAGATGACCCAAGAAGGCTCGGACACCCTGCTCACAATTGATGGCGAAACGCTGAAGTTTCTTAATGTTCAGTCTTCCTCACTAACCGCTAAACAATTCCATTCCCAATGGGTGCCAGTCACATCCGAACCAGGCACGGCAACTGTTCCGTCCCATATACCTGTGGTGATTACAATTAATGCCTATGGCACCTCTGTTGACGATTGTAACGCTCACTTCAAATTATTGATCGATGGAAAGGAAATGGGCGAAGGCACCGCTGGAGCATCGGCCAATGTTTACACCTACACCGCTAAAGTGAGCACGGAGCATCCCCACAAGGTACAGGTGCAGTTCGTTAACGATATCATGATCAATGGTCAGGACCGCAATCTCTATATCCATGACATCACAATAAATGGTCACCTCGTCGCGCCCGGCGATGACAATGTTAGCTATGACAGAGGGGCTCTGGACGATCGTGACGTCATCGCTGGCCAGTCCGCCATGTATTGGAACGGCACTCTGAGTGTGGACAGTGATGCGTCCTACTTTTCCGCCGTCGGACAGTACGACATCATGTGAGGTGGGCGGATCCAAGCGATCAGTGAGCAGTGAGGTGGCTCCGTTTGTCTGAACGGGTTTTTCGGCGGATAAATTGAGCGCCTGCCGGGTTCAGGCTGCCGCGATCTGCGGAAGCGGGGTGAAATAGGCCTGATCGGGTGTTTGCCGGCCAAGGCTGGAATGTGGTCTGCGGGCGTTATAAAAGCTGAAGTAACTGGCGAGCGAATTTCGCGCCTCGGCTACTGTGTCGTAGGCGCGCAAGTATATTTCTTCATATTTTACGGAGCGCCAGAGTCGCTCCACGAACACATTGTCGCGCCATGCGCCACGACCATCCATGCTGATGGCGATAGCGTTGTCGGTCAGCAGGCCGGTGAACACCGTGCTGGTGAACTGGCCGCCCTGATCGGTGTTGAAGATCTCCGGTTTACCATGGCGGGCCATGGCTTCCTTAACCGCCTCGACGCAGAACCCGGCCTCCATCGTGATCGACAACCGCCAGGCCAGCGCGCCCCGGACAGAATTGCAAAACTGCCCTTTGAGCCCTTTGTCGTATTTGATCGCCCTCTTCCGCGCGGAGGAGGGTGACGGTTACGCGGCGGCGCCGTTAATATGGGATCGGCTGTCCGCCGTCAGATGGCCGAGGAGCGGAGGCGCCGATGGGACGCCGCGCGCAAGATCGCCCCCAAGTCAGGATCCGGGTGCATTTCGAGACGACCCGGCTGAGTGGCTGCGTGTTGGCTCAGTCCTACGAATACGTGACACCGATCCGGCAGCAACGCCGCCAACCGATCTCCTGCGCACCGGATGAGGTGAACCGCGCCGGGTTTACCGGAGGCCCCATTTCTTGAGAGACTGGGGTCATCATGACGAAACAGGCATCACCCAAGTACGCCCCTGAAATCCGCGAACGCGCGGTTCGGATGGTGTTCGATCACGAAGGCGAGCACGCGTCGCAGTGGGCGGCGATCAGCTCGATCGCGGCGAAGATCGGCTGCACGGCGGAGACGCTGCGGGGCTGGGTCCGGCAGGCCGAGCGCGACCAGGGGAAACGGCCCGGCCCGACGACGGACGAGCAGGAGCGGATCAAGGCGCTGGAGCGCGAGGTCCGGGAACTGCGCCAGGCGAACGAGATCCTTCGCAAGGCATCGGCGTATTTTGCCCAGGCGGAGCTCGACCGCCCGTTCAGGAAATGATCGCCTTCATCGACGAGCAGCGCGCCGTCCACGGGGTCGAGCCGATCTGCAAAGTGCTGCCGATCGCCCCGTCAACTTATCACGCCCATGCCGCCCTGCGGACTGACCCGTCAAAGGCGCCGGCCCGCTGGCGAAGCGATGCGGAACTCAGCGTGGCTATCCGGCGGATCTGGGACGGGAACTTCCAGGTCTACGGGGTCAGGAAGGTCTGGCGGCAGTTGCGGCGGGAAGGCCTTGACGTGGCGCGTTGCACAGTGGCCCGGCTGATGCGGCGTATGGGGCTGAAGGGGGTGACACGCGGCAAGACGGTGCGGACGACGATCAGCGACCGGGCGGCACCGTGTCCGCTCGACCGGGTGAACCGCCAGTTCCAGGCGTCCTGCCCGAACGCCTTGTGGGTCGCGGATTTCACGTTTGTGGCGACATGGCAAGGCTTCGTTTACGTGGCCTTCGTCATCGACACGTTTGCCCGGCGGATTGTCGGCTGGCGGGTCTCGCGCACCGCACACGCCGGATTTGTCCTGGATGCCCTGGAGCAGGCGCTTCACGACCGCCGTCCGGCCAAAGGCAGCGGCCTCATCCACCATTCCGACCGCGGGTCGCAATATGTCAGCATTCGCTACACCGAGCACTTGGCCGAGGCCGGTGTCGAGCCGTCGGTCGGCAGCGTCGGCGATTCCTATGACAACGCCTTGGCCGAGACGATCAACGGCCTCTACAAGACCGAGGTGATCCGACGCCGAGGGCCATGGCGCAACTTGGAAGCCGTCGAGTTCGCCACCTTGGAATGGGTCAACTGGTTCAACCACCGGCGCCTGCTCGAACCCATCGGCAACATTCCACCCGCCGAGGCCGAAGCACGCTACTATGCTCAAACCGAGGACGGCGCCAGGGCGGCGTGAATCAACCAAATCGGCCTCCGGGAATCCCGGTGCGGTTCAAGGCGACCGACGACACCGACCTCGCCGTCACAGAAGCCCGAGGCTAGCCATGTCATCCTGTCACGCTGCCAAGGCGGCCTTCCAGGAGGTTCGGAGCAGCTTTGAGAATTTCTGTCTGCTGGCGGGGATCGAAGCGTTCCAGGATCTTCTGGAGGAAGAGGCCGCCGATCTGTGCGGCGAGCGCCACCAGCGCCATGAGGACCGGCAGGGTCGCCGCTGGGGAAAGGCCAGGAGCCCGGTGGCTTTTCATGGCGGCCGGGTCGACATCGACCGGCCGCGGGTTCGGACGCCGGATGGCCAGCAGGAGCTGGAGCTTCCCAGCCTCGCCGCGGGCCAGCGCGAGGACTGGCTGGGCCGCTGGGCGATGAACCAGATGCTGATCAACGTCTCGACCCGGCGGTTCCGGCGCTCGGTTCGCCTGCCCGATGGCGATGTCGCCTCGGCCCGGGGCGACGGCACCTCGAAGTCGGCGGTGTCGCGCAAGTTCGTGGCGCTGTCGAGCGCGAAGCTGAAGGACTGGCTGGCAAGCGACCTGTCGTCTCTGGACCTGCTGGCGATCCAGATCGACGGCCTGCACGTCCAGGAGGACCTGATCCTGGTCGCGGCGGTCGGCATCGATGCCACGGGCGAGAAGCACCCGCTGGGGCTGGTTGAGGGGGCCACCGAAAATGCCGCCACGGTTCAGGCGCTGCTCGACAACCTGGTCGAGCGCGGCCTCGACCCGGCGGTGGTGCGGCTGTTCATCATCGACGGCGCCAGGGCCCTGTCCAAGGCGATCCGCCGCACCTTTGGCAGGAACACGCCGATCCAGCGCTGCCAGGTTCACAAGGCCAGGAACATCGCCGAGCGTCTGCCCAGGGAGGCGCACGCCACGGTGCGCAAGGCTCTCCGGCAGGCCTGGGAGATGGAGGATGCCGTCCGGGCCGAGCAGCTGATCCGGAACCTGGCGCGGCGGCTGGACAAGGAGTGGCCCGGTATCACCGCCACCATCCTGGAGGGCCTGGATGAGATCCTGTGTGTCGTCCGCCTGGGCCTGCCCAAGGAATTACGTCGCTCCTTGGCCTGCACCAACATCATCGGTTCTTCAACTCGTTCAGGACGCGCAGCCATCAGCGCTCGCTCCGTCACCGCCTTCTTCAGCCGGTCGAGCAAGCCGTTCTAGTCGAATGCCGTCTTCGCATCGGCTCCAGCCAACAGTTGGTCAAGGATCGCGTCGGGAACAACAGGATCTTCGCGTCGGGCCATTCAGGGTCTCCTTCTGTTTCAGGATAACCCCGCCAAGCACGAAATTCCCGATAGTCCCCCGCCGGCTCCAGCGAGCCGGTCGCGGCCTTCCGTTGCGCCAGCCGGATGCTCGTGCTCGCGCTGACGCCGAACCGCCGCTCGACATCAACTCCCGGTCTTGATCGCTCCGATAATCCGGGTACGAAGATCCGACCAATAGCCCTGCCTCATGATCCACCTCCAATAACGATGAATCACAGCTCAGCCCAGAGCGCAAGATCGATTGAACTAAACCGCTGCCGCGGTATTCGGCGAATGGGGTAAGTGTCGGAGAGCCTCCTGCCTGAGAGGATGCGGTTGTCGAAGCCCACCTCTCACAGCAGGAGATCCCCAGATGGCCGAGATGAGCCCCCTGCGCCGCCGGATGGTCGAGGACATGACGCTCCGCAACCTGTCGCCGGCGACCCAGCAATCCTACCTCCACGCGGTTTCCAAGTTCAGCCGTTTCTTCGGCCGGTCGCCCGACCGCCTCGACCTGGAGGATGTCCGGACCTACCAGATCCATCTGGCGGCCCAGGGTGTTGCATGGGCGACGCTGAACCAGACGGTGGCCGCCCTGCGCTTCTTCTACGGCGTGACGCTGGGCCGCCCGGAGATCCCGGAGCGCATCGCCTACGCCCGCGAACCGCGTCGGCTGCCGGTCGTGCTCAGCACCGACGAGGTCGTCCGCTTCCTGGAGGCGGTGCCCAGCCTGAAGAGCCGGACCGCCCTGACCACCGCCTATGCCGCCGGGCTGCGGGTCTCCGAGGTGGTCGCCCTCAAGGTCGCCGACATCGACAGCGCGCGCATGCTGATCCGCGTCGAGCAGGGCAAGGGGCGCAAGGACCGCTACGTCATGCTGTCGGCCCAACTGCTCGCCATCCTGCGCACCTACTGGCGCCTGGCCAAGCCGTGCCACTGGCTGTTCCCGGGGCGCGACCAGGACCGCCCGATCGACCAGACGGTGCTCCACGCCGCCTGCCGCTCGGCGCGCGAGGCCGCCGGGCTGGCCAAGCGCGTCACCGTCCACACCCTGCGCCACAGCTTCGCCACCCACCTGCTCGAGGGCGGCGCCGACATCCGCATCATCCAGGTGCTGCTCGGGCACACCAACATCTCGACGACCGCGCGTTACACCCAGGTCTCCAGCAGCACGATCCAGAAGACGGCCAGCCCGCTCGACCGCCTGCGCCTGGAGGTCGTGCCGCCGGGCTGAGCGGTGGCCGCCCCGCTGGAGGTGGCGGACATCTTCCGCCGCCACGGCGCCGACTGGCGCGCCGCCCACGCCGGCCACGTGAGCGGCGACCAGGGCCGGGTCATGGCCGCCATCGAGGCGTGCCGGACCGCGGCGCTGGGCGGCCACGTCGAGGGCTGCGGGCGGTGCGGCCACGTCCGCGTCGCCTACAACTCGTGCCGCAACCGGCACTGCCCGAAGTGCCAGGGCTTGGCGCGCGCCCAGTGGCTGGAGGACCGCCAGGCCGACCTGCTGCCGGTGCCGTACTTCCACGTCGTCTTCACCGTGCCCGCGCCGGTCGCCGAGATCGCCTTCCAGAACAAGGCGGTGGTCTACGCCATCCTGTTCCGGGCGGCGGCCGAGACGCTGCGCACCCTGGCGGCCGACCCGAGGCACCTGGGCGCCGAGGTCGGCGGCATCGCCGTGCTGCACACCTGGGGGCAGGCCCTGCAGCACCACCCTCACGTCCACTGCATCGTGCCGGGCGGTGGCCCGGCCCCCGGCGGCGGCCGGTGGGTCGCCTGCCGGCCCGGCTTCTTCCTGCCGGTGCGGGTCATGTCCCGGCTGTTCCGCCGGCTCTTCCTGGAGCGGCTCGACGCCGCGTTCGCGGCCGGGACGCTGCGCTTCTTCTCTGATCTGGCCGGGTTGGCCGACCCGGATGCCTTCGCCCGCCACCTCGCGCCGTTGCGCCAGGCCGAATGGGTGGTCTACGCCAAGCCGCCGTTCGGCGGCCCCGAGCAGGTCCTGGCCTACCTCGGCCGCTACACCCACCGCGTCGCCCTGACCAACAGCCGCCTGCTCGACCTCGAGGACGGCCGGGTCCGCTTCCGCTGGAAGGACTACCGGCGCCACGCCAAGGCCAAGGTGATGAGCCTGGAGGCCGGCGAGTTCATCCGGCGTTTCCTGCTCCACGTCCTGCCGGCCGGGTTCCACCGCATCCGCCACTTCGGCTTCCTGGCCAACGGCCATCGCGCCGACAAGCTGGCGCTGTGCCGCCGGCTGCTCGCGGCCCCGCCGCCCGAGCCGGCCCATCCGGCGGACGACTACCGCGAGCGCTACCGCCGGCTGACCGGACGCTCGCTCGACGTCTGCCCGTGCTGCGCCGGCCCGATGATGCCCCTGGGCGTCCTGGCCCGCCCCGCGCGGCCAAGCCCGCCGCCCTGGCCCGACACGTCATGACCGTCCTCGCCCTCTGCCCCACCGGATCATCGGCCAAGCCTGTGCCGCCCGACCGCCTCGGGAAAGCGGACCGGTGCGCCGGGGACCACCCTGAACGCCGGGGCAGGCCCTCCAGCCGCCACCGGCACCGTCACGCGCCGGTCCGTCCCGTCCGTTCGTCGGTCCATTGCGCCGGCCCACGCGCCCGATCGGCCGCCATGCCCGGCCCTTCCGCCTGCCGCCAGCCACCCGCAAAGCGTACTATGTAAGTGCCGGGTGAATACTGGCCCTTCCGCAAACTCGGTGGAGCTTGATGCGGAGAGCTGCTGGGATGCTCACATAAAGGGCATCAGCTCCCTCTCAACCTGTATCGCTCTTGATCACCGAACCCCTGTTGTCCCTGTTGCCGGACGGGATCGTCGTTGACCGTGTCGAGGTCAATTCCGGGCTCGTCACCGTGCATGCCCGATCGGCTGACCTGACCGCCTGCTGTTCGATGTGCGCCATGCCGTCGGGACGGGTTCACGGCCGCTACATCCGCCGTGTCGCCGACCTTCCCCTGATGGGCCGCATCGTCTCACTGTCCCTCCAGATCCGCCGCTTCTGCTGCCTCCAATCGGACTGCCCGCGCCGGATCTTCGCCGAGCGCCTGTCCGCGGCGGTGCCGGATCGCAAACGGCGCACCATCCGGCTCGCCGACGTCCAGCGTTCCCTGGCGCTGGGTGCGGGCGGCGAACTGGGCTCCCGCCTGGCGAGCCGGCTCGCCATGCCGGTCAGCGGCGACACCCTGCTGCGTCTGATCCGGGCCGTTCCGGTCGAACCGGCGCTGCCGGCGCGCGTCATCGGTATCGATGACTGGGCCTGGCGCCGTGGCAGGCGCTACGGCGCCATTATCGTTGATCTCGAGCGTGCCAACCGGCCGATCGAGCTGCTGCCCGACCGCACGGCTGAGACCGTCGCCGCCTGGCTGAAGGATCATCCCGGCGTTGAGATCGTCGCCCGCGACCGGGCCGGTGCCTTTGCCGACGGCGTTCGCACCGGCGCTCCGCAGGCGATCCAGGTTGCCGACCGGTTCCACCTGCTGCGCAATCTGGGCGATGCCGTGGGCAACGCTCTCAACCGTCACCATCGGGGTATCCGCGCTGCCGCAAAGGCTGCCACAGCTCTGGCGTTACCGGATCCAGTACCCGTGAAACCAGCAAGTCCGCCAGTTTCCATCGTCTTACCCAAACCCCCAACGACGCGTCAGCAGCACAGCCTGGATAAGCGGGCAGCACGGCAGGCTCGTTTCGACGAGGTGGTCGCCCTGGATGCGAAAGGCTGGTCCAGGAGCCGGATCGCCCGCACTCTCGGTCTGGACCGAGGCACGGTACACGACTGGTTGAAAGCCGGACGGCTGCCGAGCTGGCAGCAGCCGTCCGGAGACAGCACGGTCGATGTTCATGGCGACTATCTGCGCCGGCGCTGGGACGAAGGCTGCCACAATGGGGTTCGGCTCTGGCGAGAACTCCGCGAGCGTGGCTTTACCGGCGGAGCGAGCACCGTGCGGGACTGGCTCCGCCGGCTGCGAGCTGCCACACCTAAGTCTGCCGGATCGGCACCGGCGTGGAAGACTCCGAGCGGCCGGCGGGCGGCCTGGCTGGTTGTCGCCGATGCTGACGAGATCGACGAAACGGAGCGGAGATTCGTCGATGCCCTGATCGCCGGTTCCGCTGAACTCGCCCACCTCATCGATCTGGCCAGGGAGTTCCGCGCAATGATCCGCCAGCAGCAGGAGGAGCGACTGGATGACTGGCTTGTCGCAGCTGAGAAGACGACCTTTGCCGGATTTGTCGGCGGACTGAGGCGTGACCTGGCCGCGGTTCGGGCCGCCTTGTCGCTGTCCTGGAGTACCGGACCGGTGGAAGGGCAGATCTGCCACTTGAAGACAATCAAGCGCACCATGTGCGGGCGTGCCGGATTTGACCTGCTGCGCCATCGCGTTCTCGAGGCAGCGTGATGCTGGCGCGATCAAATCCGTCCGCTCAGCTGACCCGTTGCACCGAGAATGATACCGCTGGCGAATTCCGTAGGCGCTTCATTTGGCCGGCAGTTGGAGTGATCGTATAGGAAACCCAAGTATTGGCTCTGGAGAATAGCCTGTGGAGGCTTCGATGTCGCTGCAGCCGAAGGAAATGGCCCCGGTTCCTGAGGAGACTGTCCGGATAGCCAGGGCGGCCTTTCCCAAGGGCAATGCCTGGCTCAGTCTGCGCGATGAGTTGGGGACGATCTACAGCGATGAGATGTTTGTGGGTCTTTATCCCAGCCGCGGTCAGCCCGCCGAGGCGCCCTGGCGCCTGGCCCTGGTAGTCGTCATGCAGTTCGCCGATGGCTTGTCGGACCGCCAGGCGGCGGAGGCTGTCCGTAGCCGGATCGACTGGAAGTATCTGCTGGGACTCGAATTGAGCGATCCCGGCTTCGACAGCACAGTGCTGAGCGAGTTCCGCACCCGTTTGGTGGAAGGCTCGGCCGAGCGCCGCCTGCTTGATGCCATCCTGGACTTGTGCCGGGCGCGGAAATGGCTGGCGGCGCGTGGGCGTCAGCGAACCGACTCGACGCACGTGCTTGGCATGATCCGAGCTCTCTATCGTCTGGACTGCGCCGGCGAAACGATGCGGCATGCTCTCGACAGCCTGGCCGTGAGTGCTCCCGATTGGCTGCGTCGGCTCAGCCCACCAGAGTGGCTGGAGCGCTATGGCCGACGGTTCGACGACTACCGTCTGCCCAAGAGCAGGGATGAACGCCAGGCCTATGCGGAGCAGATCGGCGCCGATGGGCACGCGCTGCTCGACGCCATCTATGCCTACGAAACCGAGCCCTGGCTCCGCCACATTCCGGCCGTTGAAATCATGCGGCAGGTTTGGGTCCAGCAATTCTACCGCTCAGAGGCGGACATCCACTGGCGCACCGAAGCGGAGGGGGTGCCGCCGTCGGCGCTGTTCATCGCGTCGCCTTATGATCCCGAAGCGCATCTCGCCAAAAAACGCAGCATTTCCTGGATTGGTTACAAGGTGCATCTCACAGAGAGCTGCGAGGACGACCAGCCTCACCTGATCACCCACGTGGAGACCACTGCCGCACCGGTGGCTGACAGCGATGCTCTTGAGCCGATCCACGATGCCTTGGCCGCAGATAACCTGTTGCCGGCGGTGCATCTGACCGATACCGGCTATGTCGATGCCAAACGCCTGCTGTCCAGCCGCACCCGGTATGACATTGACCTGCTGGGACCGACGCGCGGCGATTATCACCGCCGAGGGCGCGAGAACAAAGGCTTTGCCGCGCAGGACTTCACCATCGACTGGGAGCGGCGCCAGGTGATCTGCCCGGCCGGGCAGACTAGTGCCAATTGGTTTCCGATGCAGGAACCCAGAGGCAAACCGGTGATCCGGGTTAATTTTGCCAGTTCAACCTGCAGGATCTGTCCTCATCGCCTTGACTGTATCGACGCCGATGGTGTCCGGCGCACATTGACCCTGCAGATGCCGGAGCTTCAGATCGCCCTGCAGGTAGCCCGGCAACGGGAGAAAACAGCGGAGTTCCGCAAACAGTATGGCAAGCGGGCCGGCATCGAAGGGACGATCTCACAGGCCGTCAGAGCCTTCGACCTGCGACGCTCGCGGTATATCGGATTGGCGAAAACCCATTTGCAGCATCTCCTGATCGCCGCCGCCATTGACCTGAGCCGCATCTATTGCTGGCTCATCGATGAACCGCGCGCCCAAACTCGCCGATCGGCATTCACCGCCCTTATGATGCCTGAAACCGCATAGAGAATTCGCCAGCGGTATCGAGAATGCGGAAGGGCCAAGCTTCATCCGCCCTTTACATACTATCCCCATAATGCAGGCCTCCTGAACCGCGGTTCAGTTCAATCCGGCTTCTCGGATGTCCCGCACGCCAAGCCGCTGCCGTGCCCGAAGCGTCCGCGGGACATCCGAGAACCCTCTAGATTCCGGTTTCACGCTCGCCGCTCTAGAAACTCCTGTCCCCTGATTGACGCTCTTCCTACCCTGATTTTCGACCCACAAAGCGTGGCTCACGAGCATTTTTCTCCAAATGTTCCAAGAAATTTGTTTATTACCACGTAATTGACGTTGCGCATCGGAGTGCATTGCAAATAAATTCGCGTGGAATTTGCTCAGCCAGGATTCTTCCAAGTAAAGAATAGGCAGCCTCAATGTACAAAAGCCATAATGCCCGGAACAGCAGTCTAGAAATTCTAGAAAAAAGTTTCGATCTGAGCAGAGATTATTACGGCTGCAGCGTTAAGCCTTCCGATACATTAAGGCAGAATAGCACTGCATTTGATTGGATCGTTCCGGATTTTCTCCCAAGGTTTGCCCGACTGAAAGCAAAGCGCCTGCTCGATCTGGGTTGCGCTTCCATGCTTCTCGTCGCGCTTGGGCCGCTCTTAGTTCTGACCGCCCTAGTAGTCAGATGCAGTGGACGGGAGATCATCTATCAGCATGAACGAGTTGGGCAGGGAGGAAGAACTTTTTCATGTTTAAAGTTCAGGACTATGATTCCGAATGCCGAGGAGGCGCTTGCCGAACGTCTACGTGTTTGTTCAAAGAGCCGGGAGGAATGGAGAGAGACTCGCAAGCTGCGCGATGATCCCAGAATCACAACCTTTGGACGCTTTCTACGCCGCTCCAGCTTGGATGAGCTCCCGCAACTCATCAATGTCATCCGTGGAGAGATGAGCATGGTTGGTCCACGACCAGTCACTGCGGAAGAGATAGATCTCTATGGTGCGGCGGCCGCCGAATTGCTTTCAGTATCCCCCGGGTTGACTGGCCTTTGGCAAGTCTCAGGAAGAAACGAGATAACTTTGTCGAAGCGCATGGAAATAGAGCTGGAATATGTGCGAACTCGAAGCCTTCGCAAGGATTTGCTCATCTTACTGCGAACTGTCAATGCTGTACTCATCGGACGAGGCGCATACTAAAGAATTTTATTATTTATTAAAGTAAATACCTGGGGCGCACCCCGTGGTATTTTAGGAGAGGAAGTATGCGCATCGCCATTCTAACTGAACTTTATGCTCCGAGTGTGGGCGGACAAGAGATCCGTTTCGCGGAAATGGCACGAGAGCTAACCCTGCGAGGCCACGTCGTCGAGGTGTTTTGTATCGGCCATCAGCGCGACTTGGCTTCAACGGAAATAGTCGACAATATCCATATCCATCGTCACCCCTGCATCGATGGATACACTAAACCGCGCATTCCGGCAATGAAGCGCAACTGGACCGCCATCCTCCGTTACGCTTTATGGACACGACGAGTGCTCAAGGAGAACCGGTTCGACACCATCATCATGAATCAGTGGCCGTTCCTCCATGTTTTGACCCTGCCGGGCACGCATAGGAGTCGGGCATTCCTGGACTGGTGCGAAGTTCGCGAAAAGCCGCCTTACTCGTGGGCGCAAGCGCTGTTGCCTCGCATAGTTGGTCAGAACATGGGGGTAAGCGGTGCGGTTTCACGGTTCATCGGCGCCGCCTCTGGGCGCGACACTCTCGTTATGCCCAGCGGGATCAGCTTCAGCGCCTATCGGAGTGAAGCCCGAGTTCGCCGCAATGGGCTTCTGTATCTCGGTCGACTCGCGCCACACAAGGACGTTCCGCTGCTGATCGAGGCTTTTGAAAGGCTCAAAACGCAGGGATTCGGCGGGGTACTGACAATCGCCGGCAATGGACCATCGCTGACCGAGGTCCAAGCGAGAGCCTCTGAGTCGTCCTGGGCCGACGTCATCCATGTTCTCGGCAGTGTCAGCGAAAGCGAGAAGATCGATCTGCTGTCAAAGGCTGAGATCCTTGTGCTGCCCAGCCGTCGTGAAGGCTTTCCGCGCGTGGCTGCCGAGGCAATGGCCTCGGGGTTGCCTCTGGTCACTGTCGACCACCCCGGAAACGGAACCTGCTCTGTCGTACGCGATTACGGCTGCGGATTGGTGACTGAGCCCAACGTTCAGGCGCTTGCGCAGGGGATTAACGACGCCCTCGCGCAATGGGAACATCTTTCCACGCGGGGCCTTTCAGGCGCAGAATCGCTCGATTGGGGATGTCTGATCAGCCGACTTGAGCTTTGTTTTCAACCCATCCAGTTCAATGGAGTGCTCGCGTGAAGATCCTCATTACCGGCGGCGCCGGATTTATTGGAAGCCATTTGTGCGAGACTCTCACCGCTGACGGACACGAATTGCTGATCATCGATAATTTCTTTACTGGCCGCCGTGAACACATTCCGCAGGAAGCAGCCTGCGTTGAGATGGATTTGGGGCGAGCCAACGTGGAGGATGTTCACGCCATCATCGAGGGCTTCGCGCCGGACGCAGTGGTCCATCTCTGCGCCATCCATTTCATCCCCTATTGTATGGAGAATCCCGGCCGTACCTTCGCCATCAACACCGGCGCGACGCACACACTTGTAGAGGCGCTGACACGCAGGTCGACCCGTAAACTGCTGTTCGCTTCGACGATGGATGTCTACGAGGCTACCGACCACACCCACAGGGTTGGAGATCAACCCCGGCCGTCGAATGTTTATGGGTTGACGAAGTCACTGAGCGAAGACCTGATCCGCTATGCAACAACAGTGGGCGCGGCAGAGTCCGCCGTCAGCTTCCGGCTCGCCAACGTCTACGGACCGCGGGAAACTAACCCGCACGTCATTCCCGACATCCTGAAGCGCTTTCGCGAGTCCGACACCGCGCCCCTCCATATGGGATATCTCGGCGCGATGCGGGACTTCATCCACGTCTGTGACGTGGTGAGCGCGTTTCGGGCTGCCCTGAAGCGCGATACGGGAACCCATAGCACCTTTAATCTTGGCACGGAACGGCCGATTGCGGTAAGGAACGTGGTTGAATTTCTGATGCGCGGGGCTGGACTAGACCGTCCAATTATCGAGGATAAGGCCCGTTTTCGGCGCTTTGACCGCGCCACTTTGACACCAGATTGTACGTCGACACGAGAGATCCTCGGCTGGCGTCCGCAGATCCAGCTTGAAGATGGGCTGCGCCGCCTTCTCGAAATCGAAGGGTATATAAAAGCGCCGGTTACGTGAGGTGGGCGCCTGCCCTACCTAAAGAATGCCGGATGAACTGATAGATGATCGCGACTCCGCTTTCCGGCAGAAGTGCCATTACCTGGTCAACTGCGGAAGCGATGGGGCGGCACGCGCTGTCCCTCGTGTTCTTTCTTGCGTTGACCCGACTTCTAACTCCGGCCGACATTGGCCTGTTCGCCTTTGCCCTCGCGGTGCAGACCTTTGCCGGCGTCTTCGTTGACCGCGCGGTAACGGAAACGCTCGTGCAGCGCGATTGTCTGCGGGCTGAACATCTTGATGCCGCCTTCTGGCTCAACTTGGCGTTGGCAGCGGCACTCGGCTGTGTTATGGCACTGAGCGCCGATCTAATCGCGGCGGCGATCGGCGCGCCCGACATTGCGGACCTGGTTCGGCTGCTTGCTCCGGCTCCGTTTATAGGAGCGCTGTGCAACGTTCAAGTTGCGCTTTTCCAGCGTCGTCTCAATTTCCGCACACCCGCTAAGATCTGGATGACCGGACAGGGGGTTGCCGGATGCATTGCGGTGGCAATGGCCATAGGCGGTTGGGGCATCTGGAGTCTGGTTGCCAATCAAATCGTGGAAACTTCGATCTGTGCCATTCTCTTCTGGCTCATTGGCGATTGGCGTCCGCGGTTCCGGTTCGAGTGGCGCGCCGGGCGGGACCTTTTGCGATACTGGACGGGAGCGACTGGGGCGCGCCTGTTCTTCTTCGCACGGGAGGGCGCCGACCGCCTTATCCTTGGAATCGTTCTAGGGCCGGCAGCGCTCGGCTATTACACGGTGGCCACACGGATTGTACGTATGTTTGTTGATTTGCTGGCTGAAGGAAATGGCAAGGCGGTCTTGGCCATAATGAGCCGAATGCAAACCGAACAGGAAAGGCTCCAAGCTGCCTTCGTCCACTTCCTCTGCTTTTCCACCCTGCTGTCGTTCCCCGCCTTTTGCGGCTTGGCTCTCGTCGGACCGGATTTCGTCACCGCTTTTTTCGGGGAGCATTGGAAGTCGTCGTCCGAAATTCTGCCGCCGCTCGCGATCGCAGGGGCTGGCATGATGGTGCTCCATATCCATAGTATCTTCCTGCGCGCCTCGGGACACTCGTTCGTCAACCTCGCTATGGTTTCTGCCGTCGCCACTCTAGATGTCTTGCTGATATCGGTGACAGTGCCGCTGGGGCTCTCGACGGTCGCCTGGGCTCTCGCGGGACGTGGCATCCTGGTTCTCCCAATATGCGCCGCCGTGACGGGCGGTGCCGGCGGACGCGCCGCCCGGGCCTATATGCCCGCAGTCATCTGCACAGCAGTTATGATCCTCGTGATACTGCCCTTGCAGGAAATCGCGAGGAAACATTTCGACCTTATAATGGCAAACCTTATCGTTATCGTAATGGGTGTGCTGGTTTATGGGGCAGCTGTAGTTCTTCTTGGGCGATCTAACTTAGTCGAGCTTATAAGGATCTGGCGCGCCGGTACTATAGCGGAGGACCTGATAAAATGATATTGAAGTAGGATAGGCTGTCCACTCCATCTATGTGCACCGAGGGGGCATCGCTAACGGGTTCTATGTAACTATGGTTGCCGGCCAGCATTCGTGGCTGCGCTTGGTTGTCATTTTTTCCCCAAAAGGCCAGCCACCAATGGGTCATCGAAAAAGACGAATGGAAGGACCAAGCATGGTTGACAATGTCGACGGCAGCACTGTGTTCCACAATACGGATCCTTTGCATTCCGTGGCATCGCAGAATGCATCAGAAGGCGGGAGTGTTGTGGGGTTGTTAGATGTTGTTCGGCGGCGCAAGCTGACGATCGCCACGTTCATTGCCGTACCCGTGGTACTAGGTGCACTCGCCTGCTTACTCATGACGCCGCAATACATGTCGTCGGCGACGCTCATGCTGTCCCCTCCCGAGCGCCAGATCGTTGGGATACAAGAGGTTGTCGGATCACTCGGGCGTTCGCCGGATGTCGTCGAGACCGAGTTGCAGGTCCTCCTCTCACGCTCGTTGAGCCGCCTCGTCGTTGAGGAGTTGAACCTCGCGGCACTTCCGGAATTCAACAAAGAGCTAGGCACACCGTCGGGTATTCAGGGAGTGATTGGCTGGGCAGCCGACTCCATGCGCACCGCCCTCGGCGCAATATCTAACGACAGGAACTGGTCAAATACGCCTGAAGAACCCCGTGAACGTCCAGGCAACGAACTCTCCAAAGTTATTGAACAGTTCCGCAAACGCCTTAGTGTGCATCCTATTGGCAAGTCGCGTGTCCTGGAGATATCGTTTCTTTCGCAAGATCCCCAACTTGCGGCTGACGTGCCGAACCTAATCGTGCGCTCCTACATCGACGGCCGCATGAACGAGAAATCTGAGGAAACCCGCAAAGCGAACCTATGGATTTCTAGCCAGCTCGCTACCTTGCGCGAGAGTCTCGATGCCGCGGAGCGAGCCAAGGAGCGGTTTCGTGAAGAGGCCGGATTGGTGCCCGGTGGACGCGATGTCACCCTGGTCCTTGAACAGATCTCCGATGTCAGCTCGCAGCTGGTTAAGGCGCAAGGTGACAGGATCAAGGCGGAGGCGCATTACGAGCGGGTTCGCAGGGTAGCCACTGACAGGCGCCTGGAGCATGCCCCAGAAGTCCTCTCTTCACCAGTCGTGCAACATCTGCGTGAGCAAATGACTGATGTTGATAGGCGCAGGGCAGCGGCAGAACGCACGCGCGGCAGCCGTCATCCTGAAATCATAGAACTGCGCGCGCAGGCCGCAGAAATCAACTCCATGATCGGCGCCGAAATCCAACGAATCGCTGCTAGCCTACAGGCGGAGGTGGCAACGGCGCAAGACCGTGAGGAGGCTTTGAAGCAGCGCCTTCAGTCGATGAGGGAAGAAGTCAATGAGATGAATCGGCGCCGCGTCGGGTTGGAAGCTCTAGAGCGCGAAGCAAACGTGAATCGCACCATCTATGAGATGTTCCTGACGCGTGACAAGGAAACCGGCATGGAGGGGTCTCTCGCGAACGCCGACGCGAAGATTGTCTCGCCTGCCGATATTCCGGCCGAGCCCACTATTCCAAACGTGCCCGTCGTCATGGCGCTCACGCTGGTCCTGTCTGCATCCTGCGGTTTATTAGCGGCTTTTCTCCTGGAGCAACTTGACCAAGGCTTTCGCGGACGTCAGCAGATCGAGCGGCTCACTGGTGTCCGGACCGTTGGAATTGTTCCGATCGTCAACCGAACATCTCTGTTTCGGCGCACTCGCCCTCACCAGTTCGTGCTCGACAGCCCACGCTCCGCCTATGCAGAAGCGCTCTACACCGTCTATGGCCGAACCATTCATGATGCCATCGTCGACGGCCAAGCGCCGAAGTCACTAATAGTTACCTCATCTGTGCCGAACGAAGGGAAAACGACAGTGGCGACCTCGCTCGCCTTATTGCTCGCCAGCTTCGGTCGCAAAGTGTGTTTGGTGGACGCGGATCTGCGCCGGCCGCAGATACATAACCTGATGGGCGTTCAATGCGGCCCCGGCCTTTCCGATTGGCTCTCCGGCACCTACGAACTTGAAGGCGTTCTGCGAACCGGTCTCGCGTCGGGTGTTGACATCCTGACATCTGGCAGGCCTGTCCCCAATCCAAGCGACGTTTTATCGTCCTCAGCCATGAGAGCTGGCCTCAATCAACTCTGCGACCTTTACGATCTGGTGATCGTAGACACCGCTCCAGCATCCGTCAGCGCCGATGCCGCAAGCCTGTCTTTCATCGCTGACCGGACGCTTTATCTGGTTCGATGGGGTCAGACTCGACGTTCGGTGGTCACACAGATGCTCCAGGATACCGTTTCCATGACGGGCACAATCCCGGTAGTCGCGCTGTCAATGGTTAATGTGCGCCGCTATGCTCAGTACCGCTTCGGCGATTCCGGCCAGTATTACGGCTCGGCAAAGGCATATTTCAAATGAGCTCGACTGAAGTGGCTTTGTTTGTCTGATCAGCTTTGTTAGCGGATAAGTGGAGCGCCTGCCAGGTTCAGACTGCCGCGATCTGCGCATGTATGCTATGGTGGCTGATCCTTATGCATCACTCTACTCCTCAGTCGTGCCTGCTATTTTCGCTACTTTATTGTCAACGCTCTCCGGTATCCCATGACTCCCACACTTGTCGGCCTTGCCGTGATACCATTTTCCATCTACCTGTTTTTATTTCGACCAGATTGGCTTGTGCCCGCGTTAGTTGCAAGCGTTCCGTTCTCAGCAACGGCCGTGCTCAATATAGAGTCAATTTCTTTTGGCCTGCAATCCTACCATGTTTTGGGGGCGCTTCTGCTAATTCGCTGGACCTTCTGGCCGTCCTTGACCGAGGCTCCATCGCGTCCCGGTGGAGATATTTCCACCGTATGGCTCGCTCTGTTCGCCATTGCAGTCCTGACCTCTCTCTATGTACCGATTCTCCAAGGACGTTTGAGTCTCTATCATCTCACCCAAACTGCTTATCTCCTGTTCGGGCTTTCTACCTCTTTCGTTGTCTCTCGGGTCGCCGCTAACCGCAGGATCCTTATAGACGGCATCTCCTGGTTCTTATGGTCTAACCTCTTCGTGTCATGCTGGGCGATTTTCCAGTTTATCTGCTTCAATACCGCCATTCCTTATCCGGATTGGCTGTTCAACAATAGCGTCAGCGAGTCCGCGACTTTCTTCGATCAGGTAATCGAAGAGTATGCGATGCCACGGGTTAGCTCCGTGGCCGTCGAACCTTCGTTCCTGGCACGTCAGCTCCTCTCCGCTTTGGCCGTAGCTTTGGGGCTTATGCAAACTAACATTGGGGAGCGACGCCTACCATTGCGAAGTTTGGCTGCCGTTTACATCGCAGTGCTGGTACTATGCACGTCGAGCACCGCTTACTTCGGACTTTCCCTACTATTTCTTTATGTTGTCGTGCGTCTACCGCGCACCGCGCTGGCCGCGATTCCGGTTGGCGCCATCATTGGCTCTTTGGCACTTCTGATTATTCCTAATTTGGCGGGAGCAATTTACGTGATGACTATTGGCAAATCCTCGGGCGGCTCGTTCATGGAGCGCTTCAGCTCTGTCATGGACGGTATGATCGGGTTTGCAGAGGCGCCATGGATCGGCAATGGATGGGGAGCAGTCAACTCTTGGGATCTTGGTTTTAAACTGCTTTCTAATGTCGGCGTTTTCGGCGCTTTGGCCTTCTTCGCCTTTACGGCATCTCTTCTGGCGCCGGGTGCAATGGCCGCCCTCGGCCGGCATCGGCCAATACCCGCGCTTAATGGCATCAGCGAGGCGCTTTCATTGGCGGTGATGATCGCTCTCGCCGTCGACGCCGTCGCCGGTTTCTCCTTCGCGACAGGCAACATCTGGCTTCTCTTTGGGCTGCTCTGGGCCGCCTGCGCGCTCTTAACCGCATCCCGCGATGCCGAGCTCATCCAGTGAGGTGGTTGTCTCGATCTCCGCGATGCCTGGGCGTGCCAAAACCTCTCCCGTCGTCGGACGTGACGTTGAATCCGATATCGGAGGACACAGTGGTGACACCGATCAACCGCAGGGGGTTTCTCCACATAGCGGCAGGCGGCACTCTCGCATCTATTTTGCCCTCTTCCGGTATCGCCGCCGCGGCACCAGGTATCCTCCAGCTTTCTGCCGGGGCATATCAGATCACGTTCGCGGATGAATTTTCCGATGCAACGGTGAGGTTCCCAAACGCCGCCTGGACCACAAACGTTGAGCGTTGGGGAGGCCTGCGCACTCTGACCGGAAACAACGAACTTCAGACCTATGTGGATGCAGCGTATGCTGGGACGGCTGATCAAGCTCTCGGAGTCGATCCATTTTCGATCCAGAATGGCATCCTTGCCATCGAGGCGAAGTCTTCGACACCTGCCTTCAAGCAGTTCCTCGGAGGACGTCCGTACACCTCCGGCCTGCTTGCAAGCATCCACACGCAGACCTACGGCTATTTTGAGATATCAGCCCGCATGCCCCGTGGACGCGGGCTGTGGCCGGCATTCTGGCTTGTGGGCGTGGGCGATCACGGGAACTCCGAAATCGATATAGTTGAAGTACTCGGGCACCAAACAGATGTTATCTACCAGACAGTACATCGGCCCGATGGTACCCGCAGCAGCCACACTCACTCCGGAACAGAAACCACTGATGGATTCCACACCTATGGTCTGCAATGGACTCCGGAATCCATCATATGGCATATTGACGGCGATCAAACTTACGATGTCCGCAACTTTTGCGATGTTCCGATGTTTATGATGGTGAACCTCGCTGTGGGTGGAAACTGGCCGGGTGAGCCGGATGCTTCAACCCCGTTTCCCGTGCGCATGGAAGTTGATTACGTACGGGCCTATCAACTTCTCAATCGCTCACTCAACCAGTAGAGGTAACATCAAAGATTTGTCAAGCCGGCAAAAGCCTTGTGGCACAGAAAAGCCGTCACGGCGATTAAATTTCCCTGGCATCTAACAACAATATCAATCCTAAAGAGAACGCCTTCGCTACGGGTCATATGTTACCATGCGTTTCATCTGCTTGAATGCATTGGAACGGCGTTGTGCGAAGCAAGACAAGGGTAGAATGTTGCGAGAAACACCGGCATCGGAAGCAATTGAGCTGGTTAGCGTACGCTGTGAAATCATCATACCAAGCTACAACCGTCTCAACCGTCTTTTCCAAACCGTGCGCTTCGTGTGTGGGCTCTATCCCGACATAGCACTCAGGCTAGCCATACAAGGAGAAGCTCCATCTGGCGACTTCGCGATATTCATCGACCAGCATGAGCGTATAAAGGTGAGCCATCGCGTCCAGCCAGGCGTGGTCGATGCTCTGAATGCGGCAATTCAGGAAACAGATGCTGAGGTTATCCTCCTGCTCGACGATGATGCGCTTCCCTGTCCTGGATGGCTTGAGGGGCACGTATCTGGGCTGCTGTCTTCTCCTGACGTTGCTTATACCTGCGGGCGCGAAGTAAATGTCGTGCAGGGGCGCACCGCGGTTTCCGAAATTTTGCGCATCACAGCCGAAATGTCCCTCGGCCTGTTCGTTCCGCGCTCGCGGCGGATCGGCGGCCGCATCATCGGCTGGACGACCTCGGCAGGGATGGTCTTCGCCAATTTCTGCCTTCCTGGACGCGCCGTCATCAACGCGCCAATGGAGGGCAACTTCGCTATACGCGTGGACGATTTCCAGCAGATGAACGGATTCGATGCGCGGTTTAAGGGCAATGCTTGGGGCTATGGTCTCGAACTTGGCTACCGTTTCGCGCGTATGGGGCGTAACGGGTTGTATGTGGGAGACGCAATTATCCTCCACTACCCCCATCCGAGCGGCGGATCGAGAAATCGCCGGGGACGGAAGTGGTTCAAGGATTATGTCCACAACAACAGTATTCTGGTTCGGACGATCGGCCCTATTGCTTGGTTGGGGGCGATACCGCGCCTCATCAAACGCGGTCTGCAAGCCTTCGCCCGTGCCTAACCACCGAAGTTGATGGAAGGGATCTTGCTGCATCTGGACAGAGGGCCAATACCTGCAGGAAGCTTGGTCGGCTCAGAAGTCTTTCGCCCATCTTTCCCAAAAGCCCGGTTCGTCGTGGTGGGCATTCCGCATTGCGGGTCGTGTCCGAAGGTTGGTAGGAATTGCTGAGGGCGCATTCTCCTGAGCTTCAGGGTCGTCGGATCAGGCGGCGAGGTCAAGCGGCTGGTCGGCGGGAGCGACGTGCAGGGTGTCCCAACCGTCAACGCGGCGTAGGGTGATCTGGCCGCTGGCGAGCAGGGCCCAGAACAGCATGCAGGCGGTCTCGGCACACGGCAGCAGGCACTGCGTCTTGATCCGGCGCTTGAACTCCTCGTGCAACCGCTCGATGGCGTTGGTCGTCCGGATCGACTTCCACTGGTCGGGCGGGTAGAGCAGGAAGGTGAACAGGTTGGCACCGGTCGTGTCCGAAGGTTGGTAGGAATTGCTGAGGGCGCATTCTCCTGAGCTTCAGGGTCGTCGGATCAGGCGGCGAGGTCAAGCGGCTGGTCGGCGGGAGCGACGTGCAGGGTGTCCCAACCGTCAACGCGGCGTAGGGTGATCTGGCCGCTGGCGAGCAGGGCCCAGAACAGCATGCAGGCGGTCTCGGCACACGGCAGCAGGCACTGCGTCTTGATCCGGCGCTTGAACTCCTCGTGCAACCGCTCGATGGCGTTGGTCGTCCGGATCGACTTCCACTGGTCGGGCGGGTAGAGCAGGAAGGTGAACAGGTTGGCACCTGCCTCCTCAAGGCTGGCGGCGACCGCTGGGCACTTCAGCCGCCACTTTCGCACGAACGCCTTCCGCCGGGCTTCGACATCCTTCACCGTCCTGGCGTAGATCATGTCGGTGTAGTCGGTGCTGATCTCTTCGTGCAGCTTCTTGGGCGCGTGGGCCACGAGATTCCTATGCTTGTGGACTGTGCAGCGTTGCCGCGGCACGTCCGGCCAGAGGGCGCTCAGGGCCGCCTCCAGGCCCGGGGCGCCGTCGATGATCAGCAGGTCCGGCGTGGCGAGCTTGCGGGCGACCAGATCATCCAGGAAGGCCCGCCACGCGGCTTCGCTCTCGCCGCCCATATTGCGCAGGCCGAGAAGCACCTTCTGGCCGTCGCGCCGGACACCGAGTGCCACCAGCACCGAGATGCCGGTGGCCCGTTTGTCCAGCCGGACCTTGACCACGGTGCCATCCAGTATGATGCGCACGATGTCGTCCTGCGACAGATCCCGCTTCTGCCAGGCTTCCCAGTCGCCCTGGACCTTGCGCCAGGCCCGGCTGACGGTGTCCTTGCCGACCGCCCCGCCGAACAGCGCTCCCAGGGCGCGGCGGACCCGGCGGGTGTTGGTGCCCGCCAGGTAGGTCCCGGCGATCAGCGCCTCGGCCTGCCTGGTCAGTCGCTTGTAGGCCGGCAGCGTCCGGTTGCGCCATTCCCGGGTCGTGCCGTCGGCCCCGGCCAACCGGGCGCGCGGAACCGACACGGTGGTCGGGCCGAATGTGCCGAGGACCTGTCGGTCACGATGGCCGTGGCGATGCCCCTGGCGTGGCCCGGCGCGCTCATAACGCCCGCGGTTCAGCGCCGCGTCCAGCTCGCTCTCCAGCATCGCCTCGATGAACGAGCGGATCCGCTGGCGCACACCGGCTTCCAACGGATCGAACCAGTCGTCGCCCAGCAATGGAACCGCGGCGTCGTTGGATGTAGTCTTCTCCATGGCGTGATCTCCTGCGGCGGTGGCCAGACCGCCGGTGTGGGTTCTTCACCTTCAGGAGATTACGCCGCCAGACAATTTCCTACCAACCTTCGGACACGACCGCATTGCGACGCTGAGTGGCAGATAACGCAGTGAGACGCCCAGCATCCGCATCGTTCCATCGGGTTTTTCGAAATACTCCTTCAACTTTCTGTAATCCGCATTCTGTTCATCGTATGGAATATCTACATATATTTGACCACTACATGAATCCATGCTGTTCTCTAAGGCAAATCCAGCACATGGGACCCACAAGAATTTTTGCTCATCCAGCCATGCTGTAATACTACTCCATATATCCGTCTCGTAATAATCAATAAATTCTTCGTTTATATTGTCGTCAATGCCGAATACGATCATCAGAACGTCACGCTGCTTCTGACGTGCGATCCGGTCGATGTGTTGAATGATCTGAGGCATTGATTTCCTCTCAATCCGTCTGGCGTGCCCGTATCTCCGGAAGTGTGATGCTGGTTAACCGATTCATGAGGAATACATGGCGCAGGGTATGCTGCGTGCATATGTTCACGAATCCGACCGGCATTTTCATCAATCCGGCCACCTGCGCTTCAACCATGGCAGGCACTTCGCGAGGGCGACGGCTGGCCCCGCCCCATGGGGCGGGGCCAGCCGTGGGCGTCTGACGTAAGTTCACTTTACGTTTGTTTTCTCGAGGTTGGAAGCGGGGTGATCGATGGCGCTGCCGGAAGGGGCGATGCCACCGCGAGCGGGTTTGCGCAGGGAGTCGCCCTGAAGTTCAACCCGGTAGGCGGCGTGAACAATGAGGTGGATCCCGGAAATGAGACAGGTGGGTATGTGAGAGTCCTGCTCCCATATGCGGCTTAGAAACAGGAGCAGTTAGTGAAGCAGTCACGGCAGAAACATAGCGCGACGTTCAAGGCGAAGGTGGCCTTGGCGGCGATCAAGGGCGACCGGACGGTCGGCGAACTGGCCGGCGAGTATGGTGTCCATCCCAGCCAGATCCATGCCTGGAAGAAGGCGCTGCTCGACGGCGCGGCCGGCGTGTTCGAGAGCGGCAGCGACCGCGATGACAAGATCAGCGAAACCCAGGTCGGCGAACTCTACCGCCAGATCGGCCAGCTGAAGGTCGAGAACGATTTTTTGGCCAGGAGGCTCGGCAAGTAGGCCGGGCCGAGCGTCGCGCGATGATCGCCCACGCGCATCCCACCTTGTCCGTGCGCCGCCAATGTCAGTTGCTGGACGTCAGCCGGGCGTCGGTTTATCGCCGCCCGGCTCCGGTCAGCGCCGACGATCTCCGGCTGATGGAGCTGATCGACCGCCAGTACCTGGCGCGGCCCTTCTACGGCTCGCGTCGCATGGCGGCGTGGCTGGCCACCCAGGGCTTCCCCGTCAACCGCAAGCGGGTTCAGCGCCTGATGCGGTTCATGGGACTGGTCGCCATCTACCAGCGCCCCAATACCAGCAAGGCGGCGCCCGAGCACGCCAAGTATCCCTACCTGCTCGGCGGCCTGACCATCGACCGGGCCAACCAGGTGTGGTGCAGCGACGTGACCTACATCCCGATGGCCAAGGGCTTCATCTACCTGGTGGCGATCATGGACTGGCACTCGCGGGCCGTGTTGACGCCCCGGACAATCTTGCAAAATCCGGCTGCTGTTATCAGGATCATGCCCATCGGGTAAGGGTGTGACCCGGAAGACGACTGTGATGTCAGTGTGGTCGATCTCCACGCGCTTGACCAGCAGGCGGATCAGGTCACGACGCTGGTGCCAGTCGAAGGCTTCGAGCTTGTTGCGGACATGGCCAGCAAAGTCCTCCAACCGTCCGACCAGGAGCGTCAGGGTGGTTTCCAGGGAAGTTCGATCGAACAAGGCTCGGCGGCGTTCCTCCAAACCGCCTAGGCGTTGGCGGAACCCGACAAGGCGCGGCTCGAACTCTCCCTTGTCGATAACCCCTTCGGCATAGCTGTCGATCAGGCGGTCGATACCCCGCTTCAGCTTGGCCATTTGAGCTTCCAGAGCGGCCAGATCGATTTGCTCGGGGCCGCCATCCCGTACCTGGTCGAGGCGGCGCTCATATTCGGCGGCCAGGCGGTGCGGATCGTTCAGCAGCCGCTCGACCTCCCGCCAGACGGCGGCATTCAGGTGATCGGCGCGAACCTGCGCGTTCGTGCAGACGCGCTGCCCGCCGAAGCGATACGCATCGGAACCGCTGCACCGGTAGTACGGGTACTCGCGCCGTTCGCCGCTGCGGGATCTCGGATACACTGTCTTGCCGTAGTAGGCATAGCCGCACAGCTTGCAGACGACCAACCCCTGAAGCAGATGGCGCTGCCCAGCGGGCGTTCGCCGGTGGCGGAGGCGGTTCTCGGCCAACTGGGCCTGGACCGCCTCGAACAGCGCGGGGTCGACGATCGCCGGGACGGGCACCGTCACCCAGTCTTGCGCAGGGGCGTTGTAGGTGCCGCCGTCGATCTTGGGGTGCTCAGGCTCCCCGCGCCTGGGGCGGAGCCGGGCTGGTGCGGGTCCCGCCTGGGTCTTGCCGAACGCCGCGGCGCCCATGTAGGCCGGGTTCTTGAGCATATCTCCGAGGGTCGAGGATGCCCAACGCGGTCGGCCTGTGTAAAGGGCGGATGAAGCTTGGTCCATCCGCATTTCCGATACCGCTGGCGAATTCCCTATGCGGCTTTGGGCATCATGAGGGCGGTAAATGCCGATTGGCGGGTTTGAGCACGCGGTTCACCGACCAGCCAGCAATAGATGCGGCCCAGGTCGATGGCGGCGGCGATCAGGAGATGCTGCAAATGCGTCTTGGCCTGCCCGATATAACGCGAGCGCCGCAGATCGAAAGCCCTGACGCCTTGTGAGATTGTCCCTTCGATACCGGCCCGTTTGCCGTACTGTTCGCGGAACTCTGCCGTTTTCTCCCGATGCCGGGCTGCCTGCAAGGCGATCTGAAGCTCCGGCACCTGCAGGGTCAATGTGCGCCTGACACCATCGGCGTCGATACAGTCGAGGCGGTGGGGACAGGCCTTGCAGGTCGAACTGGCGAAGTTGACCCGGATGACCGGTTTGCCCCTGGGTTCCTGCGTCGGGACCCAGTTGGCACTGGTCTGCCCGGCCGGGCAGATCGCCTGGCGTCGCTCCCAATCGATGGTGAAGTCCTGCGCGGCGAAGCCTTTGTTCTCGCGCCCTCGGCGGTGATAATCGCCGCGCGTCGGTCCCAGCAGGTCAACGTCGTACCGGGTGCGGCTGGACAGCAGGCGTTTGGCATCGACATAGCCGGTATCGGTCAGATGCACGGCCGGCAACAGATCGTCGGCGGCCAAAGCATCGTGTATCGTCTCCAGCACATCACTGTCGGCCACAGGAGCAGCAGTGGTTTCCACGTGGGTGATCAGGTGAGGCTGGTTGTCCTCGCAGCTTTCCGTGAGATGTACCTTGTAGCCGACCCAGGAGGTGCTGCGTTTCTTGGCGAAATGCGCTTCGGGATCATAAGGCGACGCGATGAACAGGGCCGACGGCGGCACCCCCTCGGCTTCGGTGCGCCAGTGGATGTCCCCTTCCGACCGATAGAATTGTTGGACCCAGACCTGCCGCATGATCTCAAGGGCCGGAATTTGCCGGAGCCAAGCCTCGGTTTCCTGGGCGTAGATGGCGTCGAGTAGCGCGTGCCCATCGGCGCCGATCTGCTCGGCATAGGCTTGGCGTCCGTCCTTGCCCTTGGGCAGACGGTAGTCGTCGAACCGTCGGCCATAACGCTCCAGCCACTCCGGTGGACTGAGCCGATGCAACCAATCGGGGGCACTCACGGCCAGGCTGTTGAGAGCATTGCGCATCGTCTCACCGGCGCATTCCAGACGATGGAGAGTGAACCGCGCCGGGTTTACCGGAGGCCCCATTTCTTGAGAGACTGGGGTCATCATGACGAAACAGGCATCACCCAAGTACGCCCCTGAAATCCGCGAACGCGCGGTTCGGATGGTGTTCGATCACGAAGGCGAGCACGCGTCGCAGTGGGCGGCGATCAGCTCGATCGCGGCGAAGATCGGCTGCACGGCGGAGACGCTGCGGGGCTGGGTCCGGCAGGCCGAGCGCGACCAGGGGAAACGGCCCGGCCCGACGACGGACGAGCAGGAGCGGATCAAGGCGCTGGAGCGCGAGGTCCGGGAACTGCGCCAGGCGAACGAGATCCTTCGCAAGGCATCGGCGTATTTTGCCCAGGCGGAGCTCGACCGCCCGTTCAGGAAATGATCGCCTTCATCGACGAGCAGCGCGCCGTCCACGGGGTCGAGCCGATCTGCAAAGTGCTGCCGATCGCCCCGTCAACTTATCACGCCCATGCCGCCCTGCGGACTGACCCGTCAAAGGCGCCGGCCCGCTGGCGAAGCGATGCGGAACTCAGCGTGGCTATCCGGCGGATCTGGGACGGGAACTTCCAGGTCTACGGGGTCAGGAAGGTCTGGCGGCAGTTGCGGCGGGAAGGCCTTGACGTGGCGCGTTGCACAGTGGCCCGGCTGATGCGGCGTATGGGGCTGAAGGGGGTGACACGCGGCAAGACGGTGCGGACGACGATCAGCGACCGGGCGGCACCGTGTCCGCTCGACCGGGTGAACCGCCAGTTCCAGGCGTCCTGCCCGAACGCCTTGTGGGTCGCGGATTTCACGTTTGTGGCGACATGGCAAGGCTTCGTTTACGTGGCCTTCGTCATCGACACGTTTGCCCGGCGGATTGTCGGCTGGCGGGTCTCGCGCACCGCACACGCCGGATTTGTCCTGGATGCCCTGGAGCAGGCGCTTCACGACCGCCGTCCGGCCAAAGGCAGCGGCCTCATCCACCATTCCGACCGCGGGTCGCAATATGTCAGCATTCGCTACACCGAGCACTTGGCCGAGGCCGGTGTCGAGCCGTCGGTCGGCAGCGTCGGCGATTCCTATGACAACGCCTTGGCCGAGACGATCAACGGCCTCTACAAGACCGAGGTGATCCGACGCCGAGGGCCATGGCGCAACTTGGAAGCCGTCGAGTTCGCCACCTTGGAATGGGTCAACTGGTTCAACCACCGGCGCCTGCTCGAACCCATCGGCAACATTCCACCCGCCGAGGCCGAAGCACGCTACTATGCTCAAACCGAGGACGGCGCCAGGGCGGCGTGACTCAACCAAATCGGCCTCCGGGAATCCCGGTGCGGTTCAGTCCTCCGCGAGACCACGTCGAGCAACTCACCGCGCGACAGGCGGAAAACCACCTCGCGTTTCGCGCCTAAAGGTCTCACTGTATCCGGTGCATCATAGCTCAAATTTAGCCAACTGTATTTCACTAACAGATCCAACTGCCCGAAAATTTTTGATGCAGTTTTTCCGGCTGTTGGCTTTCATCGAATTAGCAGTTATGGTGATCGTTGTGCATCGGTTGATCCTACTTAAGTGACGCAGTCAATGAATGAAATCAGACATTTCTCTTCGGGCGGGTGCCCTATCGTTGTTACGAACTGCACCAATCGTAAACGTGCCAAGCCTTCTCTCGAGGCGACACTCGGTAGTTCACTGCCAGGGCCGGTAACCAAGCTTGCAACAGTTTGGGCCTCTCGATTAAGCAATCTACCTCGCACTCTGAGGGGCATAGATCTCTACTGTGGACGCGCTTTCGTAGAAGCCAAGTGGGTTAGCACGCATCTGAACGCGCCTCTCTTCGTTGCTTCAGCAGGGCTTGGTCTGGTTGACTCAGGGATCATGATCCCTGCTTACGAGGCTACAGTTTCGCCCGGAATGCCCAACTCTATTGGTGCGCTATTAACCGACGGCAATGTCAGTGAATGGTGGAGGCAACTATGCGCAGTGAGTCACTTCAGCACGACCCTCAACTCTCTAGAGACCTCAACTCTCTTGGTCGCTTTATCGGGGCCCTACTTTCACATGATGCGCTCCGATCTGATAAGTTGGGCCGATCAGAATCCTGGTCGACTGAGACTGTTTCTGCGCATTGATCCCGAAACTGTGCCATCGGATCTGCGGCAGTACCTGATGCCCTATGACAATCGCTTGAACGACCCAGACGCCTATCCAGGCACGGACGGCGATTTCGCCCAAAGAGCCCTTGCTGACTTTGTCAGAAATCTGTTCGATCCCCGCGCTCCGCATTCGCCCGATGAGGATGCGGCACGGATTCGGGCCAGGCTCGCACTGTTCAAGGCCCCGCTACGGCCAGTCCGCGCTCCGGCGACCGATGAAGAGATCCAGCACCTCATTCTGCTGCACTGGGAAGCGGTCCAGGGGCGATCGGGCATGATGTTGCGTAAACTGCGTGACGAGTTCGGCATTGCCTGTGAGCAGGGGCGCTTCAAGAATTTGTTTCATGCCGTTGCCAAGACGCGGCAGGGGAATCTTATGCCATGTTGAGCACCAACGATGACGCGATCACGGTCCGAGCGCTAAAAACCTACCAGGGTAAAGACATCGAGATTTATTCATTTTTTCTATACGGCTCCGACATTGTAAGAATTGCCGATATCTCCCGTATTGCTCGTGATGAGGCGGAGACGCTGAAAGGCTTTCAGCGGAAAGAGATCAAGAGCCACGTCAATGCGATCGTGGAGTTTCTAGAAACCGGTTCCGTGTTGTTCCCCAACGCAATCATCCTGGCACTATCCCCGGAGGTGGTGTTCCGGCAGTCGAGAGGGCCTGTACCGACCGGCATGCTTGAGATCGCCCAGAGCGGCACCCTATCGATTCCGATCCGGCCGGAAGGACGCCGTGCCGCCTGGATCGTTGATGGTCAGCAGCGTTCCCTGGCTCTGGCTCGCGCGACCAACTCTAGGATACCGGTTCCCGTCGTGGCCTTCGTTTCCGCCGACCTGGAAATGCAACGCGAGCAGTTCATCCTGGTGAATAAGGCAAAGCCTCTACCGACGCGCCTCATCAACGAGTTGCTGCCAGAGGTCAATGCGCTGTTGCCGCGGGATCTCGCTGCGCGAAAATTGCCTAGTGAGTTGTGCAACCTGCTCAATCGAGATCCGAAGTCACCGTTCTACCACCTAATCCGGCGAGAGTCGGAGACCAATGAGGTGGAGACGGTCATCACGGATACCGCCTTGCTAGAAGCCATCAAGGGAAACCTTAGAGCCCCGACGGGAGCGCTCAGCATATACCGCGGAGCCCAGGACTCTGACGCTGACGCCATGTACCGCGCACTGGTCCTGTTCTGGTCAGCCGTCCGGCAGACTTTTCCCGAAGCCTGGGGAAAGCCACCGACGGAAAGCCGCCTCATGCACTCCGCCGGTATCCGGGCGATGGGAGCCTTGATGGACCCGATTATGGTCCGGGCTGACAGCAGTCCCGACGGGGAGAGGGAGGTGCGCGACTCGCTCGCTCGCCTGGCACCACACTGCTGCTGGGTCGATGGGGTGTGGGAAGGGTTGGGCTGGCGCTGGAACGAGGTGCAAAGCACTTCTCAGCATATCTCCAAGCTCACGGACCATCTGGTCCGTCTCGACCGAGCCTTGTCGAGGCCGCAGCGATGAAGTTCATTTTCGCCGACAGCCTGGACCTTGTGGATCCCCGATACGACTTCAAGGCGGATCGCAACGGGATCGGCCGCAAGCCCTACTGGGACGATGTCTACCCACACGAGCTTCTTGCTACGGCCCCCTACGACGGCATGCTGGTGTCACGGGGCATCGTGGAGTCGAAGTACACCGAGTCCCAAGCAATGCGGTTCCGGCGTTCCGGTGCACGGGTTTTTCTGCGTCTTGATGAACCCGAGCGAGCCCGGTTCGACATATTCGGGGATTGCGGCGCCTTCACCTACGCGAATGAGGATGTGCCTCCCTACACGCCGGATGACATGGCGGAGTTCTATGATGATTGCGGCTTTACCCACGGTTGCTCCGTTGATCATATCATCTTCGATTACGATCTAACCCTGAAGGGAATGGAGGGCGGTTCAGCGAAAGCCCACGAGCGGTTCGAGGTCACTCTCACCAATGCTCAAAAGTTCCTCGAAGCCACACGGCACATGAGCAATCGGTTCACCCCCATGGGTGTCGTGCAGGGCTGGTCTCCCGGCAGCATGGCCGAGGCCGCACGGCGCCTAGCGACGATGGGCTACAACTATCTTGCCATTGGTGGCATGGCGCCGTTGAAGGCGGATCAGATACGCAGTTGCCTGCAAGCGATCCGGGAAGCCATCCCGCTAGACACCCGCATACACATCCTCGGTTTCGCTAAGGCAAATGACATCAAGCTTTTCGCACCCTTCAAAATCACCAGCTTTGATACCAGCTCGCCGCTGATCCGGGCCTTCAAGGATGCCAAGCAGAACTATTACCTGCCCAACGGGGACAAAGGATTGAGCTACTACACCGCGCTCCGCATCCCGCAGGCGCTCGAGAACACGAAGCTTCTCAAGCACATCAAGTCCGGCACCTTTCGGTCGGAAGATCTCAGTCGATTGGAAGCCGCTGCCCTCGATAGCGTGCGCGCCTATGACAAGGGGCAGGTGACGCTCGATGAAACGCTGGAGGCGGTACTCGCCTACAATGCGCCGTTTGCGGTCGGACAGCACTTCGAGGAGGTGCGTGACAGCACCACCATGCGGACGCTGGCCAAGCAGTATCGCGTCACACTCGAAGAGCAACCCTGGAGGCGGTGCGACTGTAGCATCTGCCGGTCGTTGTCCATCGAAGTGATGATCTTCCGGGCCGCCAACAGAAATCGCCGGCGCGGTATCCATAACCTGGGTGTCTACAAATCCCTCATCGACAACCTGCCGCCATCCGGAGAAGCATCATGAGCCAGATGTCCTATTTGGCTATCCAGGCGCCGCAGAGTACTGACCACATTGTGGTCTCCTTCGCGGCAACGGCTGAAGAGATCCTTCGCTTTTCGACGATCGACCGCGTGGCCCGGAGTGCGGAGGGAACGCTCTCCGGCTTTCAACGACCGCAGATCGCCTCCCACATCCGCGAGATCAAGGATTACCTGGAAAAGCCGGACGCTGTTCTGCCCAACCCCATTGTTGTTGCCTTCACCAGGGGCGTCCAGGTCGAGAGCGTGGACGACCAAGTCTGTCGGGTCACGATCGACACGGCGGACGGCCCGCCAGGCTTTGTCGTCGACGGCCAGCAGCGTCTGTCAGCACTTGCCCAGGTAAAGGATAAGGATTTTCGCGTCTTCGTCTCAGCGCTGGTCTGCCGCGATGAGGCAGAGTTGCGGCGCCAGTTCGTGCTGATCAACAACACACGCCCGCTGCCCAAATCCCTCATCTATGAACTGCTCCCGACCGTGGGCGGACTCCCTGACCGACTTGATAATCGATCACTGGCAGCGGAATTGACCGCGCAACTCAACTATCGTGAGGATTCGTCCCTCCGCGGCCAGATCAAACAGCACACCAACCCTCAAGGTGAGATCAGTGACACGGCCATTCAGCGCGTCATCATGAACTCGCTGAACGATGGAGTCATGCGCGAGTTTATCAGGGAGCCGGACGGAGAGCGCCGTTGCTTTGACCTGGTGAACAACTTCTATCGGGCCGTTCAGATCGTCTTCTCAGGCGATTGGCGCGATCATAAACCAAGAACCTCCCGCCTCGTCCATGGTGCCGGGATCTCCGCCATGGGCTATGTCATGGAGCATTTGGCCATTCTGGACGGCGCCCGAAAGTGGGACGAGTTCGCTGCCGGGATGGGATGTCTGCAGGGTAGGACCGCCTGGAGTTCCGGGGAGTGGCGCTTTGCCGACGACGACGTGCGCCACTGGAAAGCGATCCAGAACCTCAACAAGGACATCGTGACGCTAGCTCATTACCTGCAGGCGATCGTCCGAGCCGATATGCGGTCGCGGAAGACGCCCCGGCCAGCGCCGCTGCTTGATGCGGCCGCGGTCTGACGGAGAAGCGCCATGTCGTACGCCGTCAAAGAACTCTTCAAGACACTGCAGGGGGAAGGAGCCCACACAGGACGCGCAGCGGTATTCTGCCGCTTCACCGGGTGTAACCTGTGGTCTGGGCGTGAGCAGGACCGGGTAAGTGCGATCTGCCAGTTTTGTGATACTGACTTCGTGGGCATGAATGGAGATGGAGGCGGGCGCTTCCCGGCCGCATCAGACCTTGCAGAAGCGATTGCCCGAACCTGGGGGGAGGGGCAGGATCACCGGTACGTGGTCTTCACCGGCGGTGAACCCCTGCTGCAGCTGGACGCGGCACTGGTCGCGGCGGTCCATGCCTGCGGCTTTGAGATCGCAATCGAAACCAATGGCACCCTAGAGCCTCCAGCGGGGGTGGACTGGATCTGTGTCAGTCCGAAGGCCGGCGCCGATTTGACCCTCCGCCGCGGGCACGAACTCAAGCTTGTCTACCCCCAGGCGGGGCTTGCGCCGGGAGATCTCGAGCGCCTGCCATTCCGGCATTTCTGGCTTCAGCCGATGGACGGCCCTGAACAGCCAGCCAATACGGCACGGGCTGTCGCGTACTGCAAAGACCACCCACGCTGGCGCCTCAGCCTCCAAACCCACAAGGTGATCGGGATCGCGTGATGTTCGAACTCTCGAAACAATTCCGCTTCGACGCCGCACATACACTAGACCGGGCAATCGAAACTGAGTCGAGCCGGCGCATTCACGGCCACTCCTATCGAGCGGAGGTTGTGGTGCGCGGCGTGCCCGATCCGGTGTCCGGTATGCTCATCGACCTTGGGCTACTGGAACGCTCGCTTGACGATACACGGGATGCCCTCGACCACCGTTTACTCGATGAGGTGGATGAATTGGGCCCCGCCACAATGGAAAACCTGTCGGCGTGGATTTGGCGGCGACTGGCTCCGTCCGTGACGGGTCTAGCGCGGGTCACCGTCTACCGCGACAGCAGCGGCGATGCATGCACCTATTTCGGTCATCACGGAAAGGAGGAATAAATGAGCGATGACGTGGCGTTGGTGCTTTTCTCCGGCGGGCAGGATTCCGCTACGTGCCTGACCTGGGCGCTCAACCGCTTTAAGCGGGTAGAAACCGTCGGCTTCAACTATGGACAGCGGCATCTGGTGGAATTGGAGTGCCGAACCCAGTTCAGGAAGGAACTGGTCAGCCGTTTCCCGCATTGGAAATCACGGTTGGGAGAGGATCACATGCTGAACCTCTCGGTGCTTGGAGAGGTCAGTGACACCGCACTCACCCGCGATGCCGAAATCCGGTTTCAGGAAAATGGCCTGCCCAGCACTTTCGTACCCGGCCGGAATCTGCTGTTCTTCACCTTTGCTTCGGCGCTGGCCTATCGTCGAGGGATTAGGCACCTGATAGGCGGCATGTGCGAAACCGACTACTCCGGCTATCCGGACTGTCGCGACGACACGCTCAAAGCCCTGCAGGTTACGCTCAACCTGGGCATGGATCACCGCTTTGTCCTGCACACGCCGCTCATGTGGATCGACAAGGCTGGTACATGGGCTATGGCCGACCAGATCGGCGGCGCTGACCTGGTCGACCTCATAGTCGAACAGACTCACACCTGTTACAAAGGCGATCGCACTCACCACCATGCCTGGGGCTATGGTTGCAGCGAATGCCCGGCCTGCGAGTTGCGAGCGCGCGGATGGAATGGCTACATCGCGTTGAGGTAAGGGTAGGAATTACCTCCTGCCCCCTATACCCTTCACAGGTCAGACGGTCGGCGGTAGGGCAGCGTGATGAGATGGACGGTCCCCCGTATCAAAGCACGTTTAGTGCCATATGAGGGATAGGTTCCCTTCATCCCGGAGAGTGTGCGATGTCGGCAGCGTTCATCGGTCTCGATCTGGCGAAGTCGGTGTTTCAGGTTCACGGTGTTGATGCCCAGGGCAAGGTGGTTGTGACGAAGCGTCTGCGGCGGGACGCGGTGCTGGCTTTTTTCGCCAACTTGCCCGTGTGCGTGGTCGGAATGAAGGCCTGTGCCGGGTCGCACTTCTGGGCAAGAGAGCTCGCCCGGCTCGGCCATACGGTGCGGCTGATGGCGCCGCAGTACGTCAAGCCCTACGTCAAGCGCCAGAAGAATGACCGGGCCGACGCCGAAGCGATCTGCGAGGCGGTGCAGCGACCGAGCATGCGGTTCGTCGCGGTCAAGAGCGAGGAGCAGCAGAGCACCCTGGCGATCCACCGGGTGCGCGAGACGCTGGTCGCCCAGAAGACGCAACTGATCAACGCGTTGCGCGCTCACCTTGCCGAGTTCGGCATCATCGCACCCCAGGGCGTCGGCAAGGTCGTGCAGCTGACCGCCGTGGTGGCCGACCTGGAGGACACCCGGGTTCCCGTTCTGGCACGAAGCGTTCTTCAGAGTCTTGTCGACCAACTGCGCGACACCGAACGCCGGATCGAGGAACTCGACGCCCGGTTGGCCGAGCAGGCGCGGGAAAGCAAGGTGTGCCAGCGGCTGATGACGGTTCCCGGCATTGGTCCGATCACCGCGACGGCGCTGGCGGCGACGGTCGGCGACGCCACGATCTTCGCGTCCGGCCGTCACCTGGCGGCGTGGCTCGGCCTGGTGCCTCGTCAGAATTCGAGCGGCGGCAGGGAGCGCCTGGGTTCCATCTCCAAGGCGGGAGACGGTTATCTGCGTCGGCTGCTGGTGCATGGCGCCCGGGCGGTGATGCGCTGGCAGGGCAAGACCTCGCCGTGGCTGGCCGGCTTGCTGAAGCGCCGGCCGGTCAACGTCGCGGTAGTGGCGCTGGCCAACAAGCTGGCGCGGATCGCCTGGGCCGTGATGGCGCGCGGCGAGGACTACCGAAAGCCGGATGCGGCGACCGAACCAGCCGCGGCGTAAGGCGGCCATGAGCGCGCCAATCGCATCGGGTGTCCCGACCAGCGGCAGAATAGCACCGTGCTCGCTCCGGCAAGGCCAAGCCGCCTGCGGCGGTGGCCCTGGCGGGCCAGCCTTGCCGTCGCTGCGCGCGGCGCTCCTGAAAAAGACAGGTCGGGACGGAGAGGTGGTCCTGCCGATCGAACAAAGAGGTTGGGATCAGGAAGAAGACAGGGGTGAGACAACACCGCTGCACGCCGCTCCGACGGGGGCTGAGTGTGGCGCACCGGGCTCTCCTTCGGTTTGCGAGGGCGACTGACAGCGTGATGGCATGACAGGTCAGACCGGGATCGGCCAAACCCGCGTGCAACAGCGAGCGCAACAGCTCGACAGCGTGATTGGGTGCCGATCCGCGGATCTCATCAGGGCCGGCAGCCTGGGCTGCGCAAAGAGGCCGGATAGATGGCAGCAACCGACTTTCCATGTCGGAACGCCACGCGAAACCCTTGCAAGGTGGGGGCCGTCCATAGATGTTGCACGAATGGGCGGGGTGACGTAGGAGACAGTCCGTTTCGATGCTCAGGATCTGGCCTTTATGCCGCATAAATACAACGCCGACCGTCGCCACCATATTCCGCGGCCGAAGCGACGCGTCACGAACTGGGCAGCGTATAACGAGGCGCTGCGGCGGCGGGGTAGTCTGACTGTGTGGTTTACGGATGAGGCGATCACCGCCTGGAAAGCGGCGCCGCGGACGACACCGGGAGGTCAACCCCACTACTCGGACCTCGCGATAAAGACAGCTCTAACATTGCGCGCTGTGTTCCACCTGGCACTGCGCCAGACCGAAGGGCTGATCGGCTCGATCCTCCAGTTGCTCGGCCTCGACCTGCCGGTGCCGAATTTCTCTACTCTCAGCCGACGGGCCCGGAGCCTCAGCTGCCGGCGCAGCCCCGGACCACCGGCGGACCGATCCACCTGATGGTCGACAGTTCCGGCCTGAAGCTGAGCGGCCCGGGTGAGTGGCTGGTCGAGAAACACGGCACCAGCAAGCGGCGCTCCTGGCGCAAGTTCCATATCGGCTTCGATGCGGTGAGCGGCCGGATCGTCGCTTCCATCCTGACCGACCGCGACGTCGATGACGCCTCCCAGGTCGAGCCCCTGCTCGACCAGATTGCCGACCCGGTCGAGCTCTTCCTGGGCGACGGCGGCTATGACAGAACTGGCGTGTACACCACTCTGGACGAGCGCCATCCAGCTGCGACGGTGGTTATCCCACCGCGTGCCGATGCCGTGCTCAGCGCCACGGCGGAGGCCGAGCCCACCCAGCGCGATGGCCACATTCAGGCGATCGCCGGAAAAGGGCGAATGGCCTGGCAGCGCGACAGCGGTTACAATGAAAGAGCACGCGTCGAGGGCCAGATCGCCCGCTGGAAGCAGGTCATCGGTGAGGGGCTGGCGTGCGTATTCCGGCGAAGCCCGGACCACCGAGGTCGCCATCGCCGCCCAGGTCCTCAACCGAATGCTCGACCTTGGACGTCCGAACTCCGTCCGCGTCGCCTGATCAATCGCGGGGGCTGGGGGCTCCTTTGCCTCTTCTTCCTCCGTGCAACACTCCAACACAAAACTTGGATGAACCTAATCCGTTGCCATCTAGCCAAGTTTACCCATGATCCACCTCCAACAGCGTTGAGTCACGCCGACAGCTCAAACACAACCGCGATACGGATTTCAGGCACGAAGCTCTAACACGTGGGGAACTCCAATTTCAACGTGCAATGGCCACGGGAACCCTTTACCTTTCCCGCCTGACGGGAAGCTAGGGGCACCGGTGGTAAATGGCAAAGCGGTTCAGCGCATCGACGATTAAATCTTGGTTTCAGTATCGCTGTGAACGCAAGGCTCGGTACGAACTGCTGTCCGATGGCGAACTAGCTGCCGTTCCCATCGTCAAGGACACCCGGGAAGACAGCTGGGCCCTGCTCGGCAAAGATTTTGAGCGCCGGGTGATTGATCGTTTGCATCGGGAGCAAGGCGTCCTGAAGCCCTCCGCGGGCGAAGATGTTCTCGATCAGCAGCAGACGGCCGCCTTCCTACGGGGTCGAGTTGAGCGCGTGTACGCCCACCAGGTCAACCTGCGCCCCTCCGGCGAGGTGGATTTCCTCAAGGGCACGGGGTTGGAGCTTGCCCGCAATATGGCCGACCTTGTGCGTCGGGAAGCACCCAGCCGGCCGGGCGGCAAGAGGATCTTCACCCTCATCGACATCAAGGCGACGCGCCGGGCCACCCCCTTCCACAAGACCCAGGTCGCCTTCTACGCGCGGGTTCTGGAAGCGCTGTTGAAAGAGATGGCAGTAACCGCGCCGCTCACAACCGAGATCTCTCCCTATGGCGAGATCTGGCACATACCGGAGCATGGATCAGCGGACGGCGATGCCTGGGAGGTCGATCAGTTCGCCCTCGCCCCCTACCTACGCTTAGTCGACGACTTCTGCCAAAACCAGCTGCCGGTCATTGCGCGAAAGCGGGTTGGCCACGGCATCGATGAGACGTTCTTCCACCTCTACTTCAAGTGCGAGCAGTGCAAGTTCCTGGAGCATTGCGAGGCATCGGTTTCAGCCGTGCGGCAACCCCTTGACCGCGATGTCTCCGCGGTGCCGGGCCTGAGCCATGAAGGCAAGCGCGCGCTGCTGCATTTGGGTGTGCGCACCGTCGGTGATCTCGCCAAGGCAACAGGCTTGGCCAAGGCGCCGGGAGTCGGCTGGTCGCTGAGTCGGCGCGCGCCGCTGCTGGTGGCGCGAGCAAAATCGCTGTCCGAAACACGGGTGCTGCGGACAGAAGAGCAGCAGACGTTCTTGATGCCGCCCCAATGCGATGTCTGCCTGTTGGTGTCCGTCGACCATGATCCCGTCGATGGCCGCATCGCCGCGATCGGCTACCGGCGGATCGAAGGCGGCGCGGTCAGCAACGAAGTAATTCGGGTACCGCAGACCGGGTCCTTGCGCCATGAGTCCGACGCGCTGGTCACCGTCCTGAGCGCCCTCATCATGGACCTGAACGCCATCGACCACGCCAACGCGGCGCGTCCCGCCGGCGACGATGGCCTTCACGCCCACATCTTCTTCTACGAGCCGGCAGAGGCAGTCAATCTGCAGCGCGCCATTGGCCGGCATCTGAACGATACCCGGATACGCAGCGGCCTGTTGCACCTCGTGCGCCTGTTTCCTCCCGACGAGGTCGTACCAGAGCCCGAATTTCGAGGCGTGCATCATCTGCCAGCAACCGCGGTCCGAAGCGTGGTGGAGCACCTATGGGCCCTTCCCCTCAGCGTTGCCTATGACCTGCGCCAGGTCAGCGACGTGCTTTGTGCCGAAGGTCCTGGTCATCCCTACCGCCCTGCACCTAAATTCGCCCGCCGCTTCTCCTCCCTGCTGCCGATCGAGGTCATTCGCAAGCTACGGGAAGCCCGTCCGGATGCTGCCAGTATCGATGATATCCGTGCGGACGTCTCCGCCCGCCTGGACGCGCTGCAAGGTGTCATCAACTGGATCATGACGGAGCACAGGAGACAAGCCGCGGCAGGATCACCCCTTCTCCGGTTGGCCAAGAAGCCATTCCGCTTCCAGGCCAGTTTCGATCCTCTTAATGCCGTGGACCTGGATGTCCTGCTCGCCTGCGAGCTGCTGGAGAACCGCGCAGGCCTGCTGGAGGCGCTGGTGAACCTGGCACAGCCCGCCCAGCGGCGCCGCGACGCCGGGCGGTGTCTGGCGGGACTGACGCTGAAGAAGGAATGGCCCTATGGGCCGTATCGCATCATGCAATTCCATGTCCCCGAGGAAAGCCGGGACAGCGATCTCGGGCCTGGCGACATCGATCTCATCCTGACCGACGACACACCGGACCTTCGGCTAGACCCTGCCCAATGGAAAAGCCTTGCCTGCCAGCTAAGGCCGCCCGACGAGGCATTCAGGGACCGGCGCGATCTGCTGCAAGTCCAGGTCTGGGGCAGGGTTTTCGAAGGTCCAGCTTTCCAGACTTTGCTGCGTCGGGTCGGCAAGGAGCCTGGCTGGTACATCGATCGCGGCTTCAACGACGTCAACACGGCCAAGGCCGCAGCCTTTTTGTCCAATCTGGCGCGGAGCGACAGGGAATGAGCTTGCGGAACCACATTCTCTCGTTCCTGCGCGACCCTCAGGCGTTCTCGGGCGCCACCAGCGATGCCGACACTTGGATGGACGGGCTTGAGACCGTCGCCGAGCCGGCGATTGCGGCCGGCGCGGACCATCCATTGCGTCCGGCCCAGATTGCCGCCTGGCGAGGTCTGGCGACGGCTCGCGCCGGCTTGGTGTTGGGACCTCCTGGGACTGGCAAGACCCACCTGCTCTCCTGGCTCATCTTGGGCTACATCCATGCGCGCCACGCCGCTGGATTGCCCGCACGCGTGTTCGTAAGCGCCTTCACTCGAAACGCCATCGGCAACGTTCTGGACGGTGTCGCCGCCCGCGGCCGCAAGGCGGATCTCGACAGCTTCGCCACTCATTTTCTGGGAAACCTGCCGGCAGCCGGCCTCTCGCCATTGGTTCGTCCACGACCGTCCACCGCCGCTGCAGAACTCGACCAGGCTCTCGAGGATCTCACCCCGGAGTCCGTGGTAATGGGTGCCTCGGTCTGGACTCTCTACAAGCTCTTGAGCCGGCCGAACTCGGGAACCGCCGACGGGTTCACGGCCGGACTGTTCGACCTCGTCTGCATCGATGAGGCCTCGCAGCTGGTGCTGGGTCAGGGGCTCTTGGCGCTGGGAGGCCTCAAGGATGGAGGCCGTCTCATCGTCGCAGGGGACGACAAGCAGTTGCCGCCCATCCGAGCCGGCCGGTCCGTGACCCTGGAAAACCGGGCGCTCGGCGGCTCCTTATACAATTTCTTAAAGTCGGCGCAGGTGCCTGAGTTCGCCCTGGAGGAAACCTTTCGGCTGAACGCGCCGCTGGCCGCCTTTCCGGAACGCAAGTTCTATCCCGGCCGCTATCGATCCGCGCCTGAGGTGGCCACGCAACGCCTTGAGCTGAAGGAGACGTGGCGCGACGGGTTAGAACACTGGGAGATGGCCTGCCTCGATCCGGACCATCCCATCGTCGTTGTGCTGCATGACGGCCCGCCGGCCGCCACCAGCAACGCGTTCGAGGCTGCCGTCGCCGCACGGCTGGCAGGCCATTTGGCACGGCTGATGCCGGGGGACGAGCCTAGCTTGTGGCGCGAGCGGATGGCCATCGTGAGCCCGCACCGTGCGCAGAATAGCGCCATTCGCGATGCTCTGGCGGCACCAATGCGGTCAGGCGCCTTTGTGGAGACAGTGGACCGCATTCAGGGCAAAGAGCGCGACGCGATCATTCTCTCCTACTGCGTTGCCGACGCCGAGTTCGCCGTCGCGGAAGCGGATTTTATCTTCGCGCCGGAGCGCCTCAATGTCGCGGTGACCCGGGCAAGGTCCAAGCTCATCGTTCTGGTGAGCCGCCGGTTGCTGGACGCGGTGCCGACCCAACAGGAGCAGATGGACAAGGCTGAACTGCTGCGCGAGTTCACCTTCGACGCCGCTCTCCTCGCCGAGGCGATGCTGCCCAACGGTGCGGGAGGGCGGTTTCCTGCCCAGATCCGGGTCATGGGCTTCGACGGCGCACCGCCGCTGCAGGCAGTCGACGCGTCGATGAGCGCGGCTCCCGCGCCGGCCGCCACCTTGACCCCGTGGCAGGACGCTGTGCTTCAGGCTGTGGCGTCGGTCTCTCTGGCGTCCGAGCACGGCAACGCGACGCTGCCTAAGCTTCAGGCTGCGATGGCCACGCACGCCAACTTGCTGCCAGCGCTTTCGGAGCTTCATGGCTTGGGGCGGATCGCTTTGGAGTCGCGCCCCGGCAGGACTGGTCGTTTCTGGGTCGCCCGGCCCCTCGATCAGCCACGTTCCGTTCATCCCCCAACACTGGAGAATGTCCGGCGCTTTGCCGAGGAAGCGATCCGACAATCCAGATCGGGCACCTCCGGAGCCCTTTACGGCGTCGTGCGCAAGCACTTCGCCTGGATGGATGGTAGCGGCGAGGATGTGCTGCGCCCGCACTTCGATCGACTTCGAGACGAGGGGCTGCTCGCCTACAAGACGGCCAAGGGCCACCTTCTGATAAACTGGGTTGACCAGGACGACGCGCCCGAGACAACACCCGAGGAATCGGCCCCGGACCTGTCCGACACAGACTTCCAGGTGCTGAACGCGCTTGAGGACCTGGAGGTGGAGCGCATCAACTTCGGCATCTTGGAGGCCTGGACATCGTCTGTGGGCGTCGCCAACGCGGCCGGTCTGCCGCGCGCCACCGTGACAGCGTCCCTGGCCCGCCTGGAAGCGGCTGGATGGCTCTTGATGGCCGACGAGGGCCGCATCCGCAGCCGCATGGCCGAACTCGCGCGGGAAACCCGATACCTGAAGCAGCGCTTCCGCCGCGACGGCGCGGAGAAAAGTCCCTACCTCGTGCGTAGCCTGAAGGTACTCGTACGCGACCGCGACAAGCCGGAGCGCAAACGGCACAAGCTTTTGAAGACTTTCCCGGACATCGCAGAACGGGTCGATCCAGTTCACGCCGTAGCCCTGCAGGGCCTTTCAAGCGCTCTGGCGCGCCAATGGTCAGTGGAAGCCTGTTTGGCAGGCTTCCAGGCGCGCAGCCTGGACGCCTTGTCGCGCGCCTGGAACGGCGACGGACCGGACGCCTTCGTGATCGCCGCGGATACCGGTTCTGGCAAGACGGAGGCCGCTGGCCTGCCCCTCATCGCCGCGGCGGCCGCCGACCGGCTGCGCGGCATTCGCGGTGTTCGGGCGATTCTGGCCTATCCACGGGTGCGACTCGCCGCCAACCAGGCCCAGCGCCTCGCCAAATACCTAGCCGCCCTGGCGATGGAACCGGGCATGCCCACTGTCACACTCGGCCTTCAAGTGGCAGCTGTTCCGGAGACTTTCGATCGGCTGCAGGAGTGGGAGACAAAGGCCGGCTGGACCGCCGTCTGCTCCGGAACCTTCAGCTTTCCCTTCTTTGCCTGTCCCGATTGCGGTGAACCCCTGCTGCTCGGTGAGGCCGCTGGCGTGGACGGGGCCGACAAGCTCTTCTGCACGTCATGCCGCTGGTCATTCGGCGGTTGGATCGGGTCCAAGGTCGGATTGAGGCGAGCGCCGCCCGCCCTGTTCCTGCCGACGACCGATTCGCTGCACCGATGGATGCACGACACCCGCTATGGCCGGCTGTTCGGTGACGAACTCGGCTTCGCGCCGCCGCGGGCGCTGCTGGCAGACGAGATCCACCTCTACGCGCACGTCCATGGCGCGCAGGTCGGCCTGGCGCTTCGGCGCCTCGCCGCCCGATGCGAGCGCAATGTCGATTGCGGCGGGCGCATGCTGGCCGTCGGTATGAGCGCTACGCTTGGCGACCCGGCCAGCGCCTGGGGCCGGCTCATGCACCGCGACACCGTATCCTTGCTCACCCCCATGTGCGAGGAGCGAGAACCCAACCCCCGGGGGCGGGAATACTTCTACTTCATCCAACCGGAAGTCGAGTCCCGAGGTCAGGACATCGCGGGCGCGTCCACCACCATCCAGGCTTTGATGTGCCTCGCGCATGGCATGCGACGGCGCACCGGGCGAGAGGGGGGTTTCCGCAGCCTTGTCTTCCTGGATTCCATCGACAAGGTTCGGCGCCTGCACGCGGCATACGACGACGCTGAGACCCATCGCCGCCTCGCAGCCTATCGAACGCGTAAATATCCCGACGATCCACTCACCGGTGTGCCCCGCGACGCCTGCTGCGGCGAGCCCCATGGATGCGACGCGTTTCGCGATGGCGAGTGCTGGATCTTCGCTGCTCAAGACAAAGCCCAGCAGTCGGCGCGCGGTCGCCGGTGTGCCGGCGCGCCGCTGCGCGTCGCGGAACAGCCCGTCCACGCCGGTGCGGTGGGCAGCATCGAGGCGCAGATCAAGGAGGCGGACATTGTCTTCGCCACCTCGTCGCTTGAGGTGGGCTACGACGACCCCGACATCACGCTGGTCTACCAACATTATGCGCCGCGCAACTTGGCGAGCTTCATTCAGCGCAAGGGGCGCGGCGGCCGCGGCGAGAACGACCGACCCATAACAGCGGTCACCCTCTCCATCTATTCCAGCCGGGATAGCTGGTGGTTCCGCAAGCCCGGCCAGATGATCAGCCCGGCGGGCTTCGGCATTCCGCTCAATCCCGACAATCATTTCGTGCGGCAGGGCCAGATGCTCGCGTCCGTCCTGGACGCCTTTGCCCGCCACCAGACGCGGACCGGAACCGCGTTGGATCCCCGACAGCCGTCAGCGGCCGCCTTGCAGGATGCCGCATCCTTCGTGGAAAGCATCTTTGGCCCGGAGCCTTGGCGGGAGTTCGGTCGCGACAGCTTGGAGGCGCTTTGGCAATGGGCTATGGGTCGAGCCCGAAAAGGAATGCCGATCCGCTTCCTCAGCGATGTGCGCAACGCCATCGATCTCATTCCGGACCTGCTCTTCGACGTGATCAACCTGCCGCAGCTGCGGGTCAGGAGCGGCCCTGACCTGGACAAGCCAGAGGATATTTCGCTGGCCCTGCCGCTGGCGGCTCCCGGCAATGCCACCCGCCGGTATGACGCCACGGAGGTTCATTGGCGTCCGCCGGTCCAAGGGAAAGCACCCTGGTTCGCTGATCAGGACTATGAGGCGGGGCAGTGGGCGACCATCGGCGACGATGGCGCGGCTTGGTTGAATCACCTGCCAGAGGAAGCGCGCCCCCAGCTGTCGGGCCTGTCGCCGCGCTACTTCCGACCCAAGCAACTGAGCTTCGACCGGCTAGGCCTTCTGTTCGGCGTCAGCTGGCAGTCCCATTGGGCGGTGCCGACGCCAAGCGTGGCGCCGCAGGCAGCCGACGCCACCACGCCCAAAGCGCGATTGGTACGTCACGACTCCCGTGGCAGCCTTCGAGGCTTTCCCCTCATAAAGGTTGATGTGGCGCGCGGGCGAGGCCTGGAGGTGCCGGCCATGCGACCCTGGGTGACATCTCTGGACGTCTACTTGGGCGACGGACGAGGGGACAGGACGACCGGCTTGGTCCTGGCCCGGGTTTACTGGGGCGCCGATGCCGAGGTGCGACTGGAGGGGCCAAAAGCAGGGCCGGAAACCTATTCCCAGATTTTCACCGGCCCCGACAGGGACCAACCCCTGCTGCACGGGTATCATGTGCAAACCGAAGGCATCCGCCTGACGCTAGATGACCAGCGACTGGGCCGTTTCGTCGCCGCGGAAATCGAACGGCTGAAAGATGACGCAGGCCAGAGGAGTTGGTACGCCGCCCAGATGCTGCGCTACCTGGTCGAGAGCAAAGCCCAGGCGGCAGGGGTCAGTCTGTATGAGGCCCGCCGCGGCGCCGAACTGATCGTCAGCGCGGCCAACGATCCGGACCTGAAGGTCAGGCTCAACCGGCTGCTTGCGTTCTGGGACGCCGCCGGGCTGGCCGCTCTGCTCGAGGATACCCGCGCGTCGCTGCTGTCCCAGCACCCCCTCCTGAGCACGGACCGCGTGGCGCGGGTAGCGGCTGCTTTGTCGGGCCAACCATTCCAGCTCCTGCTGCGCACCGCAGTTCAGGCCGTCGCCGAACCGGTCCAGTTCAGGCGCTTCCTCAAGACCGCCGTTCTGCATGCGCTCGCGGTGCGGATGAAAGAGTCCTTCTGCCAGACGGCGCTCGGCGACGAGCGGCAAGTCATATTGCACGTCAGATTGCCCATGCAGTTTGGCGATGATGCCGACCCGACCATAACCATCTGTGAGGCTGGCGCCTTTGGCGACGGGACCACCCGGACATTCGTCGATCGGCTGGAAACAGCCGCGCAGCATTGGCACAATGGCTTCCTTGCCGACTGTCCCAACGCACGCGAAGACGAGGTTCTCCGTCGGTTTCTGGAGCGCAAGACCGAGCACGCGGCTTGGCGGGCCATCGATCCTGACGACTATGAAGCCCTCGCACGGCTTGCGCACGAACTGGGCATGTCGCCTGGCGTTCCAGCGCCCGCTGCGGTCCTGCGGCTGCTGTTTGGAGCCGAGGCCGTGGGCGACGAGCGCTTCGACCTTTACGACCTCGCCATGGAGGTGCAGCAGGCCGATGAACGCTTGACCGCTCGCCTGGGCCGCGCGCCGTCGGCTTGGGAACTGGTGAGCGCGGCGGTTTCCCACGCCAAAGGCAGCCCGGGCTCCCTCGCCCACCGCGTGCTGCACGCCTATGGGCATATTGAGGATGCCGCCCAGGACGAGTCTTTGAGTCCCGAGGCGCGGTTGGCCGACCAGATCTACCGCCTTCACGCACGTCTCTGCGTCGACGGCTGTCAGGCGTGCGTCCATCAGCCAAGCGATCTGATGTCAGAGACTTTGGCTGAGGCCTCGACGAGCCGCTCGCTGCTGGAGCGGTTCTTGTTGCAGAGCTGAGACCTGCCGTCGCCTGTCAGCCGATGGCCCGCAATTCGAAGCGGTCGAGAGCGCCATGCTGGTCCAGCCACTTGCGCACTCGCTCTGTGACCAGCCGCAACGTGGCTTTTTGCGCCGCGAGCGCGTCGATGAAGCGGTCGACCTCCGCGTCCTCCGTGAAGGACTGGCGTTCCGCGTCGAGCGCGACGCGGCAGCGGCGCATGCGCTGGATCCGCTGGTACAGCGCTGCCATCGTCTCTCCGGGCACTGGCTGTAGACCCTGCGCCGCAAGGGTCACCAGCCGCTGGCCGAGTGGGGCGGCGCCATCGATCTTCTTCAGCAAAGTCCCAATAACGTCTAGGGGCCTGAACTCCGCCTGAAGAGCCGAGAGAGCATGCCGGCGGACCTGCCCTTCCAGACGGCCAAGATCGAGCTGCATCTGCCGGTAGCTATCACGGACGAGGCGAAGATCGTCCGCCGACGCCGCGCTAATCAACTGGCCACCCAGCTCCTCGGCGGCGAATTCCAGATCGTGAAGCAGGTCCTTCTGAGCGGGATCCACATCGAAACGCGTCAGAGCCGCGACAGCAAACAGCGCCGTCAGCCGCTCGATCAAGGCCGACGCATCCCGCAGCGCCTCGATAGTCTGTCCAAGCCCCTCGCCGATACGGCGCTGGACGACTGCGGCGGGCAGTTGAGGCAACATCTCCTCAAGATCAATCAGGGCGTCTGTCATCCGATGACGGGCTCCTCTGTCTGGCCCGAGACCACCGTGGGATGAAGGGCTGCCTTGATGCTACGACCAGTCATTCTCAAGGTCTCCAGCGGCACCGCCTTACCGGCCTCCCGGACGCAGTCCCGCACATGCTCGACCATAGTGGCCACGGTGCGCTCACCGGTGTCGGCAAGGCCGCGCATGTCGTCCAGATCCTTAGCCGGCGCCCGCAGCACCCAGTCGAACAGGTCGACATCCTTGGGCGGCAATCCGGATCCGGCCTCTGACAGCGTGTAGAGCAGTTCCTCAACGCCGCCGTCTAGTTTCGCCTCGAGCTTCGGCTTGAGGCGCTCGTAGGCCTGCTTCCAACCGCGCACCTGGTCGGGAGCGGCATGCGGCAGTTGCTCGGCCGCGCTGACGATGGCCCGGTCAAGACGTGCGTAATGCGCTGCGATCGACTGCCCACGCAGATAAGCGTAAAGCGCCTCAGCGCGGCCACGGATTTGGTCCCGCTCGTATCGCATGATCGGCTTCAGCGAGAACTCGGTATCCCTGATGATGTCGCGCGCGCGGTTGAATACGGGGACCGCAGTATCGACCTTGACGTCCGGAACCTCATCGAAACGAAGCGTTCGGCGCAACCGCTCAACGGCGCCTGCAATGACCGACAGGTCGGCCAGCCCGAAGCTGCGTGCCTCGCCTTGAGGCAAGCTCATCATCTCCCGCAACACGCTTCGAAAGTTAGCGTGCTGGTCTTTGGTGCGATTCAGGAAGTCGCTCCACCGACTACAGCGGGAAGCGGGATCGCTTTCGGCTTGCGGTTCATCGGATAATATGGCCCGCACTTGTTTGGAAAGGCTGTCGGATGGAGCGACCGTGCCGCGCAGCCAGGCCCGAGCCAGAAGTATCTGACCGAGCGCGACCGCCGGCGCCCAGCGTTGGCCGTTCTCCAGGCGCGTCAAGCGCTGGTCGGCATAGCCGCCGATCATCTCCTCCAGCCGCCGCAGGGCCAGGGAAAGCTTGCGCCGATGATAGTCCAGATCCTGGGTGGACAACTCACGATCGAGCCGCAACGCCAAATAGGCCTCAAGGCCGTCGCGCACCCAATCCGCCGCGCGAACACTGAAGTAGTTGCGCTGAGCGGGTCCGGTGCCTTCGAACTTGACCTGTTCCGGCGTCAGTAAGCGGTTGAAGGTCCCCGGATCCAGCCCGACGCGGCGGGGATCGATGGCTCGGACCAGTTCATAAAGGATCTTGTTCCAGTCCGATGGCGAGGCGAGCTCCCCCGTCTCGCCCCAGACCCGCAACTGGTCGCGCAACCGCTCCAGTTCGCTCTTCGTCGGCGCCTTGCGCTTCGACGGAGGAGCCTGGACCTTGATGTTGCGACTCTCAAGCGGTCGCGTGACCGGCGAGGACGGTCGGACCGTCGGGGCGAGAGGCAGGACCATGGCATCCGTGGACACCGGTGGCTCGTCGGGAAGGAGCGGCCCCTGCGGTTCGGCCGGTAGGCGTGATGCCTTCTCGGCGGTTGCTTGGTCCTCGCCCAGCCAGGGGAGCCCAAACGCCTCGAACACGCCCCGCGGCACGTCTGCAAAAGCGAGAGCCCCGTCGTCCAGACGCATCGTGTCCGCGCGCTCACGGTTGCCCCAGTACGCCAGAAGCCGTCGCAGGCGAGGCCGTTCGGCTTCGCTGGCTCCCACCTCGACAAGTTTCTCCAGGCGGGACGACAATTTGCGTGTCTCGATTGGCAAGGCCCTAGTCTCGAGCAGTGCCGTCGGAAACTGCCGCGCGGCCAGTGCATCGGGCTGGGAGAGATTGGGGCTGAGGATCGCCTGCAAGATGCCGCGGGGCGTCTTCCAAGTCAGCCCGTTGTCGCGGTCGTTCAGGCTGGAGAACAGACGCTCGAGAGCCTTCTCGGTGAAGGGAAAGTAGCCGTATCCGTTAGCATCGGCGCCGAAGGTTCGATGGCATCCCTCGCGAACCGGGCATCCATCACACCTGTTGGGGGCGGGCAACGTGGGATCGGAGAAGCGTTGCCGACGCCACACCGCCAGCACCTCCGTACCGGCGCGCGTCGCCGCCAGATAGCGGGCAGCAAAGGAGAGGCGGGCCTGCCGGTCCCGTAGCGTCGCAACGTCCTGCAGGTCAGTCGCCCCGCTGGTCTGGCCCAGCACCACCTCGTGGGTGATGCGGCCGCGATAGTTGCCATGCAGCTTCTGGTAATAGGCCGGCGTCACGCCGACGACCGAGATGAGGGGGCACATGTCGCTGCCCGCATCGTCGCCGCCGGCACCGCGGGTACGCGCGTTCGTCACCAGCACGTCGATGAGGCTGTCATCGATGCCTTCCCAACTGGTGATGTCCTCCAGCAGAAGCACCAGGCGAACGCCCGGCGTCTTCGTCAACTCGGTCCGGATCTGACGGAACAGCGTCTTCAACCCCTCGGCAGACACACCGAGAAGATTCTGGATCGCGTCGTTGCGGCGCCGGTTGAGGGCGGCTATGAGGCGCAGGCTGACGGGCAGTTGGTCTTTCAGATCCCGCTCGATCTCAGCCGTGCTCCAACCCGCGTTCTGGTGAGCGGCGACGATCTGCGCTTCTTCCCTCAGCTTGGTCGCGAGACGGAGGGTGGCGGGAAAAAGCCCGGAGGTTCGCAGGTCCGCGCAACAGTTGGCCAGCTCGCGCATATCGGAGACATTGAAGCTGGCTGACTCTGAATTCCGGGAGCCCGAGGCGCCTGACCCCTGCCCTTCCAGCAGGCGCAGAATGCGGGCGGGGCCATTCCAGTTGCGCTTGACGTTGATGGAGCCGATGAGTTCACCGGGCCGATGGCTGGTACACCAGTCAACATCCTCTAGGGGTGGATCGAAGTGCCCGGGATCGAGCGCATTGGCCAAATTGCTTAGGAAGTTGTTGGCCCGGCCTTGCACCGTGGCATGGTGGGTTTGGCCAAGCTTGTTGAAGAGTTCGGCAAACTCCGGCGGCAGGCGGTCGCGCAACTGGCGGAGCGCTCCTTCGAGGCTGCCGTCGGCACGTTGCAGCAGCAGCTTTATGTCCGACGGCTGGGACCAGTTCACATGAAGCCAGCGGATCAGATGCGACTTGCCGGACCCGGGCTCGCCTTGCACCACGCAAAACGCGTGCTCCCGGGCCGGGTCGGAGAGCGCTTTGAGAACAGACTGCTCGTCCTGGCCAAGGAACTCGCCCGCGTGGCTGCCGGCGATGTCGAAGCCCTGGATGGGCGAATGGGTGGCGAGGAAGATGCCCTCGTGCCCTTCGAGGGCCTCGTTGCTGAGAATGGCGGAGGCGTCCTGGGCACGCCAGCACGCTTCATGCGGCAAGGCGCTCATGTCAGGCAGCTCCCGTCAGAACCACGGAGTTGAACGAGGAGACCTTGTGCGTCCGGTCCTGGTGCAGATGCATGAGATTTCCCGCGTCGCCCTGCAGTCGCATTTCGATAAGCCCGTCGTCGTGAAGATTGCGCAAGGTGGCACTAAGGATGGGAGAAAGGCGTCGCGGCGCCAGCGCATGGCCCACGCGGCGCGCGGTCTCCAGGAACATGCGGCCGCCGTCGAGGTAGGGAAGCCTTGGGGCCAGCAGCGTCAAGAAAGCGTCGGCCGAGAGATCCTGAGCCGCCTGCCCTTCAAGCGACCGGACGACACGCGCGACGCGGCTGTCGACCAACGGGTGGGCGGCAGCGCCAACGATAGGCAGTGGAACCGCCAGTCCCAGGCTGAGCAGCCAGCGTCGCCAAGCGGCCAGCTTCACCGTGTTGATTCGGCGGTCTCCGTCGTCGTCATTTCCGGGGGGAAGTGCCTTATCGGCAGCGTCGGCGAACGCGTCGTTGGTGGCGTCATGAAGCCAATTGCATGAGCCCTGCCGATCCGTCTCCACAGCGACCCAGGCGAAGGTCTCCAGGACGACGGCGTCCTTCTCCGTACTGTCCAGGCTGACCAGTCGCGCGTGCACCCAGTCGCAGAAGGCCGCATAGCTGTCCGTCGGGCAGGAGGGATGGAGGCGCAGGTCGGTGCGATCCGTCTCGACGGCGTCAAGACTCGTTGCTGCTCCCAAGGTCTGGCTGAAGGCCGTAGGTTTTTCCAGCATTTGAATCGTGTTCTCGGTGAAGCCGGGGTTGAGGCACTCGGCGGCGGCCGTGCGCTCCAGACTGCCGCCACTGGCGGCCAGGAGCGAGATCAAGGACCAGACGCGCTCGGGCGTTCCTTGCGGAGACGACAACAAGCTCATGCGACTTCCCTTCCCTGCGGGCCAAAGACCGCTAGGGCCTCCTCAGCGTAAGGGGCCAGAGGTGAGACGATCTGATCGGCGCGACGGCCATCAATGATAAGGTCCGGGTTGGCGACCCCGATGAGGGACCTGTTCGCCCCACTCCTGCGCCAACTCTGCGCTTCCGCGAGGGCGGGAGCGTTCGTAACCTCATATGGCCGCAGCAGCAGCGCCGTCGGGAGCGGAGCCAACGCAGCTTGTGCGCCGAGCCATTCCTCATGGCTGAGCAGAAGACCCAGCCTGACGGACGATTTCACGAGGGCGTCGGCCGCCGATTCGATGAGGGACTGCGGCAGCAGGAACTGCTCAACACCGGCATGTGCGAGGCGCTGTAACAGTCGGCCAAGGCCGCGCTCGAAGCTCGGGTCGTCTGGCGCGATCAACAGCGCGCCCGCCGGCAAATGGGGCAAGCGTGCGTCGGCGTCCGGCCAAATCTCGCACTCCAATCCATGGTACTTGATCCCGCGCGGCGGCGCGATGTCCTGCGCCCGACAGGCCGGGCACCGGCCGCAGGCGGGTAGATCGAGGCCCGCATCTTCCTCAATCAGTGAAAATGCGCGCTGGACGAAGCACTCCTCGGCCGGGTCGACCATCATGTCCCGGAACGCCAGAACCTCGTCACGAGCGACGGCGAGTTCGCGGTTGCGCACCGCCTCGATACGATCCCAGGCAGACGATCCTTCAGCCAGAATGAGGGGATCGAGAATGCGCACGTCCCAAAGCGCTTTGTCGCTGCCGTCCTCTCCGCCGGCAACGGCTAGAACCTCGAGCGCCCCTGACCGCTGCAGCAAAGTGAGAAGGCTCATGTTCCAGGCTCGGTTATGGTCATTGGGCTGGCAGACGATCAATCCCTCACGAACCGAGTCCAAATCGAGTGTCATGCATTGGTTGCCATTGTCCCAGCGAACATTGCTGCGGCTTTCGATGAGCGCCCGCCACCGCGGTTCCGCCTTCTCCCGCGTCAACCAGGAGCCGGTTGCCTGCGAGATTGCGGTTTTTACGTCGTCGCGCCCGTGCCCAGACGTGTTCGTGAACAGGCAGGCTGCCAAGCCCTGGTGCCCATCGCGCGAAGCCCGCCCGATCTCCTGGTACCAGCGGGCAGGGCTTTCTGGGAGACAAGCGTGGATGACGCTGCGCACGTCGGCCTTGTCCACCCCCATGCCGAACGCGGAGGTCGCAACGATTACGTCGAGCGCGTCCGCCGCCCATTGCTCAACGATGCGTCGGCGCTCCGAACTGTCGGAAATGCTGCCGGTGAACAGCGCTATGCGCTCGTAGCCTCTGCCCTTAAGGTGCTCATAGAGCATCTCAGCCGATAAGCGGAGCGGCTCTTCGGGTTCCTTGTCGTCATCCTGCCGACTCGCCAAGCTGGTGTAGACGATCACTGGGCGAGGAGCCCGGTCGATGACAGCCTCCAACGCTGCCAGGCGGTCCGAACCTGATGAGAAGGACTTCACGACAATATCGAACTCGTACCGCGGCGCCCGGGCATTGATCTCAACCCAAGGACCGGCGAAGCCATAGGCTTGTCTCAGAACCCGACGGGCCGAGGGCGGCAATGTCGCCGACAGCAGGATCACGCCCAGGTGCGGCGAAACTGACCGCAGTTGGGCGACCAGACCTGGCAACCGCTGGAAGTCTGGCCGGAAGCTGCGCCCCCAACTCTCGACGATGTGGGCTTCGTCGATGAACAGAGCGCATAGCCGGCCGGCAAGTTCCGGGTTCTTACTCGATGCCGGTGTCGCGGCTTCCAGAAGGGCGCTGTGCGCCTCATCCAAGGCAAACTCCGGAGAAAGCAGCAGGACTGGGACCTCCCCACGGCGAAACGCCCAAAGCACATCCTGGCGCGCGGCCCGCGACAACTCACCGGTAATGGCGCGGCTGCCCTCCAGGCCAGGGATCGTGGCGAGGGATCGGGCATGATCAAGGGCCAGCGACACCGTCGGGGTGATGACCACGACACAACTGCCCGGATCAACGACGCGTTGGCGAAGCGCCTCCAACTGGAAAAGCAGGCTCTTGCCTGCCCCCGTTGGCATGCTGACCATGAGACCGGAACCGTCCGGTCGGGTGAGCATGGCACGGACAGCTGCCTTCTGGGCCGCATTGGTATAGGTCCGATGGTGCGTTTGGCGGCGAAGCACGGCATCGGGTGATAGCGTCTGCCGCGGACGGCGCCGTGCCGTGTCCAGGCGTTCAGCTTTAAAGTAGTCCTCAGGAACAGCTGGATTGTCCTCCTCAACGAGGCGCACCGCGCCATCCGGCGTCGGCGCCAAGCCGAAGCGGTTCAGAAGGCGAACATCCTCGCTGCCCAGCAGCACGCCCGCCCGCCCGCCCGAAAGGCGGACAAGGGAGCGAACTAGGGCCAGCCGATCGGCCGGCGTGCGCGCCTGCTCCAAGCGATGCCGACACCGGGCAAGGGCACTTTCGCGCCAACTGTTCGAGGCGAGAGATTCCTCTGGCGCGAACGCCCCGTCGTTAAAACCACCGTCCATTGCTTCCGCCCCACAAGGTGGCGCTCCGAGCGCCGCTCTCATACATAGCACATGTGTTCAGGATTGATTGCCTGATCGCCACTAACCCGACAGATCGAGTTCTCATTGATTGCATGCCACCCCTGCAGCTCCCGAGAATGGCATAGCCGTCTTAAGAAACGGAAGTTAAACTCTACGACATTTGAGTGCTGGAGCCTTAGCCGAGTTAGCTGCCTTTGGCTAGGTGCATCCAATACGGCTGTGGCGGCGGTCCCGGCGAGCCCCGGCGGATCTATCGGGAGGCGCTGATCGTGCTGTGGGAGGCGGTAGAAGTCGGCGCTGCCGACGATAGTTGAAGCGATGGAGCGCCATAACCATTCGTGCCTGGAGCCGGCGGTTCGCGAGCGCCTGCTGGCGATGAGCGCGGCGACGACGGGCAGGCTGCTCCCCGATGTCCGGTAGCAGGCGCAGGGTCGGCGCCGCCACACGGCGGTGAACGCGGTACGCCGGCAGGTCAAGGTACGGACGTTCCAGGGCTGGAGAGATCCGGCGCCGGGCTGGATGGAGGCCGACTTCGTAGCGCATTGCGGGGATGTCGCGGTCGGCAGCTTCGTGCACACCCTGACGCTGACCGACTTGACCACTCCTGCGCGCAGCGCTCGGTTGATCTCAGGTCGGGGCGAAGGGGTGGTCTGAACCGATCGAACAAAGGAATAAGGCACACACGACACCAGATGAAATCACTGAGAAGCTGCGAGCACGCTGTCAGGCCTTGATCCTGAACCCTCACTTAGAGAGGACTCTCACATACCCACCTGTCTCATTTCCGGGAACCACCTCAGGTTCCGCTGGACCGTGGAAGCCGCCTCCTGTCGTCTCGAGGACTTTGGCCACGTTGCCACCAGCTATGACAAACTCGCCAGATACCACGAAGCAACCCTCATCATCACAACCATGATAGCATATTTGCTTTATCAGGTCTCGAACCTACGAATTTCAATTACGACAACCAGCGTAGTACAGCTTGCTTTCCCGTATTAATTCAGAATAATATATGACTATTGGTTGATCATCCAGCATCACATGTATCCAACTAGATTCATATTGACAGTACATGTCATTTAATTGTTATTCTGCATGCTGTCTTCGCAATAACTAGCCTCTGGCTTTAACATGATAAAGTGCATTTTTTGCAGTGATTATGCTGGGTCGTTTATCAGAACACCTTATAGCTATCTGCCAGGTGTCAATGATGACGACGCCGGGGCAGACCTTATTGTCAATCTGCCAAGCTGTACAGAATGCAGGGAAATTCTTGATGCAGTTTCCATTGCTTCACTTGAAGGGGCAGCACGATACCTGAGCTTAGTTTACTCAGAAGTCTATGCTCACTTGCTTGCAGAGGTCAAGTGGAGCAGGGGAGAACTTGAGGAACTTGGCTATAATCTCCGCTCCTCCATTGAAATGTCTCATAAGGCGCATCTTGAGGTGACCGACCGCGTAGAACAATGCAAACGTGTAGCTGTTCTCGGACCTTTATTGCCAGATGAAGTAATGGACGACATTAGGTATGAAGTATCCTCTACATTGGCCACCGAAGCGGCGCACATTCCGACACAAAGAAGTCCACCATAGATTGCTTCAATGAACATGCCAGCGCCGTCACTATTTCCAGTTCCGACGACATTTCCAGTTCCGACGAAATGCCCTGCCGGAAGCATACGGCGGGACGGCGTCACTGAAATGTCCAAACTGGAAAGTCGCCGGTGAGAGCTTCCTTCGAGGATACCCGCTCCATTCCCTTAGTCGAACCGCCGCTTTTCTGCCCTGCTCACCCGGACCAAACGGTATTGATCGATGACTTTGATCCTGTCACCTGCTCCAGGTGCCGGCCCCACAGTTCGAGCGCGGCACGCGCCTCGCGGACATAGTCATGGCGCTGATAGATAGCGGCGACGCCCTTGATGGTCCCGGTCAGGTGATTCAGGATCTTGTCGGCCACTTCGGCGCGCACGCCGAGACGCGCCAGCCCGGTGGTGGCGGTTCGCCGAAGGTCGTGGATGGTCCATTCGGCCAAGGGCTGCGCGCCGTCCCCACGGGCCGCCAGGATAAGCCGGTCGAGTCTGGCTTTCCCCTTGCTGAAGCCGCTGATGGGGGTGTTTCCGGTGGTCGTGAACACCAGCGGCCCCTGCCGCGGGATGTCCGCCAGGAGCGCCAGCGCCTGGGGCGACAGCGGCACCACGTGGAGCTTGCCATTCTTGGCGCGCGCGCCGGGGATCCGCCAGACCGGCCCGTCGTCGGTATCGTGGATCTCGGCCCACGCCATGCCGGCGACCTCCGACCGGCGCTGGGCCGTCAGGATCAGCAGCTTGGTGAATGGTCCCCATGGATATCCGATCGTCCCGGCCGCCGTCCAGATCTCGACCAGTTCCGGCTCGGTCAGGACCCGCTCGCGCGGCGGCGCCTCGCGTTCGCCGTCGATCCTGTCGCAGGGTGACGCCGAGATATACTCCTTCCTCACCGCCCAATTCCAGAAGGCGCGGAGATAGGCGAAGGTGCGGCGCTTCATCGTCGGGGCCTGCGGGCCGATCGAGTCGAGGACAGCCTCGATGTCCGCGCGGCTCACCTGATCGACGGACTTGCGGCCGATGAGCGGCAGGACGTCGCGGTTGAACACGCGCTCCCTTTCGCGCCAGGAGCGCTGTCGGCCCTTGCAGTGCTGGATGATGTAGCGTTCGGCCAGGGTCGCGACGGTGAGCGGCTCGACCAGGCGCTCCCGCTGGCGGTCCGCCGCCGGGTCCTGGCCCGCCCGAACCAGTCCGAGGATGCGCACCGCCTCGCTCCGGGCCGTGTCCGGAGTCCAGGGAGCGCCGTGGGTGCCGATGGTCATGCGGCGCTTCGGGGCGTTCCGGCCACCCGCACCGGGCCGGTATTCCACGAAGTAGCTCTTTGCTCCGGCCGGCGTCACCCGCAGCCCGAATCCCTGCACCACGTCGTCGTAGACGTGCAGCCGCCCGCCCCCCTCGGCCCGGGCCGCATCGACGATCCGCTTCGTGATCCTGGTCCGCACCTGCCCCCCTTCCGCTTTCCCCGTCCCCGGCGCCGTCCCCGGGGACCCACCGGGTACCCACGCGATACCCAACCGGGGCGGGCGTCGGCGTCGCCGGGGCGGCGTGACCGCGTTGAAAAACAAGGGATCGTAAGGGATAGTCGCACCCCGGACAAGCCTGTCCAAGGCAGAGCATCTGACTACGGATCAGCGGGCGGTAAACTCGTCCCGGATGATATAGACGTTGTTGGCCCGCGCGACCTCGGCTATGCGCCAGCGGCGGGCGGCGCCCATCAGGCTGCCAGTCGGGTTGGTGAAGGTCGGCGTGCAGACCAGCGCCTTGACCTTGGCGGTCCGGCAGGCTTCCTCGAACGCCTCGGGCCGGTACATGTCAACACGTATGAGACAGCTGATCGTTTTGTCGTAGCTCAGGGTTGGGGCTGACTGCCGGCGGGGTGGTTTTCCCGCGGCCGTTCGTCCGCTTCCAGGATGCCGGCGCTCTCGGGCCGCGCAAGGCCCTTCCGTCCCGCCCCGTGGGCGGGTCCCTCGAGAAGGACCTTGCCCGTTCCCTCGTGCGCCGGCGGTGAGGTCGGCAGGCCGGGACGGCGGGATGGCCGCTGTTCAGCCGAACATCGGGATGAGGGATGTGCACCCCCACCTTCCTCCGGTGCGGCCGGCGGGTTGATCCAGACCGCCGCGGGCGGTGCGGGAGCTTCGGGCCGCTTGCTCACGAAGCGTTCGGGATGGCGGCGGTGGACGTCATCAAGCACCGCCTGCCGCGCCGACCGGATCGCGCCGGTGTCGCCATAGTGGACCTGGTGCGGTGTCATCAGCGCCAGCCCGGAGTGCCGGTGCACGGTGTTGTACCAGGCGAAGAAGGTACGGCAGAACACCCGGGCGTCCTGGATCGAGCCGAAGCGCTCGGGGAAGTCGCGATGGTACTTCAGCGTCTTGAACTGCGCCTCGGAGAACGGATTGTCGTTGGACTGCTGCGGCCGGCTGTGGCTGCGCGTCACGCCGAGGTCGGCCAGCAACTCGACCACCGCCCTGGCCTTCATGGCGGCGCCGCGGTCGGCATGCAGCGTCAGCCGGTCGCGGGCGACACCCTGTTTGCGCACGGTCTGCCGGATCAGCCGCTCGGCAAGCGCAGCGCTTTCCCGATAGGCCACCGTCCACCCCACCACGGCGCGGCTGAAGATGTCGAGAATGACGTACAGGCACAGCCAGGTGCCCTTGACCGGTCCCTTCAGCTTGGTGATGTCCCAGCTCCACACCTGGTTGGGGCCGGTGGCCAGCAGTTCGGGCTTGGTATAGACCGGATGCCGGCGCTCGCGGACCTCGTCGTTGGCGGCCAGCAGGCGGTACATGGTGCGCACCGAGCCCAGGTATCGCCCCTCGTCGAGCAGCGTGGCGTAGACCTGGGCCGGGGCGGCATCGACGAAGCGCTCGCCGTGCAGCAGGTCGAGAACCTGACGGCACTCGGTCCTGCTCAGCGCGCGTGGGGGAGAGGACCGGCGCGCGGGCGGGAGGGGTGGTCCAATCCGGCGCAACATGTCGCGATGGCGATAGAAGCTGGCGCGGGGGACGCCGAGCGCCTGGCAGGCGGTGGCGACGCTCACCGCCGGGGCCGCCTGCTCGATGGCGGTCATCACCTGCGCTCGCCGGGATCGGTCGAGCCGAGTGAGGTCTCCAGCAGCTGAGCGACTTCCTAAGAAACTCCGTTGGTAGCCGGGGCAGCATCAGCCTGTTGGAGGACGTAGCCCAGCGACTTCGCCCGCCTCTGGAGGTTGGTCAGAACCCTCTGCCGGTAGCGCTCCTCGTAGTAGGAGGCGCCGGGATCAGCATAGTCCATCCCATGGCGCAGGGTGTTGTAGAAGAGCACCGCGATCTTGCGAGCCGTGGCGGTGACGGCCTTGGCCTTGCCGACACGGCCCGACAAGCGGCGGAAGAAGGCGCCCAGCGCCGTATCCGTCCGTCCGACCGTCACCGCCGCCAACCGCAGCAGCGACGCCGCCCGGTTGCTGGAACGGCGCGTTCGCGAGGACAGAACCTTCCCTCCGGAGATCTTGTTGCTCGGCGCCAAGCCAAGCCAGGAGGTGAAGTGCTTGGCGCTCGGCCACGCCGAGAGATCGGTCCCGCATTCGCCGACCAGCTTCAGCGCCAGATAGGGACCCAGCCCGTGGATCTGCGTCAGGTCGACCCCGAGCACGGCGTGCAGCGCCGTTCTGACGTCGAAGTCGACGGCGTTCGGCTGCCGCGTGGTCGTTCGGGCGGGGGGCAGCTCACCGACAGGCTTCGCCGACTGGGCCTCGATGCGCTTCAGCGTCGCTTCGATCTTCCTGTCACAAGCGACAACCTTCTCCTGGCAGGCGTCGTAAAGCGCCAGCGCCTGTTCCAACGCGAAGAGATGCTCGGCACGCCAGGTGCCGGTCAGCGCCCGCTGAATGGTTTCGACATCGGCACGGCAGCGCCGGTCGCGGTTGGCGGCCAACACGCCGGGGTCACGCTCTCCGGCGACGATGGCGCGCAGGATGCGCAGGCCGGTGACCCCCATGATGTCCGACACCACGTGATGCACCTGGACATTCATCTGCATCAGGGCTTTCTGCATGTGCTGGATGTGCGTCGCCGCCAGCTCCACAAGCCGCTCGCGCTGGCGTAGATACGCGCGCAATGCGGCGATCTCGCCCTTGGGAAGAAAACTGGCGCGCAGCAGACCGAACTCGTGCAGGCGCTGCAACCACTGGGCATCGCTGACGTCGGTCTTGCGGCCCGGCACATGCTTGGCGTCGCGGGCATTGACCAGCAGAACCTCGAAGCCGCGCTGCTCCAGGATCTCGAACACGGGAATCCAGTAGACCCCGGTCGACTCCATGGCGATCGTCTCGATCCCGCACTCCTGGAACCAGTCCGCCAGACGATGGAGATCATCGGTGAAGGTGCCGAACGTGCGGACCGGCTCCGAGGCGCGATCCGGTCCAACCGCCGCGACATGCATCTTCGCCCCCACGTCGATGGCGGCCGCCCGAGGATGGATGGGGGACATCGCCCGTGATTGGACCGGCTTGTTCGTTCCAGTCATGCCAGCATCTCCCTGTGTCGCTAAACAGCGGGAGGGGCTGGACTGCGCAGGATATCAATTTCCTAACCGGGATCACCGCGAGGCGTCACCACTCTCAAGTGCGCAACAATCCATGGACCACGTTTTTTTACGGGATCATCCGCCACCAAAAATTCGTCGGCCGCTCCCCTCCGCCGTCAGATTCTACCTCGGGACCGTTTCTCTGGCCACAGGCGGGCCGGAGGCCGGCGAGGGTTTTTTTGGAGCTCGATGATCGCCTCGGCGCGGGTGAGCTGGTCGCGCAGACGGGCGTTCTCCCGCTCCAGGCGCACTAGGTCGTTCTTGTGGGAAGTGGCCGGCGCGCTCTTCGGCCCCGATCTGGCCGGCGCCGGTCCGTGCAGCGTGCCGGCGTCGCGCTGTCGGCGCCACTGCCCGACATTGGACGAGTACAGACCTTCACGACGCAGGATGGCGCCGACATCACCGGGACGGGCGCGGTCGATCTCGTCCAGGATGCGCAGCTTGTCGGCCACGCTGAACGTCCGGCGCTGGGGCCGGTCACTCACCTCCGGGTCCGGTGGTGAAAGCGGGGTTCCGGTTTGGGGTAGGGAAGTCATGCTCATCAGGTCCTCAACAGCGCCCTCTACTGATCAGTTCAGCAGGCAACTGTCTCATCCGACGTTGGCACAGAGGGGGCAGGATGCCCTCGCGGTCGGTCGGCAGCCCGCACAGGGTGAAGCCCAGGACGTTGGACAGGCCGATGACACCGTGCTGGCCAGCCAAGCGGACCCCACGGCCCGGTGGGCCTCCAGCCCGGCGACCGGGCGGCAGGGTTGCATCCAGGGCGCGTTGTCGGCTTGCGACAGCGCGGCCAGCAGGGTGCGCGGGGCGGCGTCGTGCCGGTCGGTGAAGACGGCCCGGACCACCGACAGGTCGAACGACCCGCTCGGCCGCATCTCCAGCCTGCAGCCGCCTCCCTCGGCGATCCTGCCCATGGCGAAGGTGCCGCGGCCGACCTCGCTGCGCAGGTAGTCCCGCCGCTCAACCTCCTTGTAGCTGGCGCTCACCGTCCGGGCGCTCAGCCCGAGCCGCAGCGCCAGCTCCCGGTGAGCCGGCAGCCGCTGGCCGCGGGTCAGCCGGCCGGCGTCGGTGTCGGCGATGATCGCCTCGGTCAGCACCCCGTGCTTGGTCTGTCCGCGGGCGCCGCCGTGCCGCCCGGGCGTCAGGACGGGAAGCCACTCTGTCATGCTGTCTCTCGGCCACCATACCAACAGGATCCATCGATGGGTTCGATATGGTCATTGGCGCGGTTGCAATGTCAAAGGAAGGTTCCCGCGCCCTGTCGGCTTCGAGGGCGGTCAATCCGTCTGGTTGCCCAGGCCGGCGTGGGCGATGACAGCTTGACGGTCCATGGGGACCAGCGCGCCGCTCTGGTCCTGTTCCAGAAGCGCGTGGCGCAACGGGCCGGACCCGGTCACCCGGATGACCAGATCCTCGATACCGCGTCCCGTGATGTCGGCGGACGCCAGCACCTCGACCGTCGCCGCCCGGCCGCCCCGGTGGAGGACGATGCCGTGGGGCAGGATCTCGATCCGGTCGGCGCCGGCGTCGCGGAGCCTGCGCGCCGGCCTGATCCAGGCCGGCAGCATGTCCTTGAGCCGGGACGGGTCGAGCCTGTCGCCCAGGACCTGCCCCAGCCGCTGGTCCGGCGCGAGGAAGTTGCGCGGGCTGCGGCCCAGATAGGCCGCGCGGAGCGGCAGGCAGTCGTCGTAATGGTGCGAGTCGGCGAGCCCGCTGAAGTGGCGCAGCCGGTCGGGACGCACCGTCGCCGTCAGGAAGCCCAGGCAGCTCTGGATGCGGACGTCGCCGTCGGCGAAGCTGCCGAACAGCTCCGGCCGGGTCCGGCTCATCTCTTCCGGGAAACGTGACAGCGCCGCCGCGAAGGACCGGTCGTGGACGACGGTGCCACGGGACTGCCCCGCGGCCCCGGCGCCCGACCGGTCCAGCGCCGTCGCCACGGCGAAGATGCCGCCCATCAGTATCAGGGCGGCCGCAAGGGTCCACAGCGATTCCTGCTTCTGTCCGGTCTGCCGAGTATTGTCCATCCACTCCGTCCTGGCGCCGCGTACCGGTACCCCATCCCGCCGCTCCGGGCGTCCCCCAGTTCGGCCGGGTCGCGGCGTCCACGCGGCCGGCCCTGCGGTTTCACTCGTGGAATTCTGCCGGATATTGGTTAACGATTTCTGCGCCACACCATGTCCGCCGCCGGCCGGTCGGCTTCCCGTTCCGAAGGTAATTACTAGAATATCTCTCCGGACAGTCGATGATGACGGGAATAACCTGTTCCCTCCGATAATCGCAGTTAGTTCAAACGTGTTCATTCCCGGTTGTGGAGCGACTGCTGTTCACCATCACCTATCCTCAAGAGGAAGAAAGAATGTCCTCCCAACGGTCGCGGCATCGGGCCGGAGCGCTTGGCGGCCCCGCCCTGCTGCCGCTGATCGTCGCGGCTCCGGCGACTCCCGCGCCGACCCCGGCGCTGGCCCAGATCAATCCGCCCACTTCCCTGACAGCAACCCGGCCCCGCTGCGCGAGACCGACGTTGACAGGATCAATGAGAAGTTCGCCCGTCCTGAGCTGCCGGTGACCTCGACCGATCCCGAGGTGCCGATGCTCGACCAGACCTGGTGCGGGCGCGGCCAGGAACGCAGCAACGACCAGAAGCCCTCTATCGTACTGGACATAAGCCCCGCTCGAGTCCAGAGCCGTCCTTGTCACGGGCGTACTCGCCGCGGCCGTGGCACTCCATCCTGTGCTCGCAGCCCGAGGGCCGTCGGGCGCGCGTAGATGGCGTGCTCGTGGGTCTAAATAGTGATCCTTGGCCGACCACCGCCTCAATGATCGGACGGATGGTCGTTAGTTGAACGTTGGCCAGCATGTGGAGACCATCTCGCCACCAAGCTGGTTCAGGCCGGAGATCTGATACTTCTCCCTCTTCAGCGTGCCGTGACCAAGCGTACGTTTCAGGCGCCGTCACCGTCCAGACCGGCTTTTTCGAAACGGCGGCCGAACTGCCCTTGTGCCCGGCGACGCCATAAACCTCGTCGAACTCGACCGTACCCTCTAGCATCACGGCTGGCTTTGCGGCCCCGAGCCCGGAACGCACGTGTTCGGGCATCACTTGGACATCGTCCTCGTTCAGATAGAACTCCCGGGCAATCTGCCGGTTCGACGGATCGAGGCCCATGAAATAGAGCCACGGCACCCAGACCCGAAGCGGCTTGGAGTATCCTGCCAGAACAGTGCCGGTCAGATCATCGAGGCGACACTGGCCCTGCTGGCACCGATAGCGTTGCCGATGCCACTACGTGTCATCAGGCCCATGGCAAGCCGCTGAAGCGTTTTCACAGTGCGGGCAGCGGACGCGCCTGGGCCACCGATACCGGTGCACCAGCTCCCAACCCTCGCCTCGTCAATCAGCGAGGAGGGGTTCACCAGGGATGACAGGGGATGAGAAGCACCGGAACTGATGGCATAATCTTCCCTCAACCGATCTCCGCGTACCTCACGACAGAAGCGCCGCTACCCCGAAACCCAGGAAGAGCCAGCGGGAATATCTGGGCAATAACTGTGCCGGATAGCCGTCGATCGAGCCCCCGCGCGCGCTTTACGGAAAAGAGGATGCCGATGCTTTCCGGGGCGCGGCGGTCGTCAGCCCGGCGCGCCGGATCCGGTGCTGGGCTCGGGCTTCTCGGTTTTGTCGGCTTCCTGGGAGACTTGGCCCGGCTTGTTGCCGCGGTTGGTTTCGTCAGGGTTGTGGACGGCGTTCGGCCCGTCGGGGCTCGGCGGGTTGGCCTTGGGGTCCGTGTTGCCGCCGACCCGGTGGAACTTGTCTCGCTGCTCGGCCATGGGGGCTCTCCTTGGTTCAGATGCTCGGACCGACCTCAACAGGAGGGCGCCGGGGCGGTTCCCGATGGCGTTTTTCCTGGTGGCGGACGGGCCGGGGTGGCAAGATCGTTCGTCGTCGTCCCTCATGATCGTGCGCGAGGAGGAGCCCGTGGGCACCCATCGCCTCAATCTCCTCGGCGGGTTCGACCTTCTTTCGCCAGCCGGATCGCCGATTTCCCTGACCGCCCGCAAGCCGATGGCCTTGCTGGCGTACCTGGCCCTGCGCCCCGGCCAGTCCCATCCGCGCGAGAAGCTCGCGACGCTGCTGTGGGAGGACAGCCCCGACGCCCTCGCCCGCAGCAGCCTCCGCCAGGCGCTGGCCCTGCTCCGCCGCTGCCTGCCCATCCTGACCGCGGAGGGCGACGGCGTCGCCGTCCCGACCGGGACCCTCGCCACCGACGTCGCGGAATTCCGGGCGGCCGTCGCCGACGGCTCCCCCGCGCAGCTCGCGCGGGCGGCGGAACTCTATCGCGGAGACCTGTTCGACGGCGCCCCGTCCCGGTCGCCGGGCTTCGAGGACTGGCTCCAGGTCGAGCGCCAGCACCTGCGCGAGCAGGTCCAGGGCGTGCTGGGCCGCTTGCTCGACCACGCCCTGGAATCCGGCGACGCCGAGGCCGGGGTCCGCCACGCGCTACGGCTGCTGGCGCTCGATCCCCTGCGCGAACCGGCCCACCGCGCCCTGATGAGGCTCTATGCCCGCCAGGGTCGCCACGCCGCCGCCCTGAAGCAGTACCAGACCTGCCGCACCGTCCTGGAGCGCGAGTTGGGCGTGCGGCCCGAACCGGAGACCGAGGCGCTCCTGCGGGAGATCCGGGAGCGCCGCCGCGCGAGCCGGGCCGACCCGCCCGACCCCGCCGCGGCACCCCTCCCGGAAGCCGGCGAGGCGCCGCCCCGCCCCTTCCCCTCCGCCCCCGAGCTGCGCGTCGCCGCCATCCTCTGCGCGGCCCTGTCCGGGTCCGACACCGACGATCCGGAGGAGATGCACAGGCAAACCGCCGACGCGGTCGGCCATGTGGAGCGCATCGCCCGGAGCTATGGCGGCGACCTCTACCGCCACGTCGGCAACACCGTGATCGCGGCGTTCGGCGCGCGCCGGTCCCACGGCAACGATCCGGAGCGGGCGCTGCGCGCGGCGCTCGACCTGCGCGCCGGGGTCGACGGCACGGCGGAGCCTCCCGGCATCGGCGTTTCCTGCGGGCTGGTCGTCGTGGACGGCGGGCCGGACTTCGTGCTGACCGGCACCGCCATGCAGGAGGGGAACCGGCTCGCCACCCTGGCCGGCCCCGGCGACATCCTGGTCTCCCGCGGGGTGCGGGAGGCGCTGGACGGGTTCCTCGACCTGGAGGGCGGCGGCGGGCCGCCCTGGCGGGTGCGGGGGTTCCGCACGGCCGGCACCGGCAAGGCGGCGGCCTCCCGCCCCTTCGTGGGACGGCGGGCGGAGCTGCACCAGTTCAACGGCCTGCTCGCCGCCTGCCGCGAGACCGGCAGCGGCACCGTGATTCATATCCGGGGCGAACCGGGCATCGGCAAGACCCGGCTGGTGGAGGAGTTCCAGGCCATGGCCGGCGCCCAGGAATTGCGCTGCGTCACCGGCTGCGTGCTCGATTTCGGCGTCGGCCGGGGCCAGGACGCGATCAAGGCGGTAGTCCGGGCGCTTGCGGACCTGCCGGCCGCCGGCACGCTCGGCCCGGAGCATGGGATCCACCTCGCCCCCCTGCTCGACCGGCCCCTGCCGCCCGACCAGCGCTCCGTCTACGACGCGCTGGACCACGGCACCCGCGACCTGGGCCGCCGCGCCGTCATCTCGGCGCTGGTCCGGGCGGCGGCCGGCGACCGGCCGCTGGTCCTCACGATCGAGGACGTCCACTGGGCCGATGCCCAGGTCCAACCCTACGTCGCGATGCTCGCCGGGCTGGTGGCCGACTGCCCGCTGATCCTGGTGCTGACGACCCGGGTCCAGGGCGATCCGCTCGACGCCGCCTGGCGGGCCGCCGCCGGCGGGGTGCCGATCATGACCATCGACCTCGGCCCCCTGCGCCCGGCGGAAGCCCAGGCCCTGGCCCAGACCCTGGCGCGCGCGATGGCGGCGGACGACCGGACCTTCGCCGAAAGCTGCGTCACCCGGTCGGGCGGCAACCCCCTGTTCCTGGAACAGCTCCTGCGCAGCCGGGGGACCGGCGGCAGCGTGCCGGACACCATCCACTGCATCGTGCTGGCGCGCACCGACGCGCTGCCCCCGGCCGACCGCCGGGCGCTCCAGGCAGCCTCGGTACTGGGCCAGCGCTTCGACCTGGACGCCCTGCGCACGCTGCTGGACGACCCGGACTATGGTATGGCGGCGCTGCTCGACCAGGCGCTGGTCCGCCCGGCGGCCCCCGATGGCGGAAATGGCGGCGGCTACCTGTTCGCCCATGCCCTGGTCCAGGAAGCGGTCCATTCCGGCCTGCTCCGCTCCCGCCGGTGCGAGCTGCACCGCCGCGCCGCCGCGTGGTACGCCGGGCGCGACCCGGCCCTTCATGCCGAGCACCTGGCCCAGGCGGAGGACCCGGGGGCGGCCGCGGCCTTCCTGGAAGCCGCCCGGTTCCACGCCGCCGGCTTCAGGTTCGAGCGCGCGCTGTCGCTGGTGGAGCGCGGCCTGGCGCTGGACTGCGGACGCCCCGAGCGGTTCGAGCTGGCCTGCCTGCACGGCGAGGTGCTGGACGCGCTGGGATCCGTCGCCCCGTCGATCCGGTCCTACGGGCAGGCTCGCGATCTGGCGGAGACCGACGCGGAACGCTGTCGCGCCTGGCTGGGGCTGGCGTCGGGCATGCGCGTGGTGGACGACCTCTCCGGCGCGATGGACGCGCTGGAGCATGCCGAGGCGGCGGCCATGCGCGCCGGCCTCGCGGCGGAGCGGTTCCGAATCCACCACCTGCGCGGCAACCTGTGCTTCCCGCGCGGCGACCTGGACGGCTGCCTGCGCGAGCACGAGGCCGCCCTGGACTGGGCGCGGCGGTCGAACGAGCCCGACCTGGAACTCCACGCCATGAGCGGCCTCGGCGACGCCTATTACCTGCGCGGCCGGATGATCACCGCCCACGGCTATTTCTCCCGCTGCGTCCGCCGGGCGCGCGGGCGGTCGCTGCCCCGGATCGAGGCGGAAAACCTCTACATGGACGCGGTCACCCGCTTCTTCATGAACGACCCGGGCGCCGCCCTCGCCACGGCGCGGGAGTCGATCGATGTCGCCGTCCGGATCGGCCACCGGCGGGCCGAACTGCTCAGCCACATCGTCGCCAACGAGATGCTGGGCGAGCTGGGCGACGAGGAGGCCGGCCGGCCCCATTTCGCCCGCGCCCAGGCCCTGGCCGCCCAGCTCGGCGCCTGGCGGTTCGAGGCCGAGAACCTGCTGGGCCTCGGCCGGATGGCGCTCCATGCCGGCCGGCGGGAGGAGGGCCTTGACCTGCTGCGGCAGGCCCTGGAGATCGCGCTGCGCACGGGGGAGGGATATCTCGGCCCCAGCATCCTGGCGCTGATGGCATTGGCCGGCGAGGACCCGGACGAGCGCCGCCGCCTGCTGGACGAGGGCGCCGCGATGCTGGCGCGCGGCAGCGTCAGCCATAACCACCTCTATTTCCACCGCGAGGCGATCGAGACGGCGCTCGACATGGGTGACTGGGACGCAGCCGAGCGCTACGCCGACGGGCTTGAGGACTATGCCAGCCCCGAGCCGCTGCCCTGGAGCAGCCTGTTCACCACCCGCGGCCGCCTGCTCGCCCGGTTCGGCCGGGGCGAGCGCGGCTGCGACCTGCGCCAGGACCTTGCCCGTGTCCTGAAGACCTGCCGCGCCGCCGCCCTCGACCGCCACACCCCCCGCATAGAGAGGGCATTGGGAGAATTTTAGAGCGGTACCCGATCGGGTCGATCCGGCCTGGGCAACCGGGCCGACGCGTTGGGCCACGGCCCAACCTACGATCGACGGCTTGCATCACCTCCGCCCTGCATCAAACCGTAGGTTGGGCCGTGGCCCAACGCACCGCGGCGAATGGAACGGCAGGCCGCATGGACCGGAACGGTTCAACCCGATCGGAAACCGCTCCAGTTTGAAAGAACCGTGGCCCCCGGCCTACATCCGCTCCAGGTCCAGGAGCGCGCGGTCGCCCGCCCAGGCGTGCTCAAGGACTTCGGCGGACTGCTTCGCGGCCTCCTGGTCGCCGCGCGCCTCGTGGACCTTCATCATGCCGTACAGGGCCCAGCCGTTGTTGCGCGACCGCGTCAGGCTCGCGGCGAAGGCCTGCTCGGCCTCGTCGACGCGCCCGGCACGGAGCAGGGCGGCCCCCAGGGACTGCTGGACCGGATAGTACCAGAACGGCGGTTCCATATAGGGAAGCTGCCCCTCCAGCGCCGCCGCGGTTCCGAACTCGGCGATCGCGCCGTCCAGGTCGCCGCGGGCCTGGGCGATCCGCGCCCGGACCACGTGGCGCGAGATTTCCAGGACGGTGGATGCCGGAATCCCGGCGGATACCAGCCCGCCGATCCCGGAGGTCTTCTCCAGCGCGGCTATGGCGTCGGCCTCGCCCGCCGCACCCGCCGCGTCGCCGGACGCCGCCAGGGCCACGCCCCGGGCGTAGTGCCACATCGCCTTGACGAACGGGAACTCGTCCGTGGGCGCCGGCACCGCCATCACCGTCTCCGGGGCGCTGAACTGGGCATGGGCGAAGTAAGGCGCGGCCATGATCGGCTGGACCCAGGGGATGGCGCGCGCCGCCTCGTCCGTCACCGTCGCCCGAAGCTTCTCGGCGGCGCTCACCGCCGTCGGGCCGTCGCCGGCCATCTGGGCGGAGACCAGCAGGAAGTGGATGTTGTGCGGATAATAGGCCGAGGGGTAGATGCCGGCCGTGCCGATGCTTTCCAGATAGGCCTCGTCGGTCGCGACCGCGCGCCGGTTCGCTTCCAGCGAGTCCAGGTAGCGGCCGATGCGGTAATAGATGTGCGACGGCATATGCACCAGGTGCCCCGCCCCCAGGTCGAACGATGCCAGCCGGTCCGCCCCCGGCACCGCCCGCTCCGGCCGGTCCGATGCCTCGACCATGTGGATGTAGTAGTGGATCGCCCCGATATGGTCGGGGTTCCGCGCCATCACGGATTCCAGCATCCCGATTATCTCGGCCGTGCGGCCCTTGGGCTGCGCGCCGCCGGCCTGCCAATAGTCCCACGGCGCCAGGTTCATCAGCGCCTCGGCGGCCAGGACGGCGATCTCGGTGTCCTCGGGGTAGCGCAGGGCGACCTCCGCCATGGCGTCGGCATAGGCCCTATCGAGCGTCGTCCTATCGAGGGCAGCCCTGTCGGCCGTGCCCTCGGCGGCGTAGCGCCGCGACAGCGCCTGGATCAGCGCCTGCTCATGGGGCCGGGCGTTGGCGGCGAGCCGTTCCGCCTGGGCGATCGCGGCCAGGGCGGGTGCCACGGCGCCGGCATCCATCGGCGCGTTGATGTTCGGCCCCAGCACCAGCGCCTCGCCCCAGAAGCACAGGGCGCAGGCCGGGTCGATCTGCTGGGCCTTGCGGAAGGCGCGCCGCGCCTCGGCATGGTTGAAGCCGTAGGCCAGCCGGAGCCCCTGGTCGAAATAGCGTTGCGCCAGGGGCGACGCCGTCGTGACCGGATAGGTGACCGTACCCAGGTTCGGCCACAGCGGCACGTCGGAAAGGTCGTCATAGACCTCCGGCGACATGCCGCCCGCGGGCGGGACGAAAGGCTTGGTCTCCACCTTCATCGGCTGGTGGTGCATGCCCTGGTGCTGGGTGCCCGTCTGGGCTCCGGCGGGGTGGACCAGCGCCAGCATCGCGGCCGTCACCAGGCCGGCATGGAGCGAGGTCCGCAGGGTCGAACGGGTCATGTTTCCTCTCCGTTTCCAAACTTCGCGATTCTTCTCAGGCCTGCATCCGGGCCATGCGCTGGCGGGCGCGCCCGGCCGCCGCGGCATCGCCGGCCCCGTCCAGGGCGCGGGCGGCGAGCGCCCAGTTGAACGGGCTGGACGGCTTCAGGTCGATCCGCTCCGCCGCCAGCGCCCGGGCAAGCTTCGCCCGGCCGCCGCGCAGCGCCGCCTCGATCAGGGTCAGCGTGATCACGTCGCGCTGGGCGTTGCTGCCGCCGAACCGGTGGGACACCGCGCGCGCCTGGGTCAGCAGGTCGATCGCGATGTCGTGGAAGCCGTCGGCGAAGGCCCGGATCGCCGAGCATACCTTCAGCCCGACCTCGCGGGTCATGGCGGCGTTGCTGCCGGTCCCGGCGGCGCGCCGGTTCAGCACCACCAGCAGGCGGCGGGCGGCATGGTCGCGGCCGGCGCCCACGAAGGCCATCATGGCGTGCATGTCGTTGAAGGCGTAGTAGCCGTCCTCGGCCATCGGCTCCCAGGCGTCTGCCACCGGCTCCCAGCGGTCGCCCACGTCGATCCCGCGCAGGTGCAGGCGCCACAGCATGGAGGTGGCGTCCACCAGCTCGATCGCCGGCCCGCCCGGCCGGGGCCGGATATGCTCGTCGTAGATCGCCAGGGTCCTGTCCGGCTGCCCGTGGTCCAGGTGGTAGAGCGCCAGGTGCCACCAATTGTGGACCGCCAGCATGTTGTCGGGCGCCCAGTCGTCCACCCGCTTGGTCATCCAGCGGATGCCGTCGCCCAACCGGCCCTCCATCTCCATCACGTGGGCCACGGCATGGATCGCCCAGGGATCGCGCGGCGTCAGCTCCACCGCGTGGCGGCCCGCCTCCTCCGCCCGGCGGAACATGTTGTTCTCCTCCAGCCCGAAGGCGTGCATGCCGAGCACGTAGCCGTAGCCCGGCGTGGCGGCGTCCCACTGCGGCAGCACGCGGGCCGGCCGGTCGCGCAGCAGGGCGGTGTTACCGATGAAGAAATCGACCTGATGGGCGACCTGGAGCGCCAGCAGGTCGCGCGGATGCTCCAGCAGCACTTCGCCGTACAGCTCGCCCGCCCGGTGGAAGTCGCCGTCCAGCCAGGACCGGAGCGCCGCGACATGGCCGCGCTCGCGGCCGTTGGCGGAGCCGGCCAGCGCCTCGGCCGCCTCGACGCTGCGGCGGAGCTCCGGTTCGGCCGACTTCTCCGCCGCCATCAGCATCAGGGCTCCGCGCAGGCAGTGGCCCATGACGAAGCCGGGGTTCTCCTCCAGCGCCTCGTCGATGGCCGCCAGCGGGTCGGCGAAATAGCCGTTCAGCAGCCCGAGGGCATGTTCGAATCGGTCGAGCGAGCGGCGGTCCGAAGCGGACACGGGCTCGCCGCGCAGGTCCTTGAGGCTCATGATGAGGCTTCCATGTGGTGGTCGGTCCGTATTCCTGGACCGACGCTACCCGCCGCCTGTCACGGCGCCGTCATGGGGAGCGTGAATGGATCGTGAAAAACGCCGGCGAGGCCCGTTCCCGCCCCTTTCTTCGGCGGTGCCCGCTTCCGCGGCGTACCGTCAGGCCGCCCGCGCCGCCGGCAGGTCGGCCGCCGGGAACCTGAGGACGAACACGGTGCCGTGGTCGTCCTGGAACTCGCACTCCCCCCCGATCTGCTGAACCAGGCCCTGGATCAGGCGGCTCCCCATGCCGGCCCGTCGACCGGGCTGGTAGCCGACGCCGTCGTCCCGGACGCGCAGGACGGCGTGGTCGCCGCCCTCCGGCGTGAGCGTCACGGTGATCAGGCCGGCCCGGCCGTTGGGGAAGGCGTGCTTGAAGGCGTTGGAAACCACCTCGTTGACGACCAGCCCCAGCGGCAGCGCCTGGTCGGCGCCGACCGTCACGGGCTCCAGGTCGCACTGGACCTTTACCTCCGACCCGTAGCCGTCGCACAGGCCCGCGACGAGCCTTCGGACATAGTCGGCCAGATCGAGCTGGCCGAACTGGTCCGATCCGTAGATATGCTCATGGACCGCCGTCATGGCCGCGATCCGGCGCATCAGCTCGCTCTTGCCCTGCGGATCGCCGGGCTGGAGCTGGATCAGGGACGAGACCGTCTGGAGATTGTTCTTCACCCGGTGATGGACCTCGCGCAGGAGCATCCGGTTCTCCTCCAGCGCGACCGCCAGCGCGTCGCGGGCCCGTTCCTCCTGCCGCAGCAGTTTCACCACCCACAGCGACACCAGCAGCAGCGCCCCCCCGAACAAGGCGGCCATCAGCGCGATCTCGCCCAGCCGGCTCCAGAGGTCCTCGGTCAGGACGCTGGTCGGAATGCCGATCACGGTGACCAGCGGCAGGCCCTCCACCCGCCGGTATCCCACGATCCGCGGCCGCCCGTCCGCGGGGGACGCCGGGGCCTCGTAGGACCCTTCCGCGGCCTTGGGCAGATGCTCGGTGAACAGCGCGTAGTCGGCCAGGTTCAGCGTTCGCTCCGGCACCGGGAAGCGCGCCACCAGCCAGCCATCGTCGCGCAGCAGCCCGACCGTGGACCCGGGGCCGAGATCCATGGATTGCCAGAACTGGGCCAGCAGATCGGCCGGGACGTAGATGACCGCGGCTCCCAGGAACTGGCCTCCGCGCTCGATCCTGCGGCCGATCGGGAACACCTTCCGGGCGGTGCGCCGGCCGTTCACCAGGGTGCCGATGTGCCATTCCGCTCCGGCCTTCAAGGCCTGGAAATAGTCCCTGTCGCCGATGCTGGCCGGTGCCAGTTCGGGCTCGTCGGTCAGCACCGCGTTGCCGTCGACATCGAACACCCAGACATGGACGGCTCCCGGCAGCGCACCGACCGCCGTGTCCAGGCCGCGCACGCTTCCGCTGCCGTGCAGCTCCGGGCCGGCGTCCAGGGCCTCGTCGATCCGCCGCAGCGCCTGGAGGTTGGCCTCGATCAGCCAGCGGATGTGCGCGGACGCCACGTAGGCGGCGCTGGCGGCCTGCGCTTCCATCGTCGCCCGCGCGTCCTTCCGGCTCTGCCAGATGAACTGACCCGCCAGCGAAAGCACCAGGACCAGCAGCAGCGCCGTCAGGGCGAGGGCGGCGGCGGCCGACCGGCTTGCCCGCTTCTCCGGCGAGGCGGCGTTCTGATCGGCTGCGGGTTCGCCCGTGGTCATTAGGGTCCCTTGGTGTCCCGTTGTCCCGCTTCCCAGTCTACGTGACCCGCGCCGACGAATGTGCGGATTTTTCGGTCGTCGGCGCGGCGGCATCGGGATATCCGACGAAAACGCCCGGCAAGCGGAGCCTGCCGGGCGTTCCTGCCGGTACCGGACCGGGCGAAGGTTCAGTCGGCGCTCGCCGCCGCCGTCTCGAACAGCTTGGCGAGGTCGGGGCCGACCTTGGCCGCCCAGGTCTCGAAGGCCGGGCGGGTCGCCGCCTTGAAGGCCGCCAGCTCCGCCTCGGTCGGCTCATGGACCTGCATGCCCTTCTGGCGCAGCATCTCGATGCCCTGGGCGGTCTGCTCGCGCGTCAGGTTCCGCTGGAAGGCCATGGCCTCCTCGGCGGCGGCCTTCACGCTGGCCTTGGTGTCGGCGTCCCACGAGTCCCAGCGCTTGCGCGACACGCCCAGGAAGATCGGGTCGTAGGAATAGTGCCAGGTGGTCAGGTACTTCTGCACCTCATACACCCGCTGCGGGATGATCACCGCGCCGATCGGGTTCTCCTGCCCGTCCACCACGCCCTGCTGGAGGGCGGAGAAGGTCTCGACCCACTGCATCTGCTGCGGGTTGGCGCCCAGCGCGTTCATCACGTCGATGTACATCGGGCCGGCGACCCGCATCTTCAGCCCCTTCATGTCGTCGGGCGACTTGATCGGGCGGACGTTGTTGGTCACCTCGCGGAAGCCGTTCTCGCCCCAGGCCAGGACGACGATGCCGTGCTTGTCCAGGATCTCGGTCATCCGCTTGCCCGGCTCGCCGGCCGTGGCCGCGTCCACCTGCTCGTAGGAGGTGAACAGGTAGGGCAGCGAGAAGGCCGCCATCTCGGGCACCAGCGGCGTCACGTTGATCGCCGAGGTCATGACGAAGTCGATGGCGCCGCGCCCGACCATCTCGGCCTGCTTCATCTGGTCGCCGCCGGTCAGCGTCGCGTTGGCGAACAGCCGGACCGTGTGCTTGCCGCCGGTCTTGTCCTTCAGCAGCTCGGCGAAGCGCTCGCCGCCCTTGTGCCAGGTGGTCGCGTCCGACGTGTTGTGCGACAGGCGGAAGGTGTCGGCTTCCGCGCTGCCGATCGCGGCGAGCCCCAGGGCCGCGGCGACGGCGATGCCCTTCAGGGCGGTTGCGATCTTCATGGTGTGTTTCCTCCTTGGAATAAGTTTGGTCACCGCAGGACGAACAGCGAGATCCACGGGAACATCGACAGGATCGCCAGCCCGATCAGGCTGGTGATCAGGAACGGGATGGCGCCGATCGCGATGCGTTCCAGCGACAGCCGGGTGATGTTGGCGGCGACGAACAGGTTGATTCCGACCGGCGGGGTGAACAGGCCGATCGACAGGTTGACCATCAGGATCACGCCGAACCAGACCGGGTCCCAGCCCAGCTCCCTCACCACCGGCAGGAATATCGGCAGGGTGATGAACATGATCGTGATCGCGTCCATGAACATCCCGGCGATCAGCAGGATCACCGCGATGACGAACAGGATCACCCATTCATTATGGCTGAGCCCAAGCAGCACGGACGAGTACTGGCCGACCATGTCGTCCACCGTGACCACCCAGCCGAACAGGCTGGCGAAGGCCACCACCAGCATCACCACCGCGGAGGAGGCGCTGGCCTCCGCCAGGGCCGAGAACAGCACCCGGGGCGTCAGCGTGCGATAGATCGCGACGCCCACGAACATGGCGTAGACGGTCGCGACGATCGCCGCCTCGGTCGGCGTGAAGACGCCGCCATAGATGCCGCCCAGGATCACCACCGGCGTCAGCAGCCCCCAGAAGGCGTCCACGAAGGCCCGCCCCAGCCGCGCGAAGTACGGCAGGCCGGCATAGGGCTGCTCCAGCAGCGCCACGGTGCCGCCCTCCCGCCCCGGACCGTCCTGGGGCCGCCCGCGCGACGCGAACGGCAGGGCCGCCAGCATCAGCACGCCCATCAGCAGGCCCGGGACGATGGCGGCCAGGAACAGGTCGGAGATCGAGGTCTCGGCGATGACTCCGTAGATCACCAGTCCGATCGACGGCGGGATCACGATCGACAGGGCGGCGCCGGTGCAGACCAGGGCCGCCGCGAAGGGCCGGGGATAGCCGTCCTCCGCCATGCTCTTAATGATCAGCGGGCCGATCGCCGCGACCGACGCCGGCCCCGATCCGCTGACCGCCCCCCAGAACAGGCAGACCACCGTCCCGACCACCCCCATGCCGCCGGGCAGCCCGCCGATCAGCACCCGGAAGAACCGGATCATCCGCTCCGCGATTCCGACCACGCCCATCAGCGAGCCGGCCAGGATGAAGAACGGCACCGCCAGCAGCGAGTATTTCGTGATGCCGGTCGTGATCAGGTCGCCCGCCAGGTCCAGGCCGAAGCCCAGTTCCCACATGGCGAACATGGCGGAGAGGCCCAGCGCGAAGGCGACCGGCAGCCTCAGGAACAGCAGCACGAAGAAGACGATCACCATCAGCGTGCCGACGCCCAGTCCGAGAAACTCAGCCACGGGCACCCTCCGACCGCAGGTCCCGCACGGCCCTGGCCGCCTGCTGCACGAAGCGCGCCATCACCAGCAGGAAGGCGGCGGGGACGGCGACGGTGTAGTACCAGGCGGGGATCTGGAGCGCGTAGGACAGCACGCCGGTGGCCATCTGGTTCGCCACCAGTTCCGCCGTGAACCAGGCCGCCGCCCCCAGCAGCACGCAGCCCAGCGCGGTCGCCAGGATCGTCAGCGCGACCTTGCCGCCCCGCGGCAGCAGGTCGTGGACGACCGTCACCGCCAGATGGTCGCCCCGCTTGGCGGCGATCGCCGCCCCCAGGACGGTCAGCAGCAGGAAGCCGTTGATCAGCAGCTCCTCGGTCGAGGCCAGCGACCGGCTGCTCAGGTAACGGACCAGGATGTTGGCGAATCCCAGGCCGGTCATGGCCAGGAAGATCAGGGCGCACAGCCCTTCCTCGAAATAGTCGATCACCGCGCGCATGTCATTCCTTAGGATTCTCCCCCCATTAGCCCGAAGCCCTCGGGCCCGCGCCGGATCTGATTTCCATTTGCATTACCGGCGCGAAGAATATTGAAGTGCGTATTGAATTCAATAAGCTTCGGTACCGGCGCCCCGATAACCCGGGCGCCGCAGGAATGAGGAAACGGGACCATGGCAGGAAACGGCAGGATCGTAGGCTGGGCGCATACCGTGTTCGGCAAGGCGGAAGCCCCGGACACCGAGGCGCTGATGGCCCAGGTCGCGGGGGCGGCGCTCGACCATGCCGGCGTCCCGGCCGAGTCCGTGGACGGCATCTATGTCGGCGTGATGAACAACGGCTTCTCCAAGCAGGACTTCCAGGCCTCGCTGGTGGCCCTCTCCGACGAGCGGCTGGCCCACGTGCCGGCGACCCGGCTGGAGAACGCCTGCGCCACCGGCTCCGCCGCCCTCTACGCCGCCCTGGACTTCGTGGAGTCCGGCCGCGGCCGCGTAGCATTGGTGGTCGGCGCGGAGAAGATGACCGCCACCCCCGGAACGAAGATCGGCGACATCCTGCTGGGCGCCAGCTACCACAAGGAGGAAGCCGACATCGAGGGCGGCTTCGCCGGCATCTTCGGCCGGATCACCCAGGGCTATTTCCAGCGCTACGGCGACCGGTCGGAGGAGCTGGCCCGCATCGCGGCCAAGAACCATTCCAACGGCATGGCCAACCCCTACGCCCACATGCGGAAGGATTTCGGGTTCGAGTTCTGCAACGCCGTGTCGGAGAAGAACCCCTATGTGGCGGCACCGCTGCGCCGGACCGACTGCTCCCTGGTGTCCGACGGCGCCGCCGCCCTGGTGATCGCCGACGCGGAGACGGCCGAGACGCTGGAGCGCGCGATCGCCTTCCGGGCGCGCCGCCACGTCAACGACATGCTGCCGCTCAGCCGCCGCGACCCGACCGCCTTCGAGGGCGCCCGCCGGGCCTGGCGCGGGGCGCTGGAGGACGCCGGCCTGACCCTGTCCGACCTCAGCCTGGTCGAGACCCACGACTGCTTCACCATCGCCGAGATGATCGAGTACGAGGCGATGGGCCTCGCCGAGCCGGGCCAGGGCTATCGCGTGGTGCGCGACGGCACCACCGCCAAGGGCGGCAGGCTGCCGGTCAATCCGTCTGGCGGGCTGAAGGCCAAGGGCCACCCGATCGGCGCCACCGGCGTCTCCATGCACGTGATGGCCGCGCTCCAGGTCATGGGGGAGGCCGAAGGCATGCAGATCCCCGGCACCGACCTGGCCGGCGTGTTCAACATGGGCGGCGCCGCCGTCGCCAACTACGTGTCGATCCTGGAGCGGGTGAAGTGACGGAAAACAAGCCCGTCACCACGCGGGTGATGAACCTCGCCCACTTCCTGACCCAGGCGGCGCGCCGCCACGGGGCGGAGGTGGGCTTCGTCTGGGGCGACCGCACCTGGACCTGGAGCGAGATGGAGCGGCGGGTCGACGCCATGGCCTCCGCCCTGCTCCACCGGGGCGTCGCCAAAGGCGACCGGGTGCTGGTGCAGTCGAAGAACTGCAACCAGATGTTCGAGTCCATGTTCGCCTGCTTCCGCATCGGCGCCGTCTGGGTCCCGGCCAACTACCGCCAGACCCCGGACGAGGTCGCCTGGCTGGCCAAGGCGGGCGGCGCCGCGGCGATGATCTGCCACGCCGCTTTCCCGGAGCACGCGGCGGCCTGCCGGGCCGCCCAGCCGGGCCTGCGCAGCGTCGTCTCGATCGGCCCGTCCGACTTCGGCGACGACTACGACGCGCTGGTCGCCCGCCACGACGGCGAGAAGCCCGCCGTGGCCGCCGTGGACCGCGACGATCCCTGCTGGTTCTTCTTCACCTCCGGCACCACCGGCCGGCCCAAGGCCGCCGTGCTGACCCACGGCCAGATGGCCTTCGTGGTGACCAACCACCTGTGCGACCTGATGCCCGGCACGACCGAGCAGGACGCCTCCCTGGTGGTCGCCCCGCTGTCCCACGGTGCCGGCATCCACCAGCTCGTCCAGGTCGCCCGCGCCGCCAAGACGGTGCTGCCGGCCTCCGAACGGCTGGACGTCGAGCAGGCCTGGGCGATGGTGGAGCGGTGGCGGATCACCAACATGTTCACGGTGCCGACCATCCTGAAGATGCTGGCCGAGCACCCGTCGGTGGACCGGTTCGACCATTCCAGCCTGCGCTACGTGATCTATGCCGGAGCGCCGATGTACCGCGCCGACCAGAAGCACGCGCTGGACAGGCTCGGCCCGGTGCTGGTCCAGTATTTCGGGCTGGGCGAGGTGACCGGCAACATCACCGTCCTGCCGCCCCGTCTGCACAGCCTGGAGGAGGGCGAGGGCGCCCGGATCGGCACCTGCGGCTTCGAGCGGACGGGCATGCAGGTCTCCATCCAGGACGACGCGGGCCGCGAGCTCGCCCCCGGCGAGACGGGAGAGATCTGCGTCTGCGGCCCCGCCGTCTTCGCCGGCTACCACGACAACCCCGAGGCCAACGCCAAGGCGTTCCGCGACGGCTGGTTCCGCACCGGCGACCTGGGCCACATGGACGAGCAGGGCTTCCTCTACATCACGGGCCGGGCGTCCGACATGTACATCTCGGGCGGGTCGAACATCTATCCGCGCGAGATCGAGGAAAAGATCCTGATGCATCCCGACCTGGCGGAGGTCGCGGTGCTCGGCGTCCCCGACCCGCAATGGGGCGAGGTCGGCGTCGCCGTCTGCGTCCCCCGACCCGGCTCGACCCTCGGCGAGGCGGAGCTGCTGGGCTGGCTGGACGGCAGGATCGCCCGCTACAAGATGCCCAAGCGCGTCGTCTTCTGGGAGGAACTGCCGAAATCCGGCTACGGCAAGATCACCAAGAAGCTGATCCGCGAGGAGTTGAATCGACGTCAGGAAGCGTAGGTCGGGTAGAGCGAAGCGGCACCCGACATCCACGCGCCGGCTTTGTCGGCTGCCGCTTCGCTTTAGCCGACCTACGGGCTCTACGGGCTCCGTGAAAGCCCCCCTTGAACCGGCATCCAGGCACCATGCAAGACACCGTCATCGGCATAGACCTCAGCACCACCACCTGCAAGGCGATCGCCTGGGACCGCGACGGCCGCGCGGTCGCCGAGGGCCGCGCCCCGCTGAGCCTGGAGCGCCCGGAACCCAACGCCTACGAGCAGCACCCCGACGCCTGGTGGCAGGCCGCCCAAACCGCCCTCCGCCAAGCCCTCGCCACCGTCCCCGCCGCGTCGGTCGCCGCCCTCGCCGTGGTCAACCAGCGGGAGACGGTCGCGGTCACCGGCGCCGACGACGTTCCGCTGCGCCCCGCGATCCTGTGGCTGGACGAGCGCCGCAAGGCGGAGGTCTCCGCCCTGTCCACCCGCGTCGGCGTCAAGCGGATGCACGCCATGACCGGCAAGCCGCTGGACTTCGCCCCGGCGGTCTACAGCCTCGCCTGGATGGCACAGGCCGAGCCCGACCTGTTCGCCCGCGTCCGCCACGTCTACGACCCCCATGCCTGGCTGGTCCGCCGTCTGACCGGCGAGTTCGCGACGAGCTGGGCCAGCGCCGACCCGCTCGGCGCCTTCGACATATCCTCCCACGTCTGGGCCGACGAGGTGATCGGCGCCCTGCCGATCGCCCTCGACCCCGGCCGTTTCCCGCAGGCCGCGGCCCCCGGCACCGTCATCGGCCGGATCACCCCGGAGACCGCCGCCCTGACCGGCCTGCGCGCCGGCACCCCGGTCGTTGCCGGCGGCGGCGACGGCCAGGCCGGAGGGCTCGGCACGGGTGTGGCCGGGGCGGGCACGGCCTATCTCAACCTCGGCACGGCGATCGTGTCCGGCGTCTACGACCGGCAACCGCGGATCGATCCCGCGTTCCGAACGCTGTGCGCGATCGACCGCCAGGGCTATATCCTGGAAACCTCGCTCCGGTCCGGCACGCTGCTGGTGAACTCCCTGATCCGGCAGATGTTCGGCCTCGACCCCGACGCCGATCCAGGCATCTTCCGCCGGCTGGAGGCCGAGGCCGCCGCTGTCCCTCCCGGCAGCCGGGGCCTTCTGCTGCTGCCCTACTGGAACGGCGTGATGAACCCCTATTGGGACCAGGACGCCCGGGGCTGCCTGCTGGGCCTCTCCCCCGACCACGGCCGGGCGGAGATCTACCGCGCGCTGCTGGAGGGCATCGCCCTGGAACAGGCCTTCGCCACCGACCGCGTCGTGGCCGCGACCGGCCAGCCGGTGGACAGCTTCGTCGCGATCGGCGGCGGCTCCGCCAGCGATCCCTGGTGCCGGATCATCGCCGACATCACCGGCCGTCCCGTAGTCCGCGCCGAGACGGCGGAGGCGTCGAGCCTGGGCGCCGGCATCGCCGCGGCCGTCGGGGCCGGCTGGTACCCCGGCTTCGAGGAAGCCGCCGCCGCCATGACCCACACCGGCGCCGCGTTCCACCCCGACCCCGCCGAGGCCGTTTTCCACGCCGACCTGCTCGGCCTCTACGCCGACCTGTACCCAAGGCTGCGCGACCTCTACCCGCGCCTCGCCCAGCTCAACCGGCGCTGAACCCGCCGTCCACGGTCAGGCAGGTGCCGTGGACCATGGCGGCGGCGTCGCTCAGCAGGAAAGCGACGGAGGCCGCCACCTCCGCCGGCTGGGCGAACCGCCCCAGCGGGATGCGGGCCAGCATCGGCCCCGACTTGGCCGGATCGCTCCACGCCTTGTCCGCCATCGGGGTCAGCGTCACGATCGGGTTCAGGCTGTTCACCCGGATGCCGTGCGGCCCCAGCTCCAGCGCCATCACCCGCGTGACCGCGTCGAGCGCCGCCTTGGACGCGCAATAGGCCGTGTGGTCCCGCGTGCCGACATCAGCGGCGAGGCTGGACACATTGACGATCGCCCCCGGTGCCCCGCGCCTGACAAGGTCGCGCGCGACCTCCTGCGCCACGACCAGCGGCGCGCGGGTATTGACGGCGATGGTGCGGTCGAACGTCTCGGTGCTGGTGTCGAGGAAGCTCTCCAGCTCGACGATCCCGGCGCAGTTGACCAGCAGGTCCACCGGCAGCACCGCCCGCACGGCCGCCCGCGTCGCCTCCGCGTCGGCCAGATCGACCACGACCGGCACGCCCAGCCCCTCCAAGTCGGCGGCGGTGCGGCCAAGGGCTATGACTTCCGCCCCGCACCCGGCGAGCAGCAATGCCACCTCCCGCCCGATCCCCTTCCCGGCCCCGGTCACCAGCGCGCGCTTGCCGGTGAAATCGTAGCGGACCATGGTGTTGGCTCCCGTTCAGTTGACAGGGCGCCGAGTGTCGGGGGCCAAGGGCGGGATGGCAAGGCTTCGGATGGGTCGGCCGCCGATCCAGCCTGTCTGAAATCGGTGCCCTCAGGTGATCCACATCACCGCTCCATGCTCGGAGCTGCATACCCCTCAACGCCAGAAGGGAGTTCCTTTTTTACCCAACCTTTGTTTTCAAGGGCAGCTCTGGCGTTCTCATCCGTTGGAATAACTATAACTTGACCATCATCATCGATGTATCCGATCGACGTCTGTGCCACCGAGCCATGACCGCTGAAGTATGCAATCGCTGGGGCGAGCCTCAACTTGGAGATATGGTCATCATAGCGAATAATTGTTCGCTCAGTGGCATCCGCACGAGCCCGGAGGTATGACGTATCGCCTGCGACTACCGCCAACTGCTGCCGAATCCCCGAATTATCTTCAAGCAGTTTGTCCACGCGTTGAGTAACCCGACCTACGGAATCGTCGATCCGCGAATTGACATGATCGATCCTGGTCCCAAGCCCGGATACATCGCCTTGAACACTGCTGAGTTGCGACTGGATTCCGCTCAGGAAAGAGGCGCCAATGATGCCGAACACAGCAACCAATGCTGGCGTTCCCCATAACGATAGCCAGTTTTGAAACTTTTGGCTGTCATTATCTCCGGCCATTTCTATCTCCAACTTCGCGCCTTGGGGATCTTACCATATTGTGGAGAAACATATATGGCGTTGTGACGCAAAGCCCGCAGCCCAAAGGCGATTAACTTACAGGTGAAGCTCGCGTCACAAGCTTTGCTGGAGCCTATCGGCTAAGCGCCCACCTTTGACATTTCGAGGTAATCCCCTCAGTCTCGCCACACCCATGCACCCGCAGGGCGGCCGAACCGAGAGGGTGGAAGCTCTCGATCCGGCCTGACCTTCGATAGACCAGTTTAAGGAATCGTATCAATGGCTAACGCACTCCATAGCACAACGCCCGGCGCGTTGCCGCGCCGAAATTTCCCGTCATGTGCCGCGCTGGTTCCCACTGCCGCGGCGGGGTTGAAGGGGGGCGTCGCGGTTTTCCGCGGCGTCCCGATTGGCGGAGCGTCACTTCGTCGGATGCGCCCGACCGCCTGACCACCGCGTCCGTCGTCGCGGCTCCCGACCCGCTCGGGCCTGACCTGATCCCGCCCGGGATGGCTCGGTGTTGTCCCGCAACTCGCTCCTTTCAGCATGGCGCCCTGCCCGCCCCTGCGGCCGGATGCGCGGAGCGATCTCTCATGTCTGGAAAACCCATGCATTTCGAAAGCTCGGCGTTGCTCGAACGTCGTTCCCGCCCGATTGCCCCGGCCTGAACGGAGGCGATGAATGCGTACTCTCGGCAAGCTACTGGTTATCTGGGGCGCGCTGTTGCCGCTCCTGATCCTGCCCACCACCGCCGACAGGATCAGCCAGAAGGTCGCGGTCCTGAACCTCCGGCTCGATTACCAAGCCTACATGTTCGGCGAGGAGGTGGATTACGACTCCGTGATCGTCGCCGGGCTGATCATCGTCGGCATCGGGCTGTCCATCAACGCCATCGGTTGGGCCGGAAGGCGGTAGGAGATATTACCGTTTGATGGATTTCCCACCGGAGCGGGCCATGTCAGGGCGCGGTAAATGGGAGAATCGGCCAAGCCAACCCGTTGCTCGACGAAGTCTAGCCGGATGATTTCCTCGCGGACGCTCCTTGAATCCGCTCCAAAGGGCTGGAGTGACGACACGGCTCAAGGCCAGAATCCCGTATCGGCAATCTCGGTTAGGGTCCAGGGACAGGTGGCCGGCAGGATCGACATGGGCAGGCCATCATGCTGCGCCAAGCTGACACCGGCCAGCCGCCGGGCGCGATCATATACAGTCGGCAGGCGCACTCGCCCGACCAAGCCGGGATTGTCGTCGGCAAGAGCCTCGAATTCGAGGCGCTGGATCGTCACCGACTCCCGCCAGCCGTCGCGGGGATCGGATGCGGACGCATAGGCAAGCTTGAGCAGGTGCCCGAGGATCCGCATCAGGGCGCCTTCGATCGTCCGCAGTTCCCTCCGCCCCAAGCTCTCGATCTCTTCGGCGATGTGGTGTATGTCCGCCGCGTCGAGCCGTCCGGCGCGGAGCAGCGCCGCCTGCTGTTCGGTCCAGGCCGCGAAGTCGGTTTCGTAAAGCGTGCGGCTTGGCATGTGTCAGGTCTCCGAGGCGATGATCGCATGTTACGGCACGCTCACTCGATTACTGCCATGGAGCAAGCCCGGCAGCCGGGCGATTCCGATCAGGTCTATAGAGCCTTCGTCCGCGTGGGTGAACGCCAAACGCTGCGGATCACCACAGGCGTGTCACGATACCGTCAAAAACCGTGTCGGCCGACACAAGCGGCAAGTTGTAGTGCATTGCCGTGGCCGCCAGCAGCCGGTCGAACGGGTCGCGGTGGGGCCAGGGCATCATGCCGGCCGCGATGCAAATAGCCGGATCGAAGCCTGCTACCGACCCGCCCTGTTCGCCCAGCAGTGCCACCAATTGGCCCACGAAGGGCTCCATCTCCGGCCATTTGCCCAACCGAACCTTCTGACCGATTTCGAAGAACGTTATCGGGCTGACCAGCACCATGTCAGCCGCCTCGATGGCGGCAAGGGCCGGCTTCGTCAGGCGTCTGTCCCCGGCCAAGCTCCAGGCCCAGGCATGGGTATCGAGCAGGACCGCCGTCACTGGCCCCCTTCCCACGCATGGAGATCGCTCTCGTCCATCGGCTCAAAGAAGTCGGGGCCGGTGCCAAGCTTACCCTTGAGCAGACCGATCTTGAACACTCCTTGCGAGACCGGAACGAGCCGGACAACCGGCTTGCTGCCCTTTGCGATTACGATTTCCTCGCCGCTCAGTGCCGCCTCGATGAGCTTGGACAGATTGGTCTTGGCCGCGTGAATGGTAACCTGTTTCATTCCAGCCCTCCTGACATGAGGGACAATTTAGCCAGCCGGCTCTAGGTTAGTCAAGTTAGCTAGATTTGTTCTACTTCCATCATGCGCGGGCTTATCCACCCACGGCGGGAGACTGCCTATCGGCGGCCAGCGTCTTAACCGCCGCGGACAAGGTTTCCTGCCACTCGTTTGCTACCTGGGAGGGTGCGCGTCCCGCGCACCTTGGGCGGCGGGACGCCGCCCCTCCGCATACTTCAGCGCCTTGGTCCAACGGTGGTTTCCCTAAAGGCGAAAGTGGCGGATGATCGTCTGGGCGAGGAGATCCTGCGCCTTGCCGGAGGACCCTGCAGCCTGGGCGATGACCAGATCATAGGCGGGCAAGGCTGGTAGTCCTTCGTCCTGGCCGAGGATCCTCATGGCATCGGTGACACGGGCGCGGTCAAGGATGCCGACCGCGAAACCCCCCTCGATCGCCGCCTCGATGGCTGCCGACCCCGAACTCGTCACGACCGTCTGCCAGGATCGGCCGATCGCCGCCAGGGCATCGACCGCGGCACTCCGGTAAGGGCAGCCGGAGCCGTGCAGGGCGAGGGGCACCGGCATGTCCGCGGGGAGGGCGAATCCGAAACCCGCGACCCACACGGGTTGCGTCGTGCCGAAGGGCCGGCGGCCGGGTTCGCGTGGCTGGCCCGCGGGCTGCACGACAAGGGCGAGATCGAGGCTGCCGCACTCCAGCCGGTTCGCCAGCTCGCCGCTCGACCCCGTCTCCACTTCGAGCTCGACGCCGGGATGTTCCGCCGAGAAGAGGGGCAAGGCATCGCGCAGCAGCCTGCGGGTATATTCCTCGGAGACGCCGAACCGCACGCGCCCCGTCGCTGCGGATGTGTCGAAGCTCGCGACGATCCGGTCATGCGCCTGAAGGAAATCGTTGGTCTGGATCAGCAGGCTTCGTCCGGCGGGAGTCAGCGTCACGCCCTGGTTGTCGCGGTCGAACAGGCGCCGGCCGGAAAGCTCCTCAAGGCGGCGGACATGGGTGCTGACCGCCGAAGGGCTGCGGTTGAGATGCAGCGACGCCGCGCGGAACTGACCGAAGCGGGCGATGGCGTGGAAGGTGCGAAGAAGCTCGATATCGAGAGGCGGCGCCATGGTTCACGATTTCCGCATTACTGGTGCCGATAGTTTCGTTTGATTGCACGCCCTTCCGGCTCGATTGTCAAGCCCATCGACGGAAGGAGTACGGTCATGGACACGGTGATGGAAAAGGCGGCCGCATGCGGGACCGCGAAGCGCAGGAGAGGCGGAGTGGGTCGCGCCGCTCCCTCGGCACTCATGCTCTTCGCGCTTCAGGCGGCCATGGTCGTGGCCTGGAGCGCGGGTTTCATCGGCTACCGCTATGCGGCCGAGCATGCGCCGGCGTTCCTGATCTCGTTCTGGCGTTTCGCGCTGGCGGCCCCGCTCCTGCTGCCCTTCGCCTTGCCGGCTCTCCGCGCGGCACCGTTGGCGGCAATGGGGCGTCAGGCGCTGATCGGCGTCTTCGCCATCTGCGGCTATCTGGCGCCGATCGCGAAGTCGATCGAGTACGGAGTTCCGGCGGGTCTGGCCGCCTTGGCCGCCGACCTCCTGCCCCTGGCGGTCGCGGGAGTGTCGGTGATCCTGCCCGGGCGGCGGATGGGCGGGCTGCGATGGTTCGGCGTCGGCATCGGCGCTCTCGGCGCCGTGCTCGTGGCGGGCGAAAGCTTCCGGTTGGGCTCCGCCCCGGTTTGGGCTTACGGCTTGCCGATAGTCGGCATGCTGTCCCTGGCCGTCGCGACGCTGATCCAGGAGAAGACCGGCGGTACCGACCTGTCACTGCCGATCATGGCGACACTCTTCATCCAGGTCTGCGTCAGCGTGCCTGTCTTCGGTGTCCTGGCTCTGCTCGAAGGCGGCATCGCCCCCGTGATGAGTCCGGAATTCGGATTGAGCCTCCTGTGGCTCGTGCTGGTCCCGACGCTGGGGGGATATGGGCTGTACTGGATGTGCCTCCGCCTCGGTTCGGCCGAAAGTGCCAGCGGCGCCCTGTATCTCAGCCCGCCCGTGACGATGATCTGGGCTTATGCCGTCTTCGACGAGCCCCTGTCGATCATGATGGCCGTCGGCATGTGCCTCTCGCTGATCGGTCTGTTCTCCATCAACCGCGGGGTGAGCCGTGACGCCTCGAAGTAGACCGACCTTCCGGACCTGGGGCCGACGCATCGCAAAACATGGAGCGGGAGAATCATTGCGGCATCTCACCCTTCGCAATCAGATAAGCGGCCACGAAATCGATATGGCCCAGCAAGGGCTCGGCCCGTCAACTGGTTCGCCACGGGAAGAAGGACGCATTGTTCTTTATTTGTTCTCATCCTTCCTGAAAAATCCCCGGCGCAACCTACCTCGAGGGGCCGCCGCCATGTCCGATGCAACTCCCGTGATCCGCCTCACCGCCCGGCACGAGGCTTTCTGCCAGGCCGTGGCCGCCAATGTCGGCGGGGCCGAAGCCGCGCGCCGGGCCGGCTATTCGCCCAAGGGCGCCAAGCAGCGCGGGGCGTACCTGATGGCCCGGCCGGAGATCCGCATCCGCGTCGATCAGCTCCGGGCGGCCCGTTCCGCCGGGATCGAGGTCGAGTTGAAGGAAGCGGCAGAGACGGTCAAGGCGATCATCGCCGACGCGATGGAGAAGAAGCATTGCGCCCTGGCGCTGCGCGCCGTCGAGCTGCGCCTGAAGCTGTGCGGCATCATGCTGGACAAGCGCATCCCCCACCACTTCACGGCCGCCCCGCACCCCGATGCCGACCTGGAGACGCACGACCCCGACCCGGCCGAGGAGAACGACGGCCACCTCGCCGGCGCCGCCGTCGAAATAGTGACCTCGGATAATGACCCGGCGCCGCAATCGACGACAGCCGGCAGGCCGGCGGCGGCGGCGGCGCCGAAGCCTGCATCCACCACCCCGCGCCGGGCGCCCGCCTTGATGACCTCGACCTCGCTGACCTCGACCCCGCTGACCCAGCCGCTTCCGGCAAACGCCCTGCCCGTCTTCAAGGCGGGCGCGCTGGCCGCGGTGCGCTGACCCGGCCCGGCTATCTCCGCCCCGCCTTTACCAATCCCGTCATTCCAGGTTGGTGTGCCGCGCGCGCATGTCCTCCGCGCCGATGCCCAGCCTTTGGCGCAGCAGCAGGACCAGCACCTCGAAGAAGACGTATTGCGCGCCCTCGAAGGCGCTTCCCATGGACAGCACCGCGCTGGCCGCGGGGCCGGAATCGTTCGCCATGGTCTGGGCCGGCAGGCACATCACCAGGTCGGCGGCGCGCGCCGCACCGCCGCCCGGCTGGGCGGTGACGACGGCGACCCGGGCGCCCGCGGCCTTCGCCACGCCCATCAGGGCGTTGACCGTCGCGAACTCCCCCGGTCCGGCGCTGACCACCACCAGGTCGCCGGGGCCGACCGCCGGCGTCGTCATGTCGCCGACGGGATGGGCGTCCAGGCCCATGTGGAACAGGCGCATGGTCAGCGCCCGCATCATCAGCCCTTCCCGGCCGACGCCGTGAAGGACGACCCGCCGGGCGGCGGCGATCGCCTCGACCAGTGCCGCCACGGCCGTTTCGTCGATCGTCCGGAAGGTCGCGGCGATCTCGGCGCAGGCTTGGGATGCCAGTGCTGCAACGCTCTCGGTCATGTCATTTCCTGGTTCGTTTCCGGGGTCATTTCCGGGGTTGGCGGCTGACCAGCCGTTCGGCGGTCGCCTCGTCGATCACGAGCTCGTGGACGAAGTTGCGCAGCAGGACGGCGCGGATGATGTCGGCCTTGTACGGTCCGCCGGACACCAGGACGACCTTCCTGACCCGCTTCAGGTCCTCCAGGTCCAGCGCGATCACCCGGCGGTTAAGCGGGTGGTCGACCTCCTCGCCGTCCTTGTTCAGGTAGTGGCCCAGCAGGTCGCCGACAGCACCCGCGGCCTTCAGGGTCTTGGCGTCCTCCGGGCTGACCAGCCCCAGCTCGATCATCAGCGACCGCTTGGTCAGGTCGCCGACGGTGACCAGGGCGATGTCGGCGTCGCGGGCCTTGCCCAGCACGTCCTGGACCGAGGCCTCGGCCAGGATCATGTCGCGGTACTCGTCCGAGCTCGCATAGACCGGGGCCGCCAAGTAATAATACGAGCCGCCGAACAGGCTGGCGAAGCTCGACGCGATCTCCGCCGTGTTGTTGGCCGAGCCGTAATGCAGGCCGCCCAGAAGCGACAGCACCGTCATGTTCGGCAGCGACCGGCCCCGCGTCTCGCGCACCGCCTGCCGCAGCGTCCGCCCCCAGCCGACCGCCAGGGTGCAGCCGTCGAACACCTGGTCGTGGATATAGGGCGCCACGCCGACGCCCAGGACGCGGAAGATGAAACGGTCGTCCTCCGGAGTCGGGACGACCGTCACCCGCGACAGGCCGTAGAGCTGTTCCAGCTCGTATTCCAGCTTGATGCAGGAGGCCAGCTTGGAATTGATCCGGATCTGGACGACGCCGGTCTCCCGGCTGGTCGCCAGGGCCTTGTTGACCCGCACCCGCGTGATGCCGAAGCGGTCGGCGATCTGCTGCTGGGTCATGTCGGTGATATAGTAATACCACGCGATGCGGATGTTCAGCTGCTCGTCCGAGCTGGTGGCCACATCGTCGTCCAGGCTCCTGGTCTGCACGGCTTTTCCTTCCCGCATCGTCGGACTGCAACAGTCCTATTTCACCGCTCCCATGGTCAATCCCTGGACGAGGTGCTTGGACACCATCAGGGCGAAGACGATGACCGGCAGGACGATCAGCGTGCCGGTCGCCATGATCTCGCCCCACGGCAGGTCGTAGCCGCTCATGAAGCTGGTCGCCGCCACCGGGGCCGTCCGCGCCGCGTTGCGCGTCAGGACCAGCGCGTAGAGCAGCTCGTTCCACGAGAAGATGAAGGAGAAGATCGCCGACACCGCGACGCCGGGCATGGCGAGCGGCAGGGCGATCCGCCAGAAGATCGTGAAGCGCGAGGCGCCGGCCAGCCGGGCCGCCTCGTCCAGGTCCTTCGGCACGCCGCGGAACTGGTCGGTGCAGATCCACACCACGATCGGCAGGTTGAAGGTCAGGTAGACCAGGATCAGCACGATATGGGTGTCGATCATGCCGAAGGTCCGGGCCATCAGGAAGATCGGCAGCGCCACGACGATCGGGCTGAGCATGCGGTTGGTGATGAACCAGAACCACAGCTCCCCCTTGGCCTTGAACTCGAACCGGGCCAGCGCATAGGCCGCCGGCGTGCCCAGCCCCACCGCCAGCACCGTCGTGGAGACCGCTATGATGATCGAGTTGATCAGGCTGGACAGGACGTCGCGGTTGAACAGCACCTCGAAATAATTGTCCAGCCGGGGCGTGAAGACCCAGATCGGCGGCGACGCCAGGGCCTCCGCCTGGGTCTTCAGGCTGGTCGCCACCATCCAGTAGAACGGGAACACGGCGAACAGGAAGATCGCGAGCAGCCCGACCAGGTGCCACGCGGTCACCAGCCGCTTCGGCTTGCTTCGCTGGGACGTCGCCGGGACGGCGCTGTCGGCGGTTGCCACGGCCATGGGTCAGATCTCCCGGTAGACGAACTTGATGTAGAGGCGGGCGAGGATGATGGTCAGGATCAGCAGCAGGATCGCCTGGGCCGAGGCCACCCCCTGGTCGAACACCCGGAAGCCCACGCGCTGGATATAGACGCTGACCAGCTCGGTCGCGGCCCCCGGACCGCCCCGCGTCATGGTGAAGACGGTGTCGAACATCTTCAGGATGTCGGCGGTCCGCAGGATCAGGATCACCGTGATGCTGGGCAGCAGGAACGGCAGCTGGACGTACCGGACGATCTGCCAGCGGCTGCGGGTCTCCAGCCTCGCCGCCTCCTCGATCTCGGTCGGGACCATGGTCAGGCCGGCCAGCAGCACAAGGGCGCAGAACGGCGTCCACTGCCAGATATCCATCAGCGCCACCGCGATGAAGGCATTGGTGGTGTCGCCCAGCCACTCGATCGGGCCGCTCCCGACCAGGGTCAGGATGGCGTTTGCGACGCCGAAATCGCGGTTGAAGATCAGCCTTCCGATCAGCCCGACCACGGCCGGCGCGGTCGCCAGCGGGATCACCAGGCTCAGCCGCGCCAGCAGCTTGAAGCCGGACAGCCCCGGCTTGTGAAGCAGCAGGGCGATCGCCAGGCCCAGCGCGATCTGGATCGGCACGACGGTGACGAGGAAGGTGAAGGTCCGCCCCAGCGCGCCCCAGAAGGACGGGTCGTAGAAGACCGTCAGGTAGTTGTCGAACCCGACGAAGGGTGTTGCGTCGCGGGGGCGGGCAAGGTTGTAGCGCCGGAACGAGTTGACCAGCGCGAACACCGTCGGGAAGATCCCGATCAGCGCCAGCGCCACCACCGCCGGGGCCAGGAAGGCGAAGGCCGCCCGCCCGTTGTTCCAGAGCGTGGGAAACACGGCTGGCTTGGTTCCGCTGGGCATGGACGCGGATCTCCCCTGGTGCTGAATGGGCTAGATGATGGAGGGGCGGCGTCCCGCCGCCCCCCGCCCTTACTTCCGAAGCGGCTTGCTGCCGTCATAGTAGCCGGCCTGGCCCAGGATCTCCTCGACCCGGGTACCGATCGACCGGGCGCCTTCCTCGACGCTGACATTGCCCAGCATCATCCGGGTGCCCCACTCGGCGACCACCTCGGAGATTTCCGGCCACTCGGCGAAGCGGGGGCGGAAGTCGGGAACCCCATCGTCCCAGGACGTCACCATCGGCTGGACGAAGGGATAGCGCTTCTGGATGTCGGCATCCTTGTAGACCGAGGTGCGTCCGCTGACGCCGCCGGCCTCCACGTAGGGCTTCGCCATCTCCTCGGACGTGACCCACTGGATGAACAGCCAGGCGGCCGCCTTCTTGTCGTCCGACGACTGCGCGTTGACGCCCAGCGAGAAGCCGCCCAGCGCCGGCTTCAGGCCGGCCGGGCCGGCGGGCTCGGTGGCGACCGCCAGGCAGTCGGTGATCCGCGACTTGGTCGGGTCGGCCAGTGTGCTGTAGAAGGCCGACCATTCCGTGATCATCGCGACGTTGCCCTGGGCCAGGGCGTTGACCGCCTCGGCGTGGTCATAGTCGACGATGCCCGGCGGCATGATCTTCATCAGGTCCTGGCGGAACTTCAGGCCGGCCTGCGACTCCGGGGAGTTCAGGTTCGACTTGAACTTGTCGTCCAGCAGCGAGCCGCCGAACGGCCACAGCACGCGCATGAAGCTGTCGGCCGACTGGGTCTCGCCCCGGCGCGACTGGAGCGCGAAGGCGTATTTCCGGTTCGCCTGGTCGGTCAGCTTGGGACCGTAGACGTTCAGCAGCTCGTCCCAGGTCGCCGGCGGCTTGTCGAAGCCGGCCTCCTGGAGCATGCACCTGTTGTAGTAGAGCAGGCCCGAGTAATTGTCGAACGGCAGGCCGTAGACCTCGTCGCCCCAGGTGCCGAAGGACTCCAGCAGGATCGGGAAGAAGCCGTTCAGCTTCAGGTTCGGGTCCGCCAGGTCCTCGTCGTCGGTGAAGGTCTTGATCGGTTCCAGCCAGCCGTTGCCGGCGAACTCGCCGATCCAGACCACGTCGGTCAGGACCACGTCGATCTCGCCGCCCGCGGTGAAGTCGAGCACCTGCCGCTCGCGGCTGTTCTCGTAGGGAACGATCTCGTAATCGACCTTGATGCCGGTCTTCTTCTCGAACTCCGGCAGCAGCTTGATCGCGGCGGCGTAGCCGGGCCGGTCAAGGAAGATCGCCTTGATGCTGGTGCCCTTGTAGGGCTCCGCCGCCTGTTCCAGCGTCCAGGCCATGGCGCTGGTGGAAGATACGAGCGCCGCCGCGAAGGCGATGGCGCACGCAAGCTTTTTCCTCATCACGTTCCCTCCAGGATGTTTTTGATGGAATGTTGTTTGGTCTGCAGTTCAGGCCTGGTTCGGCAGGATGATGGTCTTCACCGCGCCGTCGTGGAACTCAGCCGGATAGCTGAAGGCGTCGTCGGCCTTATCGAGGGCGAAGCGATGGGTCACCATGGTATCCACGTCCACCCGGCCGTCGGCGACCAGCTTGATGGCGCGCTCGTAGACATGGCCCATGCGCCGCGACATCTTGATGTCCAGACCCTTGCGCCGCAGCAGCGACGCGCTGAGCGGGACGTACTGGTCGCCGTCGGGGATGCCGACCAGCACGATCCGGCCGCCGATGCGCGCGGACTCCGCCGCGATCTGGAAGCCCAGGGGCGAATTGGTAGCCTCCAGCACCAAATCGACGCCCCGGCCGCCGGTCCAGTCGGCGATGGCGGTATGGCTGTCGGCGACCTCGTCGGCGCCCAGCTTCTTCGCCAGGCTGGCGCGGTAGCCCACGGGGTCGATCGCGTAGACCTTGTCCTTGCACATCAACTTGGCGAGCTGGAGCAGGCACAGCCCGATCGGGCCGCTGCCGATGATCGCGACCGTCTCCAACACCCGCTTCATCTTGGCCAGGTCCATGGCGTGGATCGCGACGCCCAGCGGCTCCAGCATGACCGCCTGGATGTCGGTGAAATTGTCCGGCACCGGGAAGATCTGGCTGGGAGCGGCGGAGATCAGCTCGGTCATGGCGCCGTGGGTGGTCGGCGGCGCGCCCATGAACTCGACGTTCGGGCACAGGTTGACGTGGCCGCGCTCGCACCATTCGCAATGGCCGCACGGCTTCGCCGGATCGACCGCGACCAGCTGGCCGGCCTTCAGGCCCAGGTCTGGCCGGTCCTCGATCACGTGGGCGGCGAACTCGTGCCCCGGCACGAAGGGCTGGCTGATCCGGGCGGAGCCGATCGCCCCTTCCTTGTAGTAATGCAGGTCGCTGCCGCATACGCCGACGGCGCTGACGCTCAGGAGAACCTCGTTGGCCGCGGGCTGGGGGGTCGGCTTGTCGCCCACCCGGATATCCCGGATCCCGTGGATGTACGCGGCGCGCATGCTGGGTCTCCTCCTTGACTTTTGTAAGAATGAATTTACAAATATCGTATTGTGAGGAAACTAAGAGTGTCAAGCTTTTGTAATTCCGACAATACATTTATTCGGCTTAGCCAGGGTTGGGGACGAGCACCGGTGCGAGAACGAGAAACTTGGGGAGGGGAGAGCAAGTGACCGAGGTCAAGCTGAGCGGCGTCGAGAAGGCGTACGGGGATGTGAAGGTCCTGCACGACATCGATCTGGACATCGAGAACCGCGAGTTCGTGGTGTTCGTCGGGCCGTCGGGCTGCGGGAAGTCGACGCTGCTGCGGACCATCGCGGGGCTGGAGGACATCACCCGGGGGCGGATCTCCATCGGCGGCCGGGACGTGACATACCTGGAGCCGGCGGACCGCGGCGTCGCGATGGTGTTCCAGTCCTACGCGCTCTACCCGCACATGACGGTCTACGACAACATCGCCTTCGGCCTGAAGATGCAGAAGACGCCCAAGGCGGAGATCGAGGGCCGGGTGCGCAACGCCGCCCGCATCCTCCAGCTGGAGCCGCTGCTCGATCGCAAGCCCAAGGCCCTGTCCGGCGGCCAGCGCCAGCGCGTCGCGATCGGCCGCGCCATCGTCCACGAGCCCGACGTCTTCCTGTTCGACGAGCCGCTGTCCAACCTGGACGCCTCGCTCCGGGTGCAGATGCGGATCGAGATCGCCAAGCTGCACGCCGACCTCAAGGCGACCATGATCTACGTGACCCACGACCAGGTCGAGGCCATGACCCTGGCCGACAAGATCGTGGTTCTGAACAAGGGCCGGATCGAGCAGGTCGGCAGCCCGCTGGAGCTGTACCGCCACCCGGTCAACCGCTTCGTCGCCGGCTTCATCGGGTCGCCGCAGATGAACTTCCTGCCGGTCCAGGCGGCCGGCGTCGCGGCCGGCGGCGTGACCGTCACCCTGCCCGGCGGCGACCGGCTGACGGTGCCGGTCAGGCCCGACGGCGTCGCGCCGGGCGCCAGGCTCACCCTCGGCCTGCGGCCGGAGGACCTGTCCGACCAGGGCCAGGGGGAGGCCCGGATCGTCGGCCAGACCCTGGTGGTGGAGCATCTGGGCGGCGAGACCTTCGCCTATACCAGGACCGCGGAGGGCAGCGAGCTGATGGTCAAGGGCGACGGCAATTCCCCGGTGAAGGCGGGGGAACAGCTGAGCATCGGCGTCTCCGGCCGCTGCTGCCACCTGTTCGACGAGGCCGGCATGGCGCTGCCGCACCTGGTGCGGCACTCCGCGGTCGCGGCTTGAGGCTTCCCGTCTCCCCTTCCCTTTTCCCGAGATCAGGTGCGTGATGGCAGACATCTACGTGATCGGCATCGACGCAGGCACCGAGAGCATGCGGGCGGGCGTCTTCGACCTGGACGGCGGCTTGGTCGCCGAGGGCGTGACGCCGATCGAGACGCGGTTTCCCCAGGCCGGCTGGGCCGAGCAGAGCCCGGAGGACTGGTGGCGGGCGCTCGGCGCCTCGGTCCGCCAGGCGGTCGGCAAGGCCGGCATCCGCCCCGACCAGGTGGTCGGGCTGGCCGCCGACACGACCTGCTGCACCGTGGTGGCGATGGACGACCGGGGCCGGTCGCTCCGCCCCGCGATCATCTGGATGGACATGCGGGCCGCCCCCCAGGCCGCCCGCATCGCGGCGCTGGACGACCCGGCGCTGAAGGTGAACAATGCCGGCCGCGGCCCCGTCTCGGCCGAGTGGATGATCCCCAAGTCGCTCTGGATGGCGGAGAACCAGCCTGACCTGTTCGAGCAGGCCGACTATGTCTGCGACTGCCAGGACTACATCAATTTCCACCTGACCGGCCGCATGGTCGCCAACATCACCAGCGCGTCCACCCGCTGGCATTACGACAGCCGGACCGGCTACGCCGCCGGCCTGCTGTCCAAGCTCGGCCTGACCGCCCTGCTCGACCGCTGGCCGCGCGAGGTGCTGCCACTGGGCCAGGTGATCGGCGGCCTGACCCCCGCCGCCGCCGAGCATCTGGGACTTCCCGCCGGCCTTCCGGTCGCCCAGGGCGGATCGGACGCCTTCATCGGGATGATCGGACTGGGCGTGGTCCAGCCGAACCGGCTCGCCATGATCACCGGCTCGTCCCACAACCATCTGGGCTTCGTGGGCGAGGAGGTCCATGGCGCGGGGTTCTGGGGAACATATCCCGACGCGGTGATCCCCGGCCTGCACGCGATCGAGGGCGGCCAGACCTCGACCGGATCGGTGATCGCCTGGTTCAAGCGCCTGATCGATTCCGGCATCACCTACGAGCGTCTGAACGCCGAGGCGGCCGAGCTGCTGCCCGGCTCGGAGGGTCTGGTCGTGCTCGACCATTTCCAGGGCAACCGGACGCCCTACACGGACTCCGCCTCGCGCGGGGCGATCACCGGCCTGACCCTGCGCCACGGGCCGGCGCACATCTTCCGTGCCATGATGGAGAGCGTCGCCTTCGGCACCGAGCTGATCCTGGAGACCATGGGCGCCGCCGGCTTCAAGCCGGAGGACGTGGTGGTCTGCGGCGGGGCGACCAACTCGGACCTGTGGATCCAGATCCACGCCGACGTCTCCGGCCTGCCGCTCAAGCTGACCCGCATCGCCAACGCGCCCATGCTGGGCAGCGCCGTCCTGGCGGCGGTCGGCGCCGGCCATTACGACGACATCGGGACGGCCGCGGGCCGCATGGTCCAGGTGGTCCGGACGGTCGAGCCGGACATGAAGCGGTACGAGGCGTACCGGCCGGTCTACGACTCCTACAAGGCGCTCTACCCGGCGCTCAAGGTGGTGCTTCGGCCGTAGCGTCTCAGCATCTCGACGGTGACGCAGCGCTCCCCGGCGCCGATGCCGCCGAGGTGCAGGAACGGCGCGTCGGGCTCGCCCAGGTCCGACAGCACGCCCATGGCGTAGCGCAGGTCCTCGAACCGGGTATAGTCGCTGGTGGTGGCGAGGGTCGGGATGCCGGCGCGCCGCGCCGCCATGACGCCGTTGTAGGAATCCTCGATCGCGACGCAGGCCTGGCCCGGAAGCCCCAGCCGGTCGAGCGCCAGCAGGTAGACGTCCGGCGCCGGCTTCTTGGCTTCGACCATGTCGCCGGCGGCGATCACCTCGAACAGGCCCAGGGCGTCCGGCCCCAGCGCCTGCTTCAGCAGGATCTTCACGTTGGGCAGGCTGGTGGTGGTCGCGATGGCGAGCCGCAGGCCGGCGTCCGCCGCCTCCCGGATCAGCCGCGCCACGCCGGGACGGAGTGCTATGCCGTCCGCAGCGAGGTTCGAGACGTAGCGGTCCGTCTTGGCCCTGTGGATCTCGCCGACGATCGGCTCCACCCTGCCCGCCTCGGCCGGGCGGTGGCGGCTGACATAATCGCGGATGCGCTCCTTGCCGCCGGTCACCCTGAGCAGTTCGGCATAAAGCCGGCGGTCCCAGTGCCAGTCCAGGCCGAAACTGCCGAAGGTTTCGTTGAAGGCCCGGCGATGCTCCTCCTCGGTTTCCGCGAGGGTGCCGTCGACGTCGAAGATGATCGCCTGGAGGGTCATCGCCGTGCCTCTTCGATTATTGCCGCTGTCCGAGCCTTCAGTATGCAGTGCCCTCGCCCCGCCTTGAAGACGTTTCTCCCCCTCAGTCCCGCAACGATTCCACGACTTTCGGGTTGATCCGCCCGAAACACGGATCTATACTGGATGGAAGATGCGGGAGAAGCTTGGGCGCTACCGGGACCCGACGCGGATGGCGATCCAGACCGGCGTCGCGCAGCGATAGACGAAGGCGCATCGCTTCAGTATTGGAGCCAGTCCATGATCCTCTGCGTGTGATCTTCTCCTCCAAAGAAGACGGCAAGAATCCTGACTTCCGACCTGACCTCGTCGATCTCGAAGTAGAAGATGAACTTTTCTTTGGTCACGGTGCGCAGGCCCGGCCATATTCCGGAATGATTTTAAGAGGAAGCTTTCAATCAGCGCCAAGTCGCGGACGACGCCCCTGGCCGGACGGACGTCATAAATTCGCACGATCCTGTCTTCTGTTCTCCAGCATCGCGTCGATGTCCCGCTCGCTTTCCTCGAGAGAGACGAAGCCTTCCGAATGGCGCCGGTCGATCAGTGCCCGCAGGCCGGCGATTTTCGCATTGCGCGCCTCGTTGTCGCGCCTGAGCAGTTCGAGCCCCTGCTGAAGCACCGCGCTGAGACTGGAATACCGACCGGCGGTCACAAGGCTTCGGGCATATGCTTCCTGCTCATCCGTCAAGGAAATCGATGTCTTGACCGTCATGCCATAATCCTGAAAGCCGACGCCGTTACCCTTCACTGTGTACCACCCGGCATCAACCGTAAAGATGGCAGCTCACCAGATGCGGCCTGTCCGGGGTGCCGATGTTCCGCTCCGCCGGCTCGAGGGTGCGGCAATGGTCCATGGCGGCGGGGCAGCGGGGATGGAAGGGGCAGCCGGGCGGCGGTGATTCAGGGTTGGGCAGGTCGCCGGCCAGGATGGTGCGGGCACGACGGCGTTCCGGGTCGGGCTGCGGGATCGCCGACAGCAGCGCCCGGGTGTAGGGGTGGGCGGGGTCGGCGTAGAGCGTGTCCACGTCGGCCAGCTCGACGATCCGGCCCAGATACATCACCGCGACCCGGTCGCTGATGTAGCGGATCACCGCGAGGTCGTGGGAGATGAACAGGTAGGACAGGTTCATCTCCGCCCGTAGCGCCACCAGCAGGTTCAGCACCTGGGACTGGATCGACAGGTCCAGGGCGGAGACCGGCTCGTCCGCGACGACCAGTTTGGGCTTCAGCGCGATCGCCCGGGCGATGCCGATGCGCTGGCGTTGCCCGCCGGAGAACTCGTGCGGATAGCGGCGGGCGGCATCGGGAGGAAGCCCGACTTTCTCCAGCAGTTGGGCGACTTGGGCCCGCCGCTCGACCCGGCTGCCGATGCCGTGGATGTCCAGCGGCTCTCGGATGATGTCGCCGACGCTCATCCGGGGGTCGAGCGAGGCGTAGGGGTCCTGGAAGATGATCTGCATGTCGCGGCGCTTGGCGCGGAGCGCACGCGCCGGCAAGGCCCTGATGTCCTCGCCGTCGAACCGGATCGCGCCGGAGGTAGGCTCCACCAGCCGCAGGCACAGCCGCGCCAGGGTGGACTTGCCGCAGCCGGACTCGCCGACGATGCCGATCGTCTCGCCCCGCCGCTGGCGCAGGCTGACGCCGTTGACGGCGTGGATCACGCCGCCGCCCTTGATCGGGAAATGCTTGGTCAGGTTCTCGACCGTCAGCAGGTCGTCGGGCGCCGTCGTTTCGGGGGCCGAAGTCATCACGCGGGGTTCCAGCAGGCGAAGGCATGGCGGTCCGGGCCGCCGGCCAGCGGGGGCATCTCGGCCCGGCAGCGGTCCAGGACGTTGGGGCAGCGGTCGGCGAAGGGGCAACCCGGCGGGCGCTTGCCGGGGCTCGGCACCATGCCGGGGATGGTTGGCAGCACGCCGCGCCCGCCGTCGAGCCTGGGCATGGAGGCAAGCAGCCCCGCGGTGTAGGGGTGGCGCGGACGGGCGAACAGGGGTCGGACCGGCGCCGTCTCGACCACCCGGCCGGCATACATCACCACGACCTCGTCGCAGTATTCCGCGACCACGCCCAGATCGTGGGTGATCAGCAGGATCGCCATGCCCAGCCGCTCGCGCAGGCTTGAGAGCAGGTCCAGGATCTGCGCCTGGATCGTCACGTCGAGCGCGGTGGTCGGCTCGTCCGCCACCAGCAGGCGCGGCTCGCAGGCCAGCGCCATGGCGATCATGATGCGCTGGCGCAGGCCGCCGGATAGCTCGTGCGGGTACTGCGCGAGCCGCCGCTCCGGCGCCCCGATCCCGACGAGGCGGAGCAGTTCCAGGCAGCGCCGGTGCCGCTCCGCCCGGTCCAGCCCCGTGTGAAGGCGCAGCGCCTCGTCGATCTGCCAGCCGACCGTAAAGGTTGGGTTGAGGCTGGTCATGGGCTCCTGGAAGATCATGCCGATGCGGTTGCCCCGCATGTCGCGCATGGCGCCTTCGTCCAGGGACAGCAGGTCGATGCCGTCGAACCGCACGCTGCCCCGCTCCACCCGGCTCGGCGGAGAGGGCAGCAGGCGCAGGATCGACATGGCGGTGACGCTCTTGCCGCAGCCGGACTCGCCGACCAGCCCGACCACCGAGCCGGCGTTCAGGGTGAAGCCGACCCCGTCCAGCACGGTGGCGCGGGCATCGCCCCGGTCCCGCCCGCCGAAGCTGACGGTCAGGTCCCGCACCTCCAGCAGCGGCCTGGTTTCGGACATGGTCAGGACAGCACCACCCGCGGGAAGTAGAAACTGACCACCCAGTTCGGCATGTCCACGATCTCGCTGACGCGCAGATCGCCGCAGACGCTGCACAGCATGTAGGCCTCGACCGCCGACATGCCGTGCCGGGCGGTCAGCAGGTCGATCATGCCCGACACCGCGGCCCGCGCCCCTTCCATCAGGTCGGGACCCACGCCGGTGGTCACTTCGTATCCTTCCGCGTCCAGGTGGCGGGTCACCGGACCTCGGGTGCGGAAGCGCGGGAAGGCCAGGTTGGCGCCCTTGACCAGCTCGAACTTCAGGGTGACGTCCATCGGGCTCTCGATGGCGGTGCCGCAGACCTCGCCGTCTCCCTGGGCCGCGTGGGTGTCGCCGACGGAGAACAGGGCTCCCGCCACCTCGACCGGCAGGTACAGCTCGGTGCCGGCGCACAGGTCGCGGACGTCCAGGTTGCCCCCTACCCTGCGCGGCGGAACCACGCTGTGCAGCCCCGGCTCGGCCGGTGCCAGCCCGATCGTGCCGGTGAAGGGCTTGAGGGGAACCCGGCCGCCGGGTCCGTAGAGGGCCGGCGCCATGCTGGCGGGATCGTATTTCCAGATGTGCAGCGCGGCTTCGGTGAACTGGTCGGCCAGCAGCCCGAAGCCGGGAATGTTGGCGGTCCAGCCCCAGCCGGACGGCCTGAAGGAGACCAGGGTCACCTTCAGCGCGTCGCCCGGCTCCGCCCCGTCGATATGGACCGGGCCGGTGACCGGGTTGACCTTGCCGAAATCGAGCCGGAGCAGGTCGTCCAGCACGCTGCCGGGGCCGAGCTGCCCGCCCGAGCTGTCCACCGTCTCGAACTCCACGGTCTCGCCCGGGGCGATGGTCAGGATCGGGGTATTGGAATTGTCCCAGCCATGGTGGTGGCAGTGGCGGTGGATGGTGTGGCCGTGCCCCTGTCCGGGCGCGTGGGTGTGGTTACTGGACATCGGTTGCGTACACTTGCTCGTAATTGACCGGGATATGGACGGGGTCGACGAAGATCGCGTCGGGGCCGCCCATGCGGGCGCTGTGCATGGTGAAGCGCTGCTCGTTGAACACGGGAGCCCAGGGGGCGTCCTCCATGATCTTCAGGTAGATGTCGCGCCAGGCGGCGGTGCGCTCCTCCTTCTTCGCGGGATCGACCATGGCGTCGGCCGCGGCAGCCTTCGCGTCCAGGTCCTTGTTGCAGTACCAGGACCAGTTCCAGCCGCCCGGCACCGCGCCGGCGCAGCCCAGGATCGGGCCGTAGAAGTTGGACGGGTCGGGGAAGTCCGCGATCCAGGCCATGCCGCCGGACCAGATCATCGGGGCGCCCTGCGGCTCGCCGCCGGCCGCGATCACGTTGGCCTGGGCCAGCGTCTTGACCGCCGCCCGGATGCCGACCGCGGCCAGGTCCTGCTGGATCGCCTGGACGATGCGCGGGTTGGGATCGGTGTTGTTGGCCAGGATCTCGGTATCGAAGCCGTCGGGGAACCCGGCCTCGGCCAGCAGCGCCTTGGCCTTGTTCTGGTCGAAGGCGTATCCCTCGTAGCCCTTGGCATAGCCCGGCATGGTCGGCGGCAGCGGCTGGGTCGCCGGAACGGCGCGGCCGTTGATGATGCGGACGATGCGGTCCTTGTTGATCGCCATGTTGACGGCCCGGCGGACCCGGACATCGTCGAACGGCTCCATCAACACGTTCATGGCGACGTAGCCGGTATGGAGCTGGCCGCCCTCGGCGATCAGGTCCTTGTTCTTCGCGTTGCCGCGGACTTCCAGGAAACGGGCCGGCGGGATGCCGTCGCCCAGCACGTCCACCTCGCCCCGCTCCAGCCGGAGCAGGGCCACGGTCGGTTCCTGCCCGATCTCGAAGGTGATCTGGTCCAGGTGCGGCAGCCCCTGTTCGAAGTAGTCGGGATTGCGCTCGAACACGACCCGCTGGCCCAGCACCCACTCCGCCAGCTTGAAGGCGCCGGTGCCGACCGGCTGCTTGCCGAAATCGGCGCCGGACTTCTCGACCTCCTCCTTCGGGACGGCGAAGGAGAAGTTGATCGCCATCACGTGCAGGAACGTGGCGTCGGGGCGCGACAGCTCGATCCTGACGGTCCGGGGATCGACCACCGTGATGCCGGACAGGCTGCCGTCGCCGGCCGTCGCCTCCTCGAAGCCCTTGATCGATCCGAAGAAGCCGGCGCCGGGGCTCTGGGTCGCGGGGTTGACGGTGCGCTCGATCGAATACTTGATGTCCTCGGCGGTGAGCGCCCGCCCGTTGTGGAACTTGACCCCCGGCCGGAGCTTGAAGGTGTAGGTCATGCCGTCGGCCGACATCTCGTAGCTCTCGGCCAAGTTCGGCCGCAGGGTCGTCGTGCCGGGCTCGTAATCCATCAGGCCGTCGAACAGTGCCTTGATCATCGACCAGTTCTGCCAGTCGTAGCCGATCGCCGGGTCCAGCGTCGCGACATCGTCCTTGTAGGTCACGATCATGGAGCCGCCGTTCTTGATATCGGCGGCACCGGCTGCCTGGGTGAGTGCGGTTCCGCACAGCAGGGCCGACGCGAGGGCGCCGGCAAGCATCAGGGTACGCATGTCCGTAAAGCCTCCTGTAGCTATTCGTCTTGTCGTTTCTTCACTTGAGCCATGGGTTCAGCGCAGCTTGATGCGCGGATCGGCGAGCGGCGCGATCAGGTCCGCCAGCAGGTTGCCGAGCACGATGAAAACGGCGGCGGTCAGCGTGACGCCCATGATCACGGGAATGTCCACCTGCTGGATCGCCTGCCACGTCAGCTGGCCGATGCCGGGCCAGCCGAACACGGACTCCACGACCACGGCGCCGCTCATGAAGATGCCAATATCCAGGCCGATCATGGCGATCAGCGGCAGCACCGCGTTGCGGAGCGCGTGGACGAAGACGATGCGGCGACCGCCGGCCCCCTTGGCGCGTGCGGTCCGGATATAGTCCTGGCGCAGCACGTCCACCATGGAGCTTCGGGCCATCCTGCTGTACCAGCCGCCGCCCAGGATCCCCAGGGTCAGCGACGGCAGGACCAGATGGGCGAAGGTGCCGTAGCCGCCGATCGGGAACCAGCCGAGCTGGACCGCGAACACGTAGAGCAGCAGGATGCCTACCACGAATTGCGGCGCCGATACTCCCAGGAAGGAGGCCACCATGATCGCCGTGTCGGTCGGCCGTCCCCGCCTGACCGCCGCCAGGATGCCCGCCGCCAGCCCGATCGCCAGTTCGCAGACGATGGCGCCGGCCATCAGCAGCAGGGTCGCGGGCAGCCGGCTCCAGACCAGGGAGGCGACCTCCGTCCTCTGGATGTAGGAACGCCCCATGTCGCCCTGGACGAGGTTGCCCAGGTAGCGCAGGTACTGCTGCCAGAGCGGCAGGTCGAGCCCGAGCTGCTGGCGGATCGACTGCACCGTCGCCGCCGTCGCCGACCGCCCGGCGATCTGGCGCGCCGGGTCGGCCGGCAGCAAGTAGAGCAGGATGAAGGTGACGAAGGTGACGCCCAGGAGGATCAGCACCGCCTGGACGACACGCCGGGCAAGATATCCCGCCATGGTCACCGGCCCCGCTGGGTCGGGTCGAGCGCGTCGCGCAGCCCATCGCCGACAAGGTTGAAGGCCAGCGCCAGCAGCAGGATCGCGGCGCCGGGGATGAACACCAGCCAGGGCGCATTGGCGAAATAGGTCTGGTTCTCGTAGATGATGTTGCCCCAGGAGGGCTCCGGCGGGCGGACGCCGATGCCGAGGAACGACAGGGTCGCTTCCAGCAGGACCGTCGTGGCGATGCCGAGCGTGGCATAGACCAGCACGGTCGGGACCAGATGCGGCACGATATGGCGGAACAGGATGCGCGGCCAGCCGGCACCCAGCGCCCGGCACGCCTCGATATAGTCCCGCTCGGCCAGCGCCGTCGTCTCGGTATAGACGACGCGGGCGATCTGCACCCAGTTTACCATGGCGATGACCAGGGCCACGATCAGCAGCGACGGGCTGAAGATCGCCGCCAGCGCGATCGCCAGGAGCAGCGCCGGGAACGCCATCATCAGGTCGGTGAAGCGCATGATCGCGGCCCCGACTACGCCCCGCGCATAGCCGGCGACGACGCCCAGCAGCGTGCCGACCAGGACGGCCACCCCGTTCGCCAGCACGCCGACCACCAGGGAGGTGCGTGCGCCGTAGATCAGGCGGGACAGCAGGTCGCGGCCGAGCTGGTCGGTCCCCAGCCAGAAGGTTCCGTTGGGCGGCAGCGGCGCCCCTTCCAGGGTCAGGCCTTCGAAGAACTGCTCGTTGGGATCGAACGGGGCCAGCAGGGGCGCCAACAGCGCAGCCCCGACGATGACGGCGATCAGGACCAGCCCCGCCATGGCGATGCGGTTGCCGGCAAAGCGCCTCAGGGCATCAGACATTCATGATACGGGGGGCTGAAGGCGGACAGCCGCCCAACCTGATGGCGATGCAATCACTGTGGGATGTTCCGTGCATGGTGGAGACCCGCTCGCTTCGGGCAATTGGTTTCTAACCAATTGAAACTGCTTGAGCCTCCACCGCAAGTCTCCCAGAGAGTTAATCCCTTCGTGAGAACGTCAGCCCCTGCCCCCCTTCTCCAGTGCTTCCGCCGCGAGGTGACGCGTGAGATCGCCGGACGGCATTTCGCGGCCCAGCGGTGCCCCCTGCCCCGCCCACATGTTGGTGAAGTCCGGCGAGCCGGCCGGCTCGGTCAGTCCTCTCAAGGGCACCAGGGCTCCGCCGGCCAGCGGAAATTCCGGGGCGAGCGGCGACAGCGGCCCGACCTCGGCGATGATGCGGTTGACGATCCCGCGCGCCGGGCGCCCGGTGAAGACGTTGGTGACGACGGTGTCGTCGGCTGCCGCCGTCCTGAGCGCCTCGCGGTGCATGGCGGAAACCTTCGCTTCCGGCGTGAACAGGTAAGCCGTACCGATCTGCACGGCGGAGGCACCCAGCGCGAGGGCGGCGACGATCCCGCGCGCGTCCATGATCCCGCCGGCCGCGATCACCGGGACCCGGACGGCATCGGCGACCTGCGGCACCAGCGCGAAGGTGCCGACCTGGCGATCCATGTCGGCCATGAGATCCTGTCCCAGGAAGGTCCCCCGGTGCCCGCCGGCTTCAATGCCCATGGCAACGATGGCGTCGCAGCCCCGTTCCTCCAGCCAACGGGCCTCGGCGACGGTGGTCGCCGAGGAGATGATCCGGGCGCCCGTCGCCTTTACCCTCTCCAGCAACGTCCTGTCGGGAAGACCGAAATGGAAGCTGACGGTTTCGGGCCTGTACTCCTCGACCAGGGAGCAGAACTCCCCGTCGAACGGCGCGCGGTTGGAAACCGGGACCGGTGCTTCGGGATCGAGGCCGTGCTCGACATAGTACGGCGCCAGCCGCGCCCGCCATGCCATGGCGCGTGCGCCGTCGATCGCCGGCTGTCTGTGGCAGAAGAAATTGAGGTTGATCGGGCGGGACGTGGCCCGGCGGATCGTGTCCAGCGCCTCGCGCGCCTGGGCGGCGCTGTACATTGCACAGGGCAGCGAGCCCAACCCGCCGGCCTCGCTGACCGCGATCACCATTTCCGGCGTGGTCGCCCCGGCCATGGGAGCCTGGATGATCGGAAGATCGATGCCGAAAAGGTCGAGGATGCGACGGTCTGGCCATTGATTCATGATAACCCTCCCCTGGGCGCGACACGTCCGGACGGCAAGCGAGCGAAACCCGCGGTCCGGAGTGCATTGATACGCCATATCCGCGACGGTGGTCCAGCAGCCGGCGCACCCGCCTCCGGACAGATCGATGCTGCAGCGCAGCGTGATGCGGAAGCGTTATGACCCATACAGTTATGGAAATAGTTTCATCCCTGCTCCAGAATGCCCGTCATGTCTGTCCTGATCGCCTTGATGCTGCTCGTCCTTCTCGGATGGTTTGTGATGGTTCCGCTGATCATTCCTCCGTGCTGGCTGCTGTGCCGGCGCTGGGGATACCCGCCGGCGCTGTCCCTGTGGCTGGCCGTTCCCTATATCGGCCTCGTCGTGTTCCTCATGATCCTGCTGCAGCCGCGCTCCTCGGCCGGCTCCGCGGGATCTGCGTAGTGTTCCGGCCGGGACGGCGTAGCCCAACGCCAGGAACCAAATGTCTCGGCCGGAACACCAGGAGGAGAGGCGCAATCCCGGAGGGGTTCTTGATGTTGTCGTTCGAAATCTTTCAGGCGATCCTGCTCGTCACGCTGTCCTTGCTTGTCGCGGTCCCTCTGGCGGCCTGCTGGAAGCTGTGCCGGCGGACGGGACGACCCGGCTGGCTTTCCCTTCTGATCCTTGTCCCGGTGCTCAACGTGGCCGCCGTCTACTGGTTCGTGCTGTCGCGCCCCGCCAGGCCGGGCACCTATCCCGCAGGAAGTGCCGGCAGGCATGCCGCCCGGCCGGAACCTGCCGTCCGCCGACGCAGCGCGGAGACCGCGTGATGCGCCGCCGGTCCTTCCTCCTGTACCTGCTCCCCCTGCCCTTCTGCGCCGCGGGGCTGCCCCTGGCGACGGTGAAGCCCGTCACTGCCCTGCTGCCGGACCCGTTCTCATCGGCATTCGGGGACGTCGAGGCCATGCGCATCCTCGGGCGACGCTTCCTGGAACTGCATCCCGAGGAAACGATCGCGGTCCGATCCTGGCTGGCCGTCCTGGAGGAGGCCGGACAGGACGCCATGCTCGGCCACACCGCGCGACGCATCCGGCAGGATCTGCATGACGGCAATGTCGTGGTGGTGGACGGCTGGGTCCTGCCCCACTCCATCGCCCTCACCTGTTCGGCCGTATCTTTGGCTTAGGGACTGTAATGTTCATCGACATCAACGGCCTGGACGAGCATGCCGAGCTCGAGGCCGACATCTGCATCATCGGCGCCGGACCCGCCGGCATCAGCATGGCCCGCGATCTGATCGGCACACCGGTACGCGTTCTCCTGCTCGAAAGCGGGGAACTGGAGTTCGACGGGGATACCCAGGAGCTCTATGCCAGCGAGAGCGTCGGCATCCCCTACTTCGCGCTGGACCAGAGCCGGCTCCGCTATTTCGGGGGCTCGTCCAACCACTGGGACAACTGGTGCGGGGAGTTCGAACCGATCGACCTCCGGCAGCGGTCCTGGGTGCCCGACAGCGGATGGCCCTTCGGCATCGAGGAGCTTTTTCCCTATTACGACCGCGCACGCCCGCTCTGCGGGCTGCCGCCGCGCCGCTCGACCGAGTGGATCCAGGAACGTATGGGTGTGCCTCCCCTCCCCTTCGACGGATCCCGCCTGAAATATCATTTCTGGGAGATCGCCGCGCCGCCGATCCGTTTCGGAGAGGCCTACGGGGCTGAACTGCGCGACGCTCCCAACATCCGCGTCGTCTTCAACGCCAACGCCACGGAACTGAGGACGGACGAGGCCGGCGGCGTGATCACCTGGGTCGAACTCCGTTCCCTGAAAGGCCGCGTGATGACGGCACGGGCGCGCTTCGTCGTCCTGGCGTGCGGCGGCATGGAGAATGCCCGGCTGATGCTGGACTCCGATCGCGTCCAGCCCAACGGCATCGGCAATCGGCATGACCTGGTCGGCCGCTATTTCATGGACCATCCGCTGGATCGCGTGGGCAGCATCGTAACCAGCGATCCCATGAAGCTCATCGACGCGCTTCGGACCAGCCGCCGCGGCAAGCATTTCTACTTCCCGTCGGTCGTCCTGACGGAGGCGGCGATGGAGAGGGAGCAGGTCCTGAACAGCCGGATCCAGCTCCGCTTCACGACCACCGAGAATACGCTCCAGATGCTCCAGCGGGTGGGCAGGGCGGTGGCGGCGGGGCAGGTGCCGTCCAGGCCGGTCGAAACGGTCGGCGAGCTTTTGTTGAATGCCGATATCGTGGCCTACAATCTCTACCGCCGCATGATCGCCGACCTGCCGATCGTGCCGAAGCCCGCCAGCGTCACCGAAGTGCTGTTCACGTTCCAGGCGGAGCAGGCCCCGAACCCGGACAGCCGGATCATGCTCTCCGACAAGCGCGACGCCCTGGGCAGCCGGCAGATGGTCCTGGATTGGCGGCTATCCGAACTGGACAAGAGATCGCTCTATGTCCAAACCAAACTGCTGGGGGCGGAACTGGCCCGGATGGGCCTGGGCCTGTTCCGGATGGAGCCCTGGCTCGCCGATAGGGCGAACAACTGGAGCCCCGACGTGGTGATCGGCTATCACCACATGGGAACGACCCGGATGGCGGACGACGAGAGGCGAGGGGTCGTCGACCGCCATTGCAGGGTGCACGGGATGGACAACCTTTACATCGCCGGAAGCTCCGTCTTTCCGACCGGCAGCAACATCAATCCCACATTGACCATCGTGGCGCTGGCCCTCAGGTTGACCGACCACCTGAAACAGCGGGTTGCCACCACGACGTGAGCGCCGAGCCAATAAAGGACCGGGGGAAGGAATGCCTTCCCGCCGCCTGCGGGACGCGCACCGGCCCGGTGAACAGAAAAGGCGTGTGCGGATCCGCACACGCCTCCCTGCCCGTCCAAAGCGCCTTCAGGCCTTCAGCAGACGATCGATCTGATCCCGCAGGCTCTCAAGCCGCATCCGGTGATCCTCGTCGACCTGCGCCTGCCGGCTCTCCCAATCGTCCATGGTTGCGGACAGTCGGTCGATGATGCCGAGTATCTGCTTGCCCGGCTTCATCGGCCTGATGTTCCGGTCGCTCGCGACGGCTTGGCGGGACGGCTGCCTGGTGCCGATCTCGACGGGAGCGTCGCCGCGCTTCGCGTCGCGGAGTTCGCGTTCGGTCAGGCCGGCCTTGGCCAGATGCCACAGTTGGCGCTGGCGGTCCTCGGTCCCGGCCGAGGCGACTTCGAACAGCCGTGCCGCCGAAACCTGGTCCGCCATGTCCTGGTATTCGTCCAGGATATCCTGCGGCATCCGGAGCACCCCCAGGAACCGGCTGATGCGCGATCGCTCCATGCCGACGAGATCGGCGACCGCAGTCTGGTCGGTGATGCCGAGTTGCTCCATCAGCCCGCGAAACGCCAACGCTGTTTCGACCACGTCCAGGTCTTCGCGCATCAGGTTCTCGGCGATGGCAACCGCGGGATCGCTCTTCAGGAAGACCCGCGCCAGGATCGTCGTCTCGCCCAGGTGCTCGTGAGCCAGCAGGCGCCGCTGCCCGGCGCGCAGTTCGTACTCGCCCTCGGAAAGCCAGACGACGGTGATGGGATTGATCAGCCCGACCTTGCGGATGTTCTCGGCCAATGCCGCGATCTTGCCGGGGTCGACGTTCTTGCGCGGCTGGTTCGGATTGGGCTTGACGCTGGAGACGGGGATACGTTGCTGGCGGCCGTTGGGATCGGCTTCGCCTCCCTTGGCGGCCAGTTCCTTGACCTGGCGCTGGATATTGTCCGACGAGCGACGGGCGAGAAGATTAGCCATGGATCAACCAGCCTTTGCTTGAGCCGCCTGGGCCGCTCTGATGTGCTTGAGGATGAGCTTCACATAGTCGCGGTAAGTCGCGACGGCCTTGGACCGCGCGCTGGCGCGCAGGGCAGGGTGGCCGGCCGCCGAGGCCTTGCTGAAGACCGTGGCCCGCGGAACCGGCTCGAAGATCGGGACAAGGTCCGACACCAGCCGGTTCAGTTCGCCCAGCGTCGCCTGCTCCTGGCTGTTCTTGGCCGTGTACATGGTCGGCAGGATCGGGAGGATGGTCAGCCCCGGATTATAGTTGTCCCGAACCTGGGCGACCGTATCCAGCAGGCTCAGGGTCCCGTGGGCCGCCAGATACTCGGTCTGCACCGGGATGATCAGGTAATCGGCGAGGCTGAGCGCGTTGATCGTCAACAGGTTCAGGTTGGGACCGCAGTCGAAGATGATGACGTCGAACCGGCCCTGCACAGCCGACAGCTTCTGGCTCAGCCGCTTCTCTCCGCCGATTTCGCTGCTCAGCGTCCGTTCTGCGTCCGTCAGGGCCTTGGAGCTTGGGGCAACCCAGAGCTCCGTGTCGCCGTACTGGAGGAGGATGCTCTCGATCTCGCACTGCCCGCGCAGGACGGACGCCATGTTCAAGCCGTTCTCGCGGACCTCGCTGATGTCGAAGCCAAGGTCCGAGGTGGCGTTCGCCTGCATGTCCAGATCGACCACGAGGCAACTCATTCCCGCATCGACCAGTCCCCAGGCCACATTGACCGCCGTAGTCGTCTTGGCGACGCCGCCCTTCAGGTTGGTGACCGCGAGATGGAAGGTGCGTTTGGTGGCCGGGGGCGCCTTTGCGCCGGCGTCTCGATCCTCGACGAGCGTTCCGGAACCTGTGCTTGTCGTCTTGACGGTTCGCGCCATCTCCAGCCTCTATGTCATTGGATCTGTGCGGCAGATGTTTCGGACCGCACGGACTCATTGTCAACGCCGGTTTGCCGGTCTTCGGCCATCTTCCGCGGATGTGTGTGCGGAACCGCACACCACCCCGCGGCAGTCTTTCCTTCCCGAGCGCCCGGCCCGAGCGCCCGGATGTGAAAAGCCCGCCTGTGCGGTTCCGCACAGGCGGGCTCGTTGGCGGAGCGGGGCAGGGGATCAGATCATCCGGATCATGCCGGCGGTCATCTCGTCCGGGGCGAGGCCGAGGACGGTGACTTCCAGGCCGTTGCCCAGATCGAGCACCGCATTGCCGGAACCGTCGGCCTCGGCCGCACCGAGCACCTGTGCGGCGGTGGTCAGGCCGTTGCCATCGAGGTCGGCCTCGATCTCGATGAGGTCCGATCCCCTCTTGAAGTCCGCGACAATGTCCCGTCCACCGGCATTGGAGCCGAACTCGAACCGGTCGGCCCCGCCGTTGCCTTTGAGGTAGTCGTCGCCCGCCCCTCCCGCGATGCGATCGTCGCCTGCACCGCCATACAGGAAATCGTCCCCTGCACCGCCGGAAAGGGCGTCGTTCCCCTGCCCGCCGAACAGGATGTCGATGCCGCCCTCGCCCGTCACGGTATCGTCGCCGGCCGAGCCATGGATCAGCTCGTTGCCCTCCGCCCCCCGCAGGATCTGGTCTTCCGGGCCGCGAGCGATGCGGATCTGGTCGAACTCGAGCGTATCGCCATCCGGCAGTCGGGGGGCCACGTTCCAGGTGGGATCGGCGTGGAACCCATCGGCACCCCGGGCCTTGACCATTTCCTTCGTCAGGTAGCCGAAGGCTTCCATGGCGTCGGCCGATTGCGTGGCGGTGAAGATCGCGGAGACCGCCGCCCGGGCATTGGCCGCGTAGGCGAAGGGAGAGCTGGGCCACCCCTGGATGCCGTCCGGCGGATCGGCCGGCGCGTTGCCGAAGCTGCGCTGGAACAGCTCTTCCCAGGTGTCATAGGCGGGGCCGTTGCCGGGGGCATTGACCTTGAACATATAGGCCGAGCCGAAGCGCGGATCGAAGCCGTTCTCCTCGTTGATGAAGCGGCCCGAGGTGAAGTTGTCCATCCACTCCAGCATCTTCACGGCCTGTTCGCTACCCCGTTGCGCCATGGTGCCGAGTGCTAGCACGACGAAGTCGGATTGCCAGACCAGCAGGTCGCCGTCCGGCCACATGTCGTGGCGAAGAAAGCCCTCGAACTCGCCGTACTTGTCTCCCTGTCCATCGACGATGTGGCGGGCGACCAGGGAGTCGAGGTTGCTGTCCAGCAGCTTGACGAAATAGGCCTTCAGGGGGTGCTCGTCGGGCGTGGCATAGGCGGCGTCGCTCATGTTGCGCCACGTCCAGGCCCGTCCGCGCACCTGGTCGAAATCGAGGAAGCCTTCTTCCTGCCCACGGTAGTGCGGGGCGAACGACGCGATGCTGTAAGCGGTCTGGGCCATCAGGCCGTCCAGGTAGTATTGCGAGCCGGTGACGAGATAGGGCAGGTAGTTGAGGGCCGGCTGATGGGCCGTGTCGAACTCCCATCCCGCCGCGGCTCCGTTGGCGAAGCCGTTGGTCAGCCCATCGTCGCCGAACTGCGGCCACTGGGTACGGCCATCCATCCACAGATCGGGGTGATCGTCGATGCGCAGGTACTCGCCCGTGCTCTCGTCGCGATAATGCCAGGGGATGCTGCCGGAGGCATCGGCGTTGGCCAGCATGGTTTCCAGGGCCCGTTCATCCTGGCTCGCCAGGTAGCGGGCGTTCCAGATCGGCATGATGCCGAGGTCGCCGCGTCCGCCGACTTCCGTCATCTTCTTCATGATCGTGGCGTTGCCCATCGGGCCGGTGTCGGCAGTCGAGGGGAGACCGAGGCTGCCCGCGGTCACGCCGAGGGACGTATCGATGCCGACGACGGCCCCGCTCGATTTCAGGTATCCGACATCCTGCGCCACATGGACGCCGGGAGCGTCCCCTGACCAGACTTCCTTGTGCCAGCGGCTGTTGCGGTGGTGAGCGATACCGTCCTTCTCGAAGGCGACACGGCCCTGATCGAGCAGTTCGACGTCGTAGTTGTAGAAGGTCGGAAGGCCCGGCCGGTAGGACGACTCCACACCGACGGTCACGTCGGTACGGACCGTGCCGTCATCGAAAGCGCGGATATCGAGGGTTACGGCGAGATGATCGTCGAGAGGCTTGACGACACGGAACTCGGATGCGAGCGGCCCGCTCATCCAGGTCTTGAGGGTGCCAGCGGCTGTCGCCTTCTCCAGTTCCGCGGCGGCGTCCACCTTGAACCGGGTCGCCGTTCCGCTGGCGCCCCTGACGGTCAGGTTGATATCGACGTCGTAGCCGCTCCGGAGGACATCCGCCGGCCTGATCGCCGTCCCGCCCGGTCCATGGTCCGCGGCCTCCAACATCACGGTCGCGACCTCGCCCGCCGCCAGGGCCGGCTGCGCGATGGTCAGGATGGCGTGGCGCACGGAGCCATCGGCGTGGGTCGCCTTGACATCCATCTGGACCGGGATTTCACGACCGTCGACAACCCCGACCAGATGGCTGCCGCCGCCCAGGTCGCCCTTGCCGAACACCTGACCGAAGGTGATCAGTCCGGCGTCTTCGGTGCCATCGGAATTGTTCTGAAGCTGAACGGCGACGATCTCGCCCGGCCTCGATGCGGAGGGCAGGGCAGGTGCCTTGACGACCGGAGCTGTGGCACGGACCTGAAAAAGCTCGGGCGCGATCGCCGGCGCGGCGGAATCGTTCCCGGCGGCGGCCGTGGGGGTCGTCTCGGAAATGGATGGCATGAGGCTTATCCAGGTTCGATGGATATGAAGTCGTCCGCCTACGGATCGAGTCCCCGGCAGGCCGGTTTGAGTCGTCGAAAGAAACCACCCGGTCGTGCCGAAACTACCGCGGCAACTTCAGCAGCCGGTTTCAAGACCGCGGTCAAGTACCGTGCAGATCTTCCTTCAACGCATCTTAGGCTGGTGTTTTTTCTGCCTATTTTGCGAAGAAGTTGATTTATCGTCACAGGGTGCGGAAAGTTCCAGTGACACTATCGGGGCGAGGAGGGGGCCAAAATAGGCTCCGGATCGTCGTTGGGCAGGTGTGGGCGTGCGCAGTGACACGCCTGCCGGGAAACGGACGAAGTTTCCATGATGCGGGAAACCGGCGGGATTCGGCAGTTCAGCCGGCCCGGCACATTGCATCAGACATGCCAAGCGACAACTACTGGGGCTCTCGGAGGAAAGCCGGTACAGGATCATAATAAAGGGAGAATCGATGGATAATCACCAGTCCCCTGCCGGAAGCGCCGATGAACGTCGCAGGCAGGCGCCCTGGGAAACGGCCGACGATCTGAAGACCATGCGGCCGGGTACCCGGGGCCGGCATGCGCGATACGTGGCGTGCCGCGGGCCCGGGCATCCAGTCACTGAAGAATGACTTCACCGGGTGGGGAGCGTGAGGATCTGCCGAACAAGGTCATGATGACATGGGCCTGAAGCGGTGTCGCCGCCCTGGCCGCGATCAGCGTCTGCGTGTTCTTCCCGCAGTTCCTGGCCTGATCCTACCACTGTGACCGGCCGCGTCGGCCGAGTTCCGGCCGGTGCAACGGGTCAGGCGACGACCCTCAGGTTGGGCCGGCGGGTGCCGGAAGGAGCCCTGCCGGACGGATTGTTGCTGTTGGCGGGCCGTGCGAACTCCGGAACGGAACTTTTCGCGAAAAAGGCGTGCATCACGGAGGCGAGAATGGTCGCGGCCATGGTTGCCACGAAGACCAGAAGGGCGATTTCGATCGGGGCGTCGGTCAGCATGTTTCGGTCTCCTTTGTGCGTTGCAACCAAGATAAAGGAAGGATCCTGCGACACAAGATCAGTACGGTGTATTTGGTATGCCAGATACGTAGACCTGGATTGCACAAGGCGGGTCGCCTCGTCTCCGGATAATCCTGCCGGGCGCCCGATCGTTCCACGAGGCGCCGGCGGCCCGGTGCCGGACCTCACGACGTTCCACTGACCGATCCGCCGCCGTCCGATCCGCGCCTGTTCCCCTGCCCATCGGAGAGCTCTCCCGGCAGGTGCTCACGCGTGCCCGCAACGGCGAGGACTTTTCCCGCCTTCGAGGAAGACTTTGCTCCAAGGGTTCGGCAGCAGTCAAGCTGCTGCCCAGTTTTTCGGAAGTCGTCGGTACAAGCACTTGAATCTTGGCTTTCCGCAGAGAAATAGACGCCGTGGAGTTGCTTGCATCGGCTTCACATTCCGTGTAACTGGGGCCGCCGCGTGTGCGCGGCCCTTCTTTTTGGACTCCGGCCGTCGCCGCGTGACAAGTAACGCGGTCCGCTGTTGGTATCTTCGGAAATCAAACAGCGGGAGCGATCCAGTGACCCAGAACAACAAGCCGGGCGACCGGGCAAAGGACAAGGACCCGGCCGTCACCGATACCCGGGATCCTCCTGCGGGTCTCCCGGATATGGGCGCGCCCGGGATGGGCGCCGACGAAATGCCCGGCGGGGCGGTTGCCGGTGGCGACGGCAAGCCGGACCCGAAGGACAAGAAGGACGACCATTAGCCTTTCTTCGCCAAATCCGCGTCAGAGCGGCTTCAGGTTGGCTTCGATCTCCCTGCGCCGGCCCTCCAGGAAGGGCGGCAGGGAGAGCTTCTCGCCGAGGGTGTCCAGCGCCTCGTCGGTCGCGAAGCCTGGGCCGTCGGTCGCGATCTCGAACAGCACGCCGTTGGGCTCCCGGAAATAGAGGCTGCGGAAATAGAAGCGGTCGACCGGGCCGCTCGACGGCATGCGTACCCGGTCCAGGCGGTCGGCCCAGGCCTCATAGTCCGCATCCGGAATGCGGAACGCCACGTGGTGGACGCTGCCGGCACCCGGCTGGGCCGGCGCGAGATCGGGCCGGACCGCCACATGGAGTTCCGCAGCCGCACCGCCGTCGCCCATGGCGTAGACAAGGGTGCGCGACGAGGGAGCCTCGGGCGTCGCATAGTCGCGGACCTGGGCCATGTTCAACACCCGGGTCAGCACAAGGTCGGTGGGCTTCAGGTCCGGCACGGTCATCGTGATCGGTCCCAGGCCGCGGATCTGGTGCTTGGCGGGGACCGGGCTGCGGTCCCAGGGGTGGGCGGCATCCGTGCCGCCGTCGTCGATCAGGCTCAGCCGCTGTCCCTCGAAATCCTCGAAGTCCAGCGTCGCGCGGCCGTCCCGTTCGACCACTTCCTCGTGCGGTACGCCGGTCTCGGCGAAATGGCGCTTCCACCAGGCCAGCGTATCCTGCCCGGCGACGCGAAGGCCGGTGCGGGTGATGCTGTGGTTGCCGCGCCGCTCGCGCCGAACCGGCCAGTCGAAGAAGGTGATGTCCGATCCGGGGGAGGCGAGGGCGTCCGCGTAGAACAGGTGGTACGCGCTGACATCGTCCTGGTTGACCGTCTTCTTGACCAGCCGCATGCCCAGGGTCCGCGTATAGAAGGCATGGTTGCCAGGCGCGTCGGCCGAGACGGCGGTCAGGTGATGGATGCCGGTGAGCTGCATGATCGGATCTCCTTCGCCGCCGCCCCGGGGGCGGCGGTCCCTTGTTACAGGAATGGGGGGACTAGGCGGGGACCGGGGCGAGCCGGCCGATCCAGTCCCTGGCAAGATTGACGTCCGCCTGCGACAGGCCGTGCCCCGCCGGCAGGACCCTCTGCTCGACCTCGGCTCCCGAGGCGCCCAGCAGCGCCGCGAGCCGCGCGGCGTTGTCGGCCGGGACGATCGGGTCCATCGCGCCGGACAGCAGGAGCACGGGCTTGCCGTCCAGCCCGAGGCTCCCCCCGGCCGCCGCCGGGGCGTCGGTCAGCGGCACCATGGCCCGCAGCAACACCGCCCCGGCCAGCGCCTCCGGCCGAAGCATCAGCACGGCGGCGGCGATGTTCGCCCCGTTGGAGAACCCGACCGCCACCGGGGTCGCCAGACCGTAGGCTTCCCGCGCCGCGGCGACGAAGTCGGCGAGCTCATGGGCGCGGTGCCTGACGTCCGCCTCGTCGAACACGCCTTCGGCCAGGCGGCGGAAGAACCGCGGCATGCCGCCCTCCAGCACCTTGCCGCGCGGGGAGAGCAGGGCCGAACCGGGGGCGATCATGCCGCCCAGCGGCATCAGGTCGTTCTCGTCGCCGCCCGTGCCGTGAAGCACAAGGATCGGCGGCTTCCCCGGCGCGGCGGCGGGTTCGAACCGGTGGATGAAGGACAGGGCGGTGGTCATGGCGAACCTCTTCGGGAAGCCGGTCCGGCTTCGGATGGAACGGACGGTCGAGAATTTCAGGCGACTTCCGGCAGCACCGCCTCGATCGAAGCCCGGCGCGGCTCCAGGAAGTCCGGCAGTTTCAGCGTGCGGCCCAGGTCCGACACCGGCTCGTCGACGGCGAAGCCCGGCTCGTCGGTCGCGATCTCGAACAGCACGCCCCCCGGCTCGCGGAAATAGACCGACCGGAAATAGTTGCGGTCCTTCTGTTCCGTCGTGCGGATGCCGTGATGGTTCGCCAGCCTCGCGACCATGCCGGCCTGCGCCGCGTCGTCGGCCGCCCGGAACGCGATGTGGTGGACCGACCCGGCCCCCATCCGTGCCGGCAGGAAACCTCCCGCCACCCGGATGTCCACGATCCCGCCGACGGGGTTTCCCTCGACTCTGAAGCGGACGACCGCTCCTTCCTGCCCGACCCTGGTGAAGCCGAACACGTCGGTCAGGATCGCGCCGGTCGGCGCCTCCTCCTTCAGCAGCAGGCTGACGCCGTGGAAGCCGCGGATCGCGTGTTCCGCCGGGACTTCCCCGCCGGCCCAGGTGGGCTCGGTGCCGATCCCGGGAACCGCGGCGAGCGCCAGGCGCATGCCGTCGGGGTCGCGGAACGGCAGGACCGTCTCGCCGAAGCGCTTTTCCGGGGCTTCGTGGCGAACGCCGCGCTCGATCAGCCGGTGGGTCCAGTAGCCCAGGGACTGCTCGGGAACCCGGAAGACGGTTCCCTTCGTTTCCCCGATCCCCAGGCGGCCCGGCGCCGCGTGGTCCCACGGGAAGAAGGTCAGTATCGCCCCGGGCTGGCCCACCTCGTCGCCATAATAGAAGTGATAAGTGCCCGGATCGTCGAAGTTGACCGTCTTCTTGACCAGCCGCAGCCCGAGTGTGTGGCCGTAGAAGTCCAAGTTGCGGTGCGTCGATCCCGCGATCGCCGTGACGTGATGAATTCCGTTCCGGTTCGCAACAGAGCCCATTGTCTTGTCCTCCAGGGCGGCGGAGTGTCCGTCGCCTTGCCGGCTTGCCGGCGGGTTGTTCCTGACTGATGCAAAGATGGCGGGTCCGACGGCAAAAGCCTATGGGTTATCGATTGCGCCTGTGCAATGCTGTGAGTGCGGTTTTGCCGTGGAGATTGCAACAGCGAACAGATGCGAGGAACGGGCCCGATGGCCGAACCGTTCAGGAACCTGGCATGGGACGACTTCCGGCTGGTCAAGGCGATCGCGGACGCCAAGGGCCTGCCGTCGGCGGCCCAGCAGCTCGGCATCAACCACTCGACCGTGTTCCGGCGCCTGCGCCAGATCGAGACGGCCCTGGGCACCCCGCTGTTCGAGCGGCACCGGGTCGGCTACGTTCCCACGGCGGCGGGGGAGGAGATGGTATCCCTGGCGGCACGCCTGGACGAGGACATCACCGCCTTCACCCGGAAGGTCTCCGGGCGCGAACCGTCGCCGGCGGGCGAGCTGCGGGTCACGACCAACGATTCCCTCCTCGTCCACCTGCTGACGCCGCTGTTCGCGCTGTTCCTGGTGCAATGCCCCGACATGCGGCTGGACGTCGTGCTCAGCAACCAGCCGCTCAACCTGTCGAAGCGTGATGCCGACGTGGCGATCCGGGCGACCGACAACCCGCCGGAAACGCTGGTCGGCCGCCGCGCCGCCCGCATCGCCTGGGCGCTCTACGGCAGGGCGGCCGACTTCCCGGTTCCCGGGGCGGCCGATCCCGACACCCTCCACCGCCGCTCCTGGGTTTCGCTGGGCGAGGACATGGCGGGCATGAAGGTGGTCCGCCGCGTGCGCGAGAACGTGCCGCCGGAGCGGATCGCCTACCGCACCAACTCGGTGCTCGGGCTGGGGGAGGCGGTCGAGGCCGGCATCGGCATCGCGTACCTGCCGTGCCTGATCGCCGACGTGCGGCCGGCGCTGGTCCGGCTGGCCCCTCCCGACCCGGAGCTTTCGGCCGACCTCTGGCTGCTGACCCATCCGGACCTTCGCCACGCGCCGCGCATCCGGGTCTTCCTGGACTTCATGGCCGCCGAGATCGGCAGGCGCCGCCGGGTGATCGAGGGGACCGACCTGCCAATCGGGCAGATCGACCGATGAGCAGGAGACCGCCGTTCCGGTTCCGGCAGATAACGATCCGGCGGGCCGCGTTCCCGGGCGCCGGCCAGTCGGATCGGAGGAGGGGGGCGGGATATGCACATGGCCAAATGCTTGGCACTCGGCCTGTTCGCGGCGGCGCTGACGTCGACCTGCGCGCAGGCGGTGCCCATCACCGGCTTTCCGCTGGTCAGCGTCACCATAGACGAACCGGCACCGGGTACCGTCATCTCCACCGCGTCGCTGTCCGAGCCGACCGTCGTGGAGAGATCCGCCGGGGGCGGGATCGCGTCGGGCCGGGTTTCGGCCATCCAGGGCACAGACCTGAACCGCGCCTTCGGGGGCGTGCAGGGTTCCGTCGGACTTGACCTCACGGGAACGGGGTTCGCCCAGGTGACCCTCGACGGCAAGGTGAGGACGACCGTCACCCTTCCGGCCGACCAGCAGGGCTCGCCCTTCTCGGCGATTAATATCGGTCCCAACACCGTCATCGACCTGCACGAACTCGACGATGTCCGGTACAGCCTCGCCTACCGGCTGTCGATCCTGTACGACCCGGGCGGCCCCTTCGAGCGGGAGCTGCGCATGACGAACCGGTTCGAATGCGTCCAGAGCGGCGAGAGGCGTTGTCCGTTCGAGGTCTTCGACTACAATTCCGATCCCAATCCGTTCCTGCCGGCTCCGGGCGGCACGTCGACGCTCGACATGAGCCTGAGCTATACCGTCACCCT